>NZ_CAMXYY010000001.1 GCF_947253395.1 uncultured Olegusella sp.
GCGGCCCTGCTTGCCAAACGCCACGTTCTGTTTCAGAAAAAATGTCAAAAGCCACATTCTATTTCAAAGGGCCTGACGTTTGCCCAGGTAGATTTTTTCTGCGTGAAATGAAACGTGGCTTTTGGCTAAAAAAGTGAAGTAGAACGTGGCTTCTGGCAGACGGAGTGAAACGGTATGAAGTAGAACGTGGCGTTTGGCAGCTGACGTGAAATGCAATGTGGCTTCTGATACACGATACACCGCTACAAGACGCGTTGAAAGTGCGGACACGTGCTTTTCTCGCACGCTCTACCCTCAGTTGTTCCAGCTTTAGATTGGGACGGCCTGCTTGTCAGCTGTAGGATTTATGAATATACGCAGCTCGAGGGCCTATTTATTATCCTCATCAAAAGCAGACCAACCGCTCTCGGAATCATCATCGTCGTCAAAAAGGTTCCAGTCGTCCTTGCTTTTGGCATGATTGAAGTACTGCTTGCGCGTTTTGGATTCAAGAAACCACGCAATGATGAAGAAAAGCAGCACGCCACCCAAAAGCAGACAGATTACCCCGACCTTGTCGTTAAAGAGCCAAGTAAAAAACTGAGAAATGGCAGCCATGGAATAACCTCCTATGTCAAAACAGCTCAAAATCTGTTATCTACTCGTATAAATCGCATGTTGTCGTTGTTAGCATATATGCCCATAGACGTGCTGGACGCCTACAAGTATATACTTGGAAAGAATATGCCACGACAGCATAGCGCGGCTTTATCGCTAGGTTGTTGGCTGCAACGTTGCACGAGAGATACAGGCTCGCAGTTTTGAGTTTGCAAGAAACAGAAGGACGAGAGGGACACGATGCTCGACATCAAATTTGTTCGTGAAAATCCTGACGCGGTAGATAAGTCTTGCGCAGATAGACAGAATGCTTACTGGGACCGCGAAAAGTTTTTTGAATTGGATGAGCAACGCCGCTCTCTTATTTCTGAGGTTGAAGGCTTACAGGCAGATCGTAATGCGCGTTCCAAGGAAATCGGTCTTCTTATGCGCGAAGGAAAGCGCGAAGAGGCCGAAGCCGCTAAAGCAGCTGTTGCTGCAAACAAGGAGCGTATTGCAAAACTCGATGAAGATCGTGGGGATGTGGAAAAGCAGCTCTTTGACTTGCTTGCCGCTATCCCCAATATTCCCGACCCCAGCGTTCCCTATGGTAAGGATGACTCCGACAACCCTGAGGTCCGCAAATGGGGAGAGCCAACGCAATTTGACTTTACCCCCAAAGCTCACTGGGATTTGGGTCCCGAGCTGGGTATGATCGATTTTGATCGCGGTGTCAAAATTGCTGGCTCACGCTTTTATTTGCTGGGTGGCATGGGCGCTCGTATGGAGCGTGCACTCATCAACTTCATGCTAGAAACTCATGCAAAGGCGGGCTTTAAGGAATGGTGGCCACCTGTTCTGACCAACTATGACTCGCTTTTTGGCACCGGTCAGCTACCCAAATTTGATGAGGATCTTTTTCACGTTTCGGGTGGAATGTATCTGATTCCTACCGCTGAGGTTATGCTTACCAACATTCACCGCGGTGAAATCTTGGATGGTTCTAAATTACCCCTGTGGTACACCGCTTTTACACCATGCTTCCGTGAAGAAGCGGGTTCTGCTGGCCGCGATACTCGTGGCATCATCCGCGTGCATGAGTTTGACAAGGTAGAGATGGTCAAATTTGCGCGCCCCGAAGACTCTATGAATCAGCTGGAATCTATGGTTAAGGAAGCAGAGCAAATTTTGCAGCTGCTCGGTTTGCCCTATCATGTGGTGACTCTCTGCACAGGAGATATTGGATTTTCTGCTCGTAAATGCTATGACATTGAAGTGTGGCTGCCGAGCTATAACAACTATAAAGAGATTTCTAGCTGTTCTAACTGCTGGGATTTTCAAGCTCGCCGTGCTGGCATTCGCTATAAAGATCCGGCGGAGTTTAAGGGTACACGTTTTGTTCATACCCTTAACGGCTCTGGCCTTGCTGTTGGTCGTACTATGGCAGCCATTATGGAAAACTACCAAAACCCCGATGGCTCCATTACGATTCCCGAGGCGCTGCGTCCTTATATGGGTGGACTTGAAGTTATTAAGCCTGAGGAGTAGTCGTTATTTAAGCTTTGAGCACCGTAGATCTTTGTAAGTGGTAAGGAAAGAGGGAAAGGAACCCAAAATGCAAGCTCGCATTTCGGACCTGTTCGATTTGTCTCATAGTATTGCGGGAGATTATCTGGCAAAGTTTGACTGTCCTTGGGAGGCTCTTGCAGGCATTAAGGACTTTATTCTTGAGTTGGGCCCCACTTTGCCAAGCAGTGAATACGAGCAGATTACAGAGCATGTATGGGTCGCTCGCGATGCCAAGGTGTTTGATTCTGCTTTTCTGGGGGGTCCGACCATCATTGATCATGAGGCACAGGTGCGCCACTGTGCCTTTGTGAGAACGAGCGCCATTGTGGGCAAAGGTTCTGTGGCAGGCAATTCCTCAGAACTCAAAAATGTCATCATTTTTGATAATGCAGAAGTTCCTCATTACAACTATGTGGGTGATTCCATCTTGGGTTGGCACGCTCATATGGGCGCAGGTGCCATTACCTCCAACCTTAAAAGCGATCGCAGCAACGTGGTGGTCAAGGCAGGCGACGAGCAAATCGCAACTGGTCTACACAAATTTGGTGCCATATTGGGTGATTGGGTTGAAGTGGGATGTAATAGCGTCCTCAATCCTGGTACGGTTATTGGTGCGCATTCGCGTATTTATCCACTATCGCGTGTGCGCGGCTTTGTTCCCGCTAATCACATTTTTAAGGACTCCGATAACATCGTTCCTTTGAACTAGAGGCCCCCTATATGGATATTGCGCTGAGTATTTTTGTCACAATTCTTTTAACGCTTGTCAATGGGTTTTTCTCGATGTCAGAGATGGCTCTGTCGACTGCTAAAAAAGCCGTGCTTGACCATGAGGCAGAAGAGGGCGACAAGCGTGCAGCTGAGGTTTCCAAGACCATTGAGGAACCGGGCGATTTTTTGGCTGCTATTCAGGTGGCTATTACGCTGGTGGGTTTTGCGAGCTCTGCTTTTGCGGCAACCAATCTGTCTGCACCCTTTGCAGCTTGGTTGGTGGATCGTGGGCTTGTAGCATCCACTGCGAGAGTTTTATCACCCGTTCTTATCACCCTGCTGGTTTCTTATCTCTCCATTGTTGTTGGTGAGTTGGTGCCCAAGCGCATAGCCATGGCAAATGCTGTAGGGGTTTCCAAAAGTGTGGTCGGATTTCTTAATGGCTTTGCCAAGCTGGTAAAACCGCTTGTATGGTTTACTTCGGCTTCTGCCAATGGGCTTGCAACTGCTTTTGGTATCAAATCCACCGATGACCGTCTCGATGTTTCGGAAGCAGAGATTCGCTATATGGTCACCGATTCCGACGAGCTCACCGAAGAAGAAAAGTCGATGATTCATGAGGTTATCGACCTGGGCGATACCATTGCCCGTGAGGTTATGGTGCCGCGTGTAGACATGACAGCGCTTGAGGATACGACGAGCCTGCGCGAAGTGCTCAAGGTCATGCGCCGTACAGGCTACTCTCGCGTCCCCGTGTATCACGATACAGTTGATCGCATCGTTGGCATTGCACACATCAAAGATATTATTGAACCTATTATTGATGAGTCTGCTACAGATGAACCTATCTCGGGTTTTATCCGTTCGGCAAATTTTGTGCCCGATACGAAAGACATTATTCCGCTTCTTTCTGAGATGCAATCTAGTCACGATCAAATGGTCATTGTTGTGGATGAATATGGTGGCACGGCGGGCGTGATTACTGTTGAGGACATAGTTGAAGAAGTTGTTGGCGAGATTGAAGACGAGTTTGATCCCGACAACAAATATCTAACGCAGCTGAGTGAAAATGAATGGCTGGTAGATGGTCGTTTTTCCATTGAGGATGCCGCTGATTTGGGCTGGCCTATTGAAGACTCAGAGGAGTATGAGACCATCGCAGGTTTTGTTATCGAGCAATTCGATCGTCTGCCTCATCCTGGTGAGACGCTCGAACTTGAAGGCTATGTCTTCCGCGTGCAATCTACGCGAGGGCGCCGCGTCTCAATGTTGCGCGTTAAGGCTCCACAAAAAGACACTTCCGTTGACGGCAAGATAGCTAGCTCGGCCGATGAGAGCACAGCCCAAGCACTACAATAACGAGAGAGATAGATACCGAGCGCTGAGGCAGTAGCGCAGAGATATCAGAAATAGCGAGGAGACGATATGTCACAGTTCTTTGAGATTACGCGAGTCGAGGTAGGTCCGCGCAAGCTTACTGCGCGTGTGCATCTTGCTGATGATGCCCCTCTGATGACGAGCGACGACCTTGAAGGTACTGCTCGTGTGTACTACCTGCTTCCACACATTGTTGATCATGTGTGCTTGGGTGATAGCAGCAAAACTTTCAAGGATGTGATGGGCAATACCGAGCTCGCACACCTTTTGGAGCATACAACAGTAGAGCTGCTTGCACAGACTGATATCGCAGGAGATACGCTCTCGGGCCGCACCTTTGCGGTAGCCGATGATTCGCGTGCTTGGGACATTGAGCTCGTTTGTACAGATGACGTTTTGGTTGCAGGAGCTCTGGTGAGCGCTTCTTGGTTATTACAATGGGCATACACCGATGGTTCAGATCCCAAGCCCGATGTTAAGGCAACAGTTCGGGGTCTGATTGCTATGGTTGAGAGCCTCGATACAGCAGATGAAGATGAGTATGTTGGTGAGGATGAGTCGGAGTCTGTGGAAGAAGAACTCGAAACTATGGACGACGTGGATCCTGAGTTAGAAGAAGATGAGGATGCAGAGCTTGAAGCGATGGATGATGAGGAGCCTGAGCTTGAGCTAGAGGAAGATGAGGAAGCAGAACTTGCAGAGCAGCCAAATACCTCTGCTGACGATTTGCTTGACTCAATGCCTGAACCTCGGATTTTACGTTAAGGCTACGGATTTACCCCAACGCGGGTATACTTGTTCTGGAGTTTGAGAATAAGTCCCGAGGGGGGCTTACTGACAGGAGGAACTTCCATGAGTGCTAAAAACGTTGCAAGTCTTCTCTGCGGAACCCTCGTTGGGGCTGCTGCCGGCTTTGCTGCTGGTGTTTTGCTGGCTCCCCGTACGGGTGCCGAAAGCCGCGCTATGGCAGCCGATGCGGTTAACGATGTGTGGGATACCGCTGTTGATTCCTATGAGCGCGGTGCTCGCATTGTCAACGAGAAGATGGCAAGCACCAAGGCTGATCCAGGAGCTGCAACAGATGAACTGCGTGCCAAGGTTGATTTGGCTCGTCAACGCATGGACCAGATTCGCGATTCACTCTCCAGCGCTGTAAGCAGCACCTCTGAGCAGGTTCAGGATGTCATGCATACTGTTCAGGACAAGGTTGCTGCCGCAGCGGATATGCCTGCTGAGGCCGAGGCTGCTGCCGAGGGTGTTCACATTGAGGTAGTTTCTGAGGACGAGGACTCCAAAGAGGATGACACCGAGTAAACAGCTAGATAGTACTTTACGTTTTGCTTTATAAATAATTGGGGACACTGTCGAGCGATGGTGTCCCTTTCTCCATTTGCTTTGATGTGTACTTTTGAACGGAGACCTCATGCTTCAGGCAAACAAGCTGTACAACACGGCAGTTTATATTCCTCGCGATGAACGCGGAAAATTGACGACGCCCGAAAATGCCTCCGACAAAAAACCTTTGCGCATGGGCAAGGTTCATATGGCGGTATTTGCGCCTGGCGGCAAGCGCCTAGTGGGGTTTTTGGTTAAACGTCGCGACGTGGCGATGATGTTTAAACGTGAGGACGTTTTTTTGGCGCTGGACTCCTGTGAGTTTTACGCAGACGGTATCTATGCCACGCGGGTAATGGAAAGTTTTGATGATAAGGCGCGGAGCCGCTTAGGTCTTGATTGGGACAACTGCATTCTCTGGGAAGGCATGGATGTTAAGACCAATACGGGTCGTGAGTTGGGTTATGCCAACGACATCGCCTTTGACGAGCACACCGGGGCGGTTAAAACTTTTTTTGTAGGTGACGGTGGCACGGCACGTTCTTTGGTGGGGTCCGTTGAAATCCCTCTTGAGATGCTCCGTGGTTATCAAAAAGGTTTCATGATTGTTGATGAGGAAGCAGCGCATTTAGGACTTAATGGCGGCCTTGCTGCCCAGGCGGGTGAGGCGACAGCTCGCGCAAGTTTGGCGGCACAGGAAGCAGGTAAACGCCTAGGTAAAGAAGCAACTCAGGCGGTAGATAAAGGCTCTCATGCTCTCGGAAAGATGATTGGTCAAACCAAGCGTGCGACGCAAGAGTCGCTTGCTGCTACCGAAAAATCCTCTAAAGAGAAAAAGGCTTCTCATACGCGTACGTCGGATAAAAAATCCAGCGGTAAAGCTGCTCGTGCAGTAGGTCGTCAACTAGGCAAATTTGGTTCGATGTTTGGCTCATTTGCTGACGAATATAAAAAATCATCTAAATAAAGACGACTATGATTTGCACATGCCGTCAGGTGACAGCCCCCAAAGAGCTGCGTGTGTTTTAGCCTGAAGAAGAAGCATAGTTTTCTGCCCAACAAGGCCTGTGGTCGTAGTTTTGTGGGGGTGCTATACACCTGCTGCCTGTAGCGCAAACATTATTGCCGTTAAAACGATGACCGTAATAATGGTAAACCACGTCAAAAGTGTCCACGCCTTGCTACTGACATGGTTGCCCATGATGTGGCGGTCGCTTGCAATATTTACCATGCAAAGAAGCAAAACAGGCAAGAGTACGCCGTTGATAACCTGTGCGGCCATCATGATGCCAAAGAGATTGACACCAGGAATCAAAACGATGCCAGCAGAAAGGAGAGTAATCGCTGTAATAATGCCGCGATACGTGGGGGCTTCTGCCCAGCTACGGTCGGCTCCCCGCTCCCAACCAAAAGCCTCGCATACAGCGCTTGCGGTAATGCCAGGAAGTACACAGGCTGCCAAAAACGATGCTCCTACAAGGCCAGCCGCAAACATCACCATGGCATAGCGACCAGCAAAAGGCACCAGTGCCGCAGCAGCGCTTGCTGCGTCATTAACAGGTGTGCCTAGAGGCAAAACGCTTGCGGTGGTGAGCACAATAAACCAAGCAATAATTTGTGAAACAAGGGCACCAGAGATATTATCAGCGCGCTGACCAGGGATATCGCTAGCATCGAGGTTTTTCTCGACCACGTTGCTTGAGACCATAAAGATCATATAAGGAGAGATGGTAGTACCAATACTGGCAACCAATAGTGAGATGTAGGCAGGATCTCCCGACATCTGCGGAATGATTGTGCTGGCAAGTGCTCCACCCCAGTCTTTACAAGCGATGGAACCAGCGATGATGTAGGTTACAAAAACACAGGAAATAGTCAGTAGGATTTTTTCGATACGACGGTAGGACCCTGACATTGCAAGTAACCAAGAGGCAACGGCAGCTACCGGTACCGAAAACTGCAGGGGCACACCAAAAAGCAGCATTCCTGAGGCGATACCTGCAAACTCGGATAGGGTAACGGCAAAGTTAGAGATGATGGTTGCTGCCATAGCGAGCGCCGAGATGCGGATACCAAAACGCTCACGCACAAGAGCTGCAAAACCCTTGCCAGTGATACAGGCCATACGTGCTGAGGTTTCCTGTACCACCATCAATAACAGGCAGGTGATGGGAATCGACCAAAGCATCCCAAAGCCATAACTTGCACCTTCAGTCGAAAAGGTGGCAATACCACCCGCATCCATACCTGCAAGTGAAGTAAGTATGCCAGGGCCCATAGCAGCAAGAATTGCCGCAACACCAGCCTTGTTTTTGCTTGCGGCTTCGTTCTGAGCGCTTGGCTCGGCGGCTTCGCCAGAGAGATTCTGCGGTAATTTTTTGTTTTGCTTGATAGCTTCTGCCATACGCTACCCCGCAATTCCTACGCCGCACACATTGATGAAGGCGAGGAATATAATGAGTGCCGCGCTGAGCGCAGCTATGCTCAACGCAAGCCCCGAGGTCTCCTTGTTTTTGTTATCGCGGTGCCGCAAAATAAGCAGCCAAACAAGCGAGAGTGCAAAAGACGCTATAACCGTGCCCGCACCTGCAATAAAACTATGACCTACGGCATCACCAAGCATTGCAAATTCATGAGATAGATGAAGCGCAGGCAGCAAAAGACCGCTTGTTATTATTAACACCACACCAAAGAGCACTCCAATTGCGATGCCTTTGAGGAAGAAGCCCACAACAGAAGGGCTATCTTCATCATCAGAGTTGTACCTTAAAAAGAAGTTCGTTGCGTAGCTCGCAGCGGCATCGGCGAGCATAAGCGCTGCGGGCAAGACGGTTGCCGATGCAAGTGCAGCGGGCACGCCAAAACTCTCACCAAAAAGCGCAATACAGGCAACAATACCTGCAATCCAAAAAGGAAGCCAAAGGTTACGTACAAACATAATGAAGAGGTCGCGCGGACGGTCGCTTGTGTCGCTACGCGGAGCACCAGCAATTTGCAGGTCTTCGGCATGCTCTTCTTCCAAAACATCCAGCGCATCGTCAACGGTGACAACACCTAACATCTTGCCCTTGTCATCCACCACAGGCATTGCAAGGAGATTATATTTGGCAATACCTTCGGCAACATCTTCCTGGTCGTCATCGGGGTTGGCAGTGATGAGCTCATCGGAAGCAAGATCTTTGAGATGAGTACCCTCAGTTGCAACAATGAGATCATTGAGTGAGATGGCACCTGTGACCAAGCCTTCCTCATCTTCGGCATAAAGATATCGAATGGTTTCAAAGTCCTCATCAAGTCCGCGCATCGCCTCTACTGCTTCAGCAACGGTTGCATCCTCAGGTAGCGAGAGAAATTCTGAAGTCATGATACGTCCAGCGGTATCCTCGCGATATCCTAATAGCTGACGTACCGCCTTTTGTTCCTTGATGCCCATTAGGGCAAGAAGCTTTTCTGCCTTATCGTAATCAAGCTCACTCACGAGCTCAGCCGCGTCGTCAGGGTCCATCTCAGATAGCATGCGCGATGCTGAACGCTCATCAAGGTCGCCCATAATCTCGGCAGCCTTGTCCTCATCTATTTCTGCCATAGCGTCGGCAGCCTGCTCATCATCAAGCTGGGCAAAAACTTGACCACGCAGACGTGGATCGAGGCGCTCAATGATATCTGCAATATCGGCAGGGTGCATATCGTCAAGTGTCTTGTGAGACACCGAAAGCTTTACATCCGATAAGTCGCGGTCAAGCAGGTTCATGTAGTTCCAAGCGATGATGCGCTCAGGTAAGGACTTGCCAAAAGTTTTTGCTAGTTTGAGGGCTATAGACTCGAGGTGAGGGGAGAGAGTACGCAAAATACCGCGCACACCTACCTCAGCACCCAGCAGTCGTAGTTGGGAGGAACTGGTATCTGAGAACTTAAGATCGTTGACGCGGACAACACGCATACCGCGAGTATCTACAATTTGTTTATCCAAGAGATCGCGCGCAATAAGAACCTCATTGGGTTGGAGATACGAGAAGCGAATATCCGTTTTGATAACCTTCAGACGTACTTCAGATTCATCAAAGCTGTCAACATACTTGCGCCAGGAAATCATAAAAGGGGTTTTTCCTGGTCCAATGATTGCGAGACTAGTAACGCGAGGAAACACCTCACCCGTAGCAATGCCAAGGTCGTTGACGCGACCAATCTGCTCACCTTCGAGGTCGTATACAGGGTTTCCCACCATTTGGGAAAGATAAATCATAAGAGGACTCCTTAGCTGGTTGGGGCAGCGGGGCTCAACGGCTGCTGCCAATGAGTGGCACCCCAAGGTGTGACCAGCAAGGACGCCTTGGAGTCATCGACTGTGAGGTCGAGGTTTCATCGATGACCTTTCTATCTGTGCGCACGACGGCACAAATTGTTTTGCACAAGGTATTGTACACGCCGATTTTAGACCGTTAGCGCAAAATGCACGCTTTACCGTGTTTGCATGCAAAAAAATTGGATATGACAGAAATTAGGCATCTGGTTTAGCAATGTATATTATTTTTTTTGCGCCTGTTCCGAAAAAAATCTCTGAGCAGTTGTGCCGATTCTGCAGCGCAAACACCAGTAGTTACATCAAAAGCATGATTGAGACGTGCATCATTACTTAGATCGTATAGCGTGCCAAGAGCACCGCCTTTGGGGTCAGCAGCCCCATAGACGCAACGATCAATGCGAGAGTTAATCATCAGGCCAGCGCACATAAAACAAGGTTCTAAAGTTACATAGACGGTACAACCCGTGAGGCGCCAGCAGCCAAGCTTGTGCGCTGCCTCTTCCATAGCAAGAAATTCTGCATGTGCTGCGGGGTTAGCATCTGTCTCGCGACGGTTGTGAGCGCGTGAAATGAGCTCGTCATCTGCGACGACACAAGCACCGATGGGCACCTCGCCTTCTTGTGCTGCAACAGCAGCTTCTTCAAGAGCAATACGCATCCAGTATTCGTCAATCTCGCTCATTTTTGCTCCTACGTTGCTATGACGCTATTTATTATGTGTACTAATGTAGCTAATGCGCTCAATGTGCAGCAATTATTAGTGCTAGCCCTGTGTCGCACACACGCAAAAAGCTCTTGCGCTAGGATAGTGCACATCCTTTGGAGGGATGGCAGAGCGGTTGAATGCAACGGTCTTGAAAACCGTCGGGCGCGCTTGCGTCCCGAGAGTTCGAATCTCTCTCCCTCCGCCAGCATATTCAACCCCGTCTACCTGGCGGGGTTTTTTGGAGCTCGTTGCGTCTAGGCAAAAAAGTGCCCTTGTGCCTAGAAAGCGCAACTAGATATACACTCTTTACTATATTCTTAGTTTTGAACGCAGCTTTGGTTGCACCATATATGTAAACGGCTATTGCGTTGGGCGACCAACAGATTTGAATGAAGCACGGCATGAGTTGTACACAGGTTTTAAGTAACACGCAGGTTCGAGCAGCGCACAAGCTCGTATGAAGCACAGATCCAAGCTGCGTATGGCTATAAGCGATACACAGGTTTGAGAGGCGAAAGGAAGCAATATGTATACCAGCGAAGGCAAGATTTTGCTTGCACAAGGTACCCGACCTGTCTACTTGCTTCCCGAAATGTGCAATCGCCATGGCCTTATCACAGGGGCTACGGGCACAGGTAAGACAGTAACCCTCAAAGCAATCGCTCAGAGCCTATCTGACGCAGGCGTTTCAGTGTTTTTGGCTGATATCAAAGGTGATGTATCTGGTATGGCGGTTGCAGGCGAGATGAGCGAAAAGCTTGCTGAGCACTGCAAACAAACGGGTGTCCCAACTCCTGATTTCCATGCAAGCCCCGTGCATTTTTGGGATATCTATGGCAAGCAGGGCGTGCCCGTGCGCACTACTATCAGCGAGATGGGTCCCCTCTTGCTTTCACGCTTGTTGGGGCTTAGCGATGTGCAGGAAGGCGTGCTCAATATTGCCTTTCATGTGGCAGATGACCGTGGGTTACTACTGCTGGATCTCAAAGATCTGCGCGCTATGGTTGGCTGGGTGGGCGAACATGCAGACGAGCTCAAGCTTGCCTACGGAAATGTGTCCAGTGCAAGTGTGGGCGCTATTCAGCGTGCGTTGCTGCAGCTAGAAGATGCGGGTGGTACAAGCTTCTTTGGTGAACCAGCTATTGATATTGCTGATTGGATTGGCGCTGATGCTGATGGGCATGGGTTTGTCAACATTTTAGATGCCGTGCATCTCGTACAGTCTCCGCTGCTGTATTCGACCTTCTTACTTTGGATGCTCTCCGAACTCTACGAACGTCTCCCCGAGCTTGGGGATGCTCCTCTGCCCAAGATGGTCTTTTTCTTTGATGAGGCGCACCTGCTTTTTAATGATGCACCGCGCGCGCTTGTTCAAAAAGTTGAGCAGGTAGTTAAGCTCATCCGCTCCAAGGGTGTAGGCGTATGGATGATTACCCAAAGCCCTGCTGATATTCCCGAGACGGTGCTTGCGCAACTTGGGAATCGCGTACAACATGCACTCAGAGCATACACTCCTGCCGAGCAACGAGCAGTTAAGGCTGCGGCTGAAAGCTTCCGTGTAAATGCAGCATTCGATACCTCCAAAGTCATCGGTGAACTTGGTACAGGCGAAGCTCTGCTTAGCGTTTTGGATGCCAAGGGTATTCCTGAGGTTGTCGAGCGTGCTTATATTGTTGCGCCAGGGTGCTCAATGGCGGCGGCTCCCGCTGCCGATCATAGTTATCTGACCGCAAATTCACCTTTTGCCACGAAATATGGCACAGCCATTGATCGCGAGAGCGCCTATGAATTGCTCAACGCCAAGATAGCAGCTGAGATCCAAGCAGTAGAAGACGCGCAAAAAGAAAAGCTTGCTGCTGCTCAAGAGGAAAAAGCTGCGCGTGAGCGAGCAAAAGAAGAGGCACGGCAAGAGCGTGAAGCCGCGCGCGAAGCAGAGCGTCAAGCTCGAGAAGCCCAGCGAGAGGCGGAGCGTCAAGCTCGGGAAGCGCAAAAGGCGGCAGAGAAAGCAGCGGCCAAAGCAGAGCGCGAGGCTGAGCGACGCCAGCGGCAAATTGCAAGTATTGGCGTCTCTGTTGCTCGTACTGCTGCAACAACGTTGACTCGGGGTTTGCTGGGAAGCTTGAAGAAGGGCCTTTTTTAAGCCTCAAAATGGCAGTTTCGTCTTATAAAAGTCACGCGTTTGCGTTACAGTGTGACAGCCTGTGCGTTAGGTGCGAGCCAATGATTGCTGATATTTTGTACATTGCGAGGGGAACCACCCATGCCTATTAATATTCCAGATGGACTTCCTGCCAAAAAGACTTTGCATGAAGAGCATATTTTTGCATTGGAAGAAGAGATTGCGGACGCTCAGCATATCCGTCCACTTAAGGTGGCCATCCTCAACCTTATGCCCACCAAGATTGAGACCGAGACGCAAATCTTACGCCTTATCTCAAAGACACCCCTACAGGTAGACTGCGACTTTATGCGCGTGTCAACTCATAAGTCCACACACGTCTCAGCGGATCACCTGGTTAAGTTTTACGATACCTTTGATGCCTTTCGGGATAAGAATTACGACGGTCTTATTATTACAGGTGCTCCCGTGGAGCAGATGGCCTATGAAGATGTGGACTACTGGGATGAGCTTTGCGAAATCATCGATTGGAGTCAGGAGCACGTCTTTTCCACTCTCTTTTTGTGTTGGGGTGCCCTTGCGGGTCTTTATCATCTCTATAAAATTCCCAAGCGTCAGCTAGGGGCCAAACTTTTTGGCGTATTCCCACAGCGACTTTGTGATGAATATAGCTTCCTTACCAATGGCTTTGATGAGGTGCATTACATGCCCCACTCTCGTCACGCTGCTATCGATGTGGGTGAGTTGGCTCAGCACCCCAAGCTTCACGTGCTTTCTGAGGGATTTAGTTCGGGTCCTGCTCTTATTGCTTCACCAAGCTTTCATGAGATTTATGTCACAGGTCACTTTGAGTACGGCCGTGATACGCTAGCTGATGAGTATTGGCGTGACTTCCATCAGGGTTTGCCTATCCGTCTGCCTGAGAACTACTTTCCTGACGATGATCCCGAGCGGCAACCTATCTTTACCTGGCGCGCTCATGCCAATCTGCTGTACCGCAACTGGCTTAACTGGGTTTATCAGATGACACCATATGAGCCTGAGCGTATTCCTGAGGTAATCCATGAGCTTCAGGTGCGGCACACCGAGAAGTTCTAAGGAGTAGGTATGACCATCAATGAGATTGCCCAGCTGGCAAATGTTTCGCGAGCCACAGTATCGCGCTATCTCAATGATGGCTATGTCAGTGAGGAAAAGCGTGAGCGTATTGCTCGTGTTATCGAGCAGACAGGATATGTGCCCTCCCAACAGGCACGCACTCTGCGTACTGGCAAGACGCATTTTGTAGATGTCATCATTCCTAAAATTAGTTCCGAATCCATTGCACGTGAAGTTGCAGGCATCACCTCTGTTCTGAGCGCTTCGGGTTACAGCACTGTGCTTGCCAACACTGATGGTGATGTGGATAGCGAACTTTCCTATCTCAAGTCCTTTGTTGAGCAAGGTCAAAGCGATGGCATCATTCTTATCGGTACCGTTATCACGGATGAGCATAAAGAGTTTTTTAAAGATCTCCAACTGCCTTTGGTAGTGTTGGGCCAGCATGTCACGGGTGTTAACTGTATTTACTTTGACGATTACAACAGCGTCTACGATCTCACTTTGTGCTGCACAGTAGGAAGTAGTCATCCTGCCTATATCGCGGTTCCCGAGCGGGACTATGCTACAGGTTATTTGCGCCGCAAAGCCTTTCTTGATGCTATCGAACATCAGGGTTTTGATGTGGCAGCAGCGCCGATTGAACAAGGAAAATTTAACGCGTGGTCTGGTTATACCTGTGCCACCAAAATCATGGAAGCCCATCCCGAAACCGATGCAATTGTGTGTGCAACCGACGAGATTGCTGCAGGCGCTCTGACCTATTTGCGCAACAAGGGCTACAAGGTGCCAGACGATATCCGCGTGACCGGTCTGGGAGACTCTACCCTCGCTAAAGTAGTTAGTCCCAGTTTGACCACGGCTCATTACTACTATCGCACGAGTGGCGTTGAGGCAGCGCGCATGTTGCTTGAGGCAATGGAGCAAGGCGAAGCAGCTCCGCGCGAAACCAAGATGGGTTTCAAGCTTGTTTTGGGGGACTCCACCCAGCGCCCTGATTGAGACAGTGGTTCTTATCTAGACTATTAGAAATTCTTAAATTTGCCGCAAAATACCGTTTGTTTCGTGCACATATGCCCTATGAAACCAGCGGTATTAAAAGCAACAGCACAAGTTAGTGCCTCCTGCGTATGCAATTATTTACTTTGATCTACTCCAATGATGCTACAGCTATCTGAAATGCGCTTAAACAAGATGAGTTGATTGTCTTTTACTAGATATAGTTCATCGTTATTTGCAAGAAGCAGTTCAGAGTCAGCACCTTCTGTATTCATGAGATATACGCGCCCATATGCGTGTTCATAGGTCCCCTCTTTGAAAAAGTGCTCAGGAGCTGCATCTTGGGTATAAAAGTAACTTTTGCTTTCCTGGGGATCAAACGCTAAATATTGATTTGTATCAAGAGGTCCTTCACCACTTTGAAAGGTGCCTACGAGTTTTGCATGCTGGTATGTATTGAGTTGGCTCTTCCAGTGTATAAGTAGTGCGGTTGAGGCGCAGAGTAAAAGGACAAGAAGCCCGATGATTAAGCTGGTAGGAGAAAGCTTTTTCGAAGTTGGCATAATACAACCCCTTCCATTGACGCTCTGTGTCCGCCGACAATCACCGATTTATTTTTTCGCATAACAATATTTTCGTATAAAAAATTTTGCTTGTATAAATGCAATCTTAAAAGTAGCAAGTGGTTATCTTTTCTCGGCAAAAGGAGAATCTAGGCCTTTATACCTGCAAGCCTTTATACCTGCCTAAATTATTGTGCCTATTTGGGCTTTCATATGAGAAGCAGCTAGACGCTAGCAACATACAGATATCAACATTTTTACAACAAGGAGTTGCGGCGTACGTTATGCCGCTCTGACAAGAGATAAGCGAGAACACCCTACCATTCGCCGAAAAAACACTACCGTTCGTACGCGCTCGGCAAATGGTGTGCACTTTGTGAAGACATCAGTTTACTCTGGTAAGGAGTTGTGAGAACGATTTCACACAAGCCTAAGACAGTTTTCTGTTGCAGGAAAAGGGAGGAAATATGGCGTTAGATTACAAAGAGGCTGCAAGGGCTACGTTGGAGGCGATAGGAGGCGCGTCAAATGTCGTGTCTGCTGCCCACTGCGCCACCCGTCTGCGTCTCGTAATTGCCGATAACGGCAAAATTGACAAGGAGAAACTCGAAGATATCCCTGGTGCAAAGGGTAACTTTGAGGCTTCTGGTCAGCTGCAGATTATCTTTGGTACAGGCACCGTCGATAAAGTCTATGACGAATTTACCAGCCAAGGTGGCATCTCTGCAGCCAGCAAGGCTGACGTGAAGGCGGCTGCCGCCCAGAATCAAAACAAGTTTATGGCGGCCATCAAGGTTCTCTCTGACGTATTTGTACCCATCATCCCTGCAATCGTCGCTTCTGGTATGCTCATGGGAATCATGGGAGCAATTCCCTTCCTCTTCCCAGGCGTTGACCTTTCAGGCAATGTGTACTGGAAGATTGCAGGCCTGATTAATGCGTGCGCACTTGCAAACCTGCAGATTCTTCTCGGTTTTTCTGCTGCTACCGTCTTTGGTGGTAATCCTTATCTCGGCGCATCACTGGGCGCCTTGCTTATCAGCGGTGACTTCATCAACGCATATGCTGCATCATCTGCAATCGCTGATGGCTCGATGATTCGCTTTGATGTTATCCCTGGCGTCTATAACATCGACTGGGTTGGCTATCAGGGTCACGTTATCCCCATTCTTGTTGGTGTCTGGATTCTTTGTATCTTTGAGAAGCGTCTCCACAAGATTGTTCCCGAGATGTTTGACCTCTTCCTGACGCCACTGCTCTCTGTTGCTGCAGCCGCCTATATCACCATTCTTTTCATCGGCCCAGTCTTTGTATACCTTGAGAATGCAATCCTTGGTCTGCTAATGGCGTTGCTCGCTATGCCCTTGGGTATTGGTAATGCAATCATCGGCCTTATCTACAGCCCCTCAGTTGTTACTGGTTTGCACCAGATGTATACCGCTATCGACGTTTCGATGATTGCTCAGCATGGCGTTACCTACTGGCTGCCTCTTGCCTCTGCGGCAAACATTGCACAGGGTGGTGCCTGCCTAGCTGTTGCACTTAAGACGAGGTCTGACAAGACCAAGGCGTTGGCCATTCCCTCAGGCATCTCCTGCCTGCTTGGTATTACTGAGCCCGCCATCTTTGGTGTTAACCTGCCCAAGGTAAAGCCCTTCGCCGCAGGCATGGTTGGTTCTGCAGTTGGTTGCGTGATTTGCTACTTCACCAACCTTTCCGCATCTGGCACTGGTGTTACGGGTATCTTTGGTATCCTGCTTTGCATTGCAAATCCCGTGGGCTACATCATCATGTTTGCTGCGGCCTTTGCAGTTGCCTTTGGTATCACCTGGACCATCTACTCTGATGATGCTGATGTAAAGAAGCAGGGCAAAAATCTGCCCGAGCAGGCTATAGCTTCCACTCAGGCTGCTGCCAACCAGACCGCAGCAGTTGCTGCAAGTGTTGCCCAGTCCAACCAAGGCGTCACTGCTCCCACCGATGCTGAGGTTATCTATACTCCTTGTGCAGGTCAGGCAGTCGCTCTCGACCAGGTATCTGACCCTGTTTTTGCTAGCAAAGCAATGGGCGATGGCGCAGCAGTGCTTCCTAGCGATGGCAAAATGTACGCTCCTGTTTCTGGCACCATTACTGTCCTTGCTGAAACTGGCCATGCAATCGGCCTGCTTTCCGATGAGGGTGCAGAAATTTTGATTCACATTGGCATTGACACCGTCAACCTCAAGGGTGCTCCCTTTACGCCGCATACCACCGTGGGTGCAGCAGTCAAGAAGGGCGACCTGCTGATGGAAGTTGACCTCGGTGCTATTAAGGCTGCCAACCTTGATTCGATGACCATGGTCATTATTACCAACACCGACGAGTACAAAAATATCAACACTCATACTGGTGGCACGGTCAAAGCTGGTGCCCCGCTTATTGAGCTCGCGTAAGGCGCTTAGCTAAGAATGAGCAACTGTTGGGGCGGTCGCCGCGTGCGACTGCCCCTTCTTGGAATGAAGGACTCAAAAAAAGGAGCACGTCATGATTGATGTTATTGCCCTCGGTGAAGTACTTATTGACTTTACGGATGCGGGTATTTCTGACGCTGGTCAAAAACTCTTTGAACGCAATCCTGGCGGCGCTCCTGCAAATGTGCTGGTAGCACTACAGCGTCTAGGACACCAAACTGCTTTTTTGGGCAAGGTTGGCGCCGATATGCATGGCGAGTTTTTGCGTGCCACGATGGTATCCAACAATATTAATGTGCACGGTCTTTTGGTGGACCCTCGTTACTTCACGACGCTGGCTTTTGTTGCGCTTGATGAGCAAGGTGACCGCTCCTTTTCCTTCGCGCGTAAGCCCGGAGCAGATACGCAGATTGCTGCAGAAGAGGTGAATACCCAGCTTATCGAAGAGAGCAAAATCTTCCATATCGGATCGCTTTCATTGACCGATGAACCTGCGCGTGCAGCCACCTTTGCAGCACTGGAGACCGCCAAGGCTGCTGGTTGTGTGATGAGCTACGATCCCAATTATCGTGCTAACCTCTGGCCTAGTGTTTCTGCTGCCATAGAGCAAATGCGCGCTGTGTTGCCCTACATAGACATTATGAAAATGAGCGACAATGAGTGCGAGTTATTAACCGATATTGCGGACCCTGCTGAGGCTGCAAAAAAGATTGTGTCAGGCAAGGTCGATGTATGCTGTGTAACCCTAGGTTCTGAAGGTGCATTGGTATGCACCAAAGACGGTGTAGCTACGGTTCCTCCGTTCAAGACTGAGGTTGTGGACACCACGGGAGCGGGGGATGCCTTCTGGGGAGGCTTCCTTGCTGCCTTCTTAGAGAGCAGCTTGACTCCGGCAGACGTTACGCTTGAAGACGCAAAAAAGATGGCTCGTATGGGCAATGCGGAAGCTTCACTTTGTGTGCGCAAACGCGGAGGTATCCCTGCGATGCCTGAGCGTGCTAAGGTACTTGAGCTTCTTGCCTAAGTTCTGCTGAGTACCAATCCTTCTGCATGCACACGACATTCGAAGCAAAGGAGCATCATGGCTGTAGACATCAACTGGGATCCCAAGCACAATTGGCGCCTGAGATTCCATCTACAAACTCCAACAGGTGGTTTGACTGACCCTAACGGCTTGTCACAGCTCAATGGTGTGTACCATTGGTTTCACCAATACACACCAAGATGGCCTGCAGTGGGTCACGGTTGGGGTCATTGGACAAGCACCGATCTCATTAATTGGACCTTCCACGGTGAGGTGATTCGCCCTGATTGCGAGCTTGATCGCAATGGTGCCTACTCGGGCTCTGCACTCGTCAAAGACGGCAAGCTGTGGTGCTACTACACGGGCAACGTGCTTGAGCCTGGCGATTATGACTATGACTTTTCCGGACGTCTTGCCAACGAGAATCTCGTCATTTCTGAGGATGGTAATAATTTTAGCAAGAAAGTCTGCGTGCTCGACAACGCGGGCTATCCCGCCTATTGTTCCAATCATGTGCGTGATCCCAAAGTATGGGAGCAGGACGGTTTTTTGCACATGTTGCTGGGTGCACGCACAATGGACAGCCGTGGTGCGGTTTTGCTTTATCGCTCAAGCGATGGTTATACATGGGAGCTAGAAGGCTCAGCAACGGCCTATAGCAAAAGTGGTTTTGGCTACATGTGGGAATGCCCTAATGTAGCACGCCTAGGTAATCGAGAGTTTCTCTTTGTTTGCCCTCAAGGTGTTCCCAAGCAGCCTTTTAAGTATCAAAACATTCACAACTGTGGTTACTTCTCTGTGGATGGCAAGGTCATTGATTTGCTTGGCCAAGATGCGGACAAGATGGATGCAACGGAACCGTATGCTTGTTTTGATGAGAATGATTTTGTCGAAACGGATTATGGTTTTGATTTTTATTGTCCACAGATTTTTGAAGATGAACAGGGGCGCGTGCTTTACGTAGGCTGGATTGGCCTGCCAGACATCGAGTTTCAGTATGAGACGCCAACGCGCGAGTGGATGCATACGCTGACTCTACCACGTGAACTTTCGCTGAATGAAGCAGGTCGGGTGTGCTTTTGGCCTGTTAAGGAAACTGAGGCGCTGCGCAAGGCTCCTGTGGAATTTAGTGCAGAAGCAGCTCCTGGGGCGACGGGCTACGTTGGCTCGCAAACAACCTGCGATATGTTTGATGTAACAGGTGCACAAGCTGCATACTTCCCCAATGGCACAGCCGACGTGTTAATTGAAGCTATCCAAGGTGAGGGTCGTGTGATTATTGGCTCTGATTTGGAACTTTTCTTGCATGGGGATATGCTTGAGCTGGACTTCCAAAGTCCGTCGGGGCGCTGGCGTACCAACCGTCGTCTACCACTTTCTGCCCTCAGTGCGGGTCGTGTTACCGATTTGCGTATTTTGGTGGATACCTCGGTCATTGAGATTTATATCAATGGTGGGGAAAAGACCATGACTACGCGCTGGTATCCCCTCGATATTAAAAACTTGTACGTGACATCAACTTTACAGGCCCAGTACTCGGCGTGGGAGATGGGTGCTTTTGGCTTTGCAAATGTTGGGTAAGCTCCAGATAGCTAAGGTTTGCGCTATAAGGAGCTAAGCCGTGAAGCCAAAAATTGTTTTTTCTGATGTTGACGGTACTTTCGCAGATAAAGATCATCAGCCCATAGCAGCAGATGCGCCTGTTGTTCAAGCGCTCGTTGCTATGGGTGTACCTGTATGTTTGGTGTCTGCTCGTCCACCTCAAGGCCTCCGTCCTTTTCAACGGAGCTTGGGTTTTGACGGACCGATTGTGTGTTATTCAGGGGCGTATGTGTTGGACGAGATAGGGCGCACTCTTGCAAGCGAAATCATCCCTATAGACGAAGCACGGGAGATTTATGCCTATCTTACGAAGAGCTTACCGAATATATGCGTAAATACCTACGGATTTGATGAGTGGGTTGTGGCCAATCCTGACGATCCTCGTGTGAAACACGAAGAAAAACTCATACATGCTCGCGTACGTGCATCAACTGATATCGAGGGGATATTTGCTGCTACAGGTGTCCATAAGTTTTTGTTGATGGGCAGTCCTGATGATATCCGCGCAGCAGAGCAAAGCGTGGGCGATCATTATCCCGAGCTCAATGTGGTGCGTTCCAGCCCAACGCTTTGTGAAGTCATGAGTAAGCGCGCATCGAAATCGGCTGGTGTTGCTCGTTTGTGTGAGCATTTTGGCTTGCTTACTGACGACGCAGTCGCTTTTGGTGATGGCTATAACGATTTAGATATGATTGACGCTGTTGGCAGGAGTTTTGCTATGGCAAATGCGGTGCCCGCAGTAAAGGAAGCGGCGACCGATGTTATCGAGTGGACCAATGATGAATCTGGTGTCGCGCGTACCCTTGTCCAACTTTTTGAACTTTAATCTCTCAATTTAAGCGTAAAAAGAAGGGTACCGCAGAAATATGCAGCACCCTTCTTATCGTTATGTGTGGTGATACTAGACTTCGTACCACTCGCCTTTAAGTGCGTGCTCAAGCCATTTGGCAACGCCGTCTTCCCACATGCTATCGACGATACAGGTGGCCTGAGCTTTGACTTCATCAGACGCATTGTCCACTGCTACAAAGGTGCCCACATAAGGCACCATAGGTAGATCATTGCCTGAGTCACCAAAAGCTACAAGTTGTGACTTGTTGAGGCCAAGCTCTTTGCGTACCCATTCGATGCCAAAGCCCTTTTCAACACCTTTGAGCGTAATCTCAATTTCTGTGGGAGTTACCGTGGCAATCTGCAAATCACCGCGCTTTTCGAGTTCAGCCACATTGCGAGCAAGGTCTTTTGCTGTGTTAAAGCAGGCCCCCATCTTCTCGACAAAGTTTGTCTTATCATCAACTGCCAGGATTTGCGGTTTGATGTCTTCGACGGTAAAACGATTGGGCTGGCTTGTGATTTCATCGCTGAGACCTTCATCGCTCAAGGTACTCTCGCTGTCAATGCGATGTACCGCTTGGGTCATGTAGGATACGAGGCGATTCTCAAAATAAGCTCCTGTTGAGGTGAGCACATTGAGGCCTGCGCCGCGGGAATGTAGCCAATGTGCCAGCTCAAGTGCCATAGTGCGGGGAATTGCTTTGCTGAGCAGATGATTGCCATCCGCATCAAGAATTTGTCCACCATTGACAGTGATGTAGTAGTCAATGCAGGGAAGTTTAACTACATCGGGCACGATGGGAAAGTTACGCCCCGTGGAGATCACGTTGATACAGCCTGCTGCATGCACCGCTTCCATTGCAGCTATTGTGCGCCGAGAGATGTAGGTCAAATCCAAAATAGTGCCATCTAGGTCATAAAATGCTGCACCAATACCTTGGGGATTGTGCGAGTTTGCGGGTAGCATGTACTGCTCCTATCTTTTAGCTGTTGCATTTGAGAGCTGAATATCGAATGCTTTTAGATGCAATGCAGATTCTGGCGGGTAGGGATGCCGACATGTTAGCTGAGGCTACAAGACCTCGCAAAGGAGAGTGGCATCCTACCCCATCTAGAGCAGGCCGCGAATTAGCTGGATGAGGAACTTCTCTTCTTGTTACCTCGGATCTCTTTTAGGAGGTTGCGGTTCTAGGTGTTAGGTAGGCCCGTCGCAGTCACAAAAGGAGGTCAAGATGATCTATGTAGGTGTGGATATCGCAAAGATAGACCACGTGATTGCAGCAGTGGACGAACAGGGAGAAGAACTTGGCAAGTCCATGGGCTTTAAGAACTCAGCTCAAGGCTTCGAGCATGCCATAAGCTGGCTTGAGGGGGTAGCTAAGGAGCCGAAAGACGTGGTTGTCGGTATGGAGGCCACTGGCCACTACTGGATGGCCTGCTACGCCTACCTTTTATCCCACGACTATGCGGTCTGTGTTATCAACCCCATGCAGGTCAGAGCTGTCCGCAGGCTCAAGGGGCTTTCCGGCGTCAAGAACGACTGGGTGGACAGCCGCCTTATAGCCGAGACCCTGCGCATAGGACAGTTCGACACAACCAAACTTGCCACCGATGAGGTGCAGTCGCTGCGTACACTCTCGCGCTACCTGCAGTCGCTCAAAGCAGAGCTTGCTGAGGTAAAGACTCAGTGCATCTGTCTTATGGATTCCTACTTCCCTGAGTTCGACGGCGTCTTCTCGAATATGTTTTCCCAAGGCGCTAGGGCTGTGCTCTTAAAGTCACCTTTACCCTTTGAGCTCAAGCGCAGAAGACAGGACTCACTTACCCGAGACATCCAAGAGGCCTCAAGGCAAAAAGAGGGGGCTGCCCGTGGCAAGGCAGAAGAGCTCAGACGGCGCGCTAAGGCATCAGTAGGCATTGCGCTAGGACAACAGGCCGCATCGTTTCAGCTGCGCTCCCTCGTACGCCAGATGGACTTTCTCGACGAGGAGTGCGCCAAGGTCTTAAAGCTTGTGAGAGAACTCCTTGAGAAGGTTGAGCCCCTCATTTTGACCATCCCTGGTATCTCCTACACGACCGGTGCTCAGATCGTCTCAGAGATAGGTGATATCTCTAGATTCAAAAACGCCTCCGCCCTCGTAAGCTACGCGGGGCTGAACTCACAGGTGAGCCAGTCGGGCAAGTTTGACAGTGGGGGCGGTCCCATCACCAAGCATGGCTCGCCCTACCTCAGGAGGGCAATCTGGCTTGCGGCCAGCAGAGCCTACCAGTACGACTTGAAGCTTAAAGCCTTCTACGACAAGAAACGCTGCGAGGGAAAGCCTCATAGGGTGGCTGTAACGGCTGTAGCAAGAAAACTGTGCCACATTGTTTTTGCTGTCATGCGTGATCAGGCTCCCTACGATCCCAATCGCTAGGAGCGGTCTTTGGAAGCATTCGATATTCAACTCTCAAAGTGCAGTAAACGCTTGCTTGTCTAAGGTTGAAACTTTAGTTTTCAGGTCTTGACTTCATATAGCTGGTCTCCTTTGCTAAGAATGTGAAATCTCAAAGCCGTGCGTAGTCAAGTTGGCATCCAGTTGAGCCCAAGCATCAGCTGAGCTGCGGCGGATGCAAAGCTTATCCTCCGTTGCGCTCACTTCGAGATCACCTTCGATATCAAAAGCGGGATGAGTATTGCGTAGCTTCATCATCTCAAGCAACTTTTGCACAACAGGACGCTTGACCTCATGGTCAATCTCGTCCACACGGTAATAGTGGCGATTGATATTGCGACCTTCCTTGGTAGATTCGAGTAGCTCGATGTCATTACTACCTGCAAGGAGGCCTACGTAGTAGACCATGGGTACGCCACGTGCAAAGAACTGAATTGCGCGTGCGAGCAGGTACGCATCATCATCGTTACCCAGCGCCGAATAGTAGGTGGTATTGATCTGATAAATGTCAAGATTGTTGTACGCCTCGGTGTTGTATACCTTCTTTACATTGGCGCCTTCGGAGAACATCTTTTCTTTGGTGTAGTCAACTGCCTCGTCAGGAAGCAGATCCTTGACATCAACAATACCAAGGCCATCATGGGTATCAAGGGTGGTGAACTGGTGCTTGGGACTCATCTTGAGCCAATTGGCAAGATAGCTACCCTTGCCGGAGTAGAGAGCATGCAAGGTCAGCACGGGTAGAGCAAAGTCGTAAATCCAGTATCCCTTATCGGCAACTTGCATCTGAATGCTGTAGTGCTCATGAATCTCAGGCAGCACCATGACTTGGTATGGGTCAAGTACCTCTTGCATGCTTTGGAGCAGCCTAGTGGTGTCGGGCTCGACAAAAAAGCAGTTGCTTCCTGCGCGCTTGGCGGCATATGCAAAGGCATCCAAGCGAATGATGGATGCATTATTTTGGGCCATATGTACGAGGGTTTCGCGGAAAAAGCGCTGAGCGCGCTCAGAGCGGATGTTAATGTCAATCTGCTCCTCGCCAAACGTGCACCAGACATCTTCCTTGCTGCCGTCAGCAAATTCTGCCACGATGCTTGGGGCCTTGGGCTTGCGCTTGTAAATGGCATCAATTTGCTCTTGGGTGGGAGCTCCTCCTGGCCAAAAATCTTTGTAGCGGATGAAGAAATCGGCAAATTCCGAGTCGTCTTTCTTCTCCAAAAAGTCTTGGAAATAGGGCGACTGGCGGGAGATGTGGTTAATCATAAAGTCAAACATCAAATACCGACTCTCGCCTATACGGCGCACATCATCCCAGCTACCAAACTTAGGATCGACGATGTCGTAGCGCATAGGCGCAAAACCACGGTCAGCAGAGCTGGGGAAGAAGGGTAAGATATGCACCCCGCCAACAGCCTTGTCAAAATACTTAGTGAGCACATGCTCAAGATCCTGGAGATTTTCACCGAGACTATCGGCGTAGGTGATGAGCATGATTTTGTTTTCGAACTTCATGGGACTCCCTATAGCTGATGTGCTCTCGCTTAGACGTTGGTGACTAGCTGCTGTTTTGCTTAGCTGCTGTTTTACTTATCTTAAAGACCCAAAATGGTGAAGTCGGCCGACGAGTTGGTTGACAGCGAATTGCCTAATCCGTAGACCATATTGCTGATGACATACTCGCCATCGTTAACATATATCTCGACGATATGACCATGTAGCAGCATCTCAATCTTGTTTTCGGAACCCACCTCAGGTGTTTCGGAGTGCAGGTGCATAAAGTTTTCGCGTGGGCGATAAACCTTGCTGCGGTCAACATGAATACGGTTTTTGTCTTGCCATACGCGCAAGCCACCAATGTCGATATGATCGCCTTCGCGCAGTGTAGTACCAAAAAGGTAGGGGCGGTGACACACAGGTGTGTTGATGCGCTGCGCTAGCGCACGACGGATATTAGGGTGCAGGCGGAAGTACGTGTGACCATCGACAACTTCGACAACACGTGGAGCGGTGAACATGCCAATCCACTTGTTGTCAATGGGCTCGGGCATGCGCATCCAGCCCACCATTACCCGACGACCCGTGGCATCAGTGGTGGTTTGGGGAGCATAGAAATCGTGGCCATAATCGGTAAGACGGCGTTCTCCCGTAAAGTTGATTGAGCAATCGTCTTTGTTGTAATCGACAACAAAGCAGACACTTTGGTCGTCTTTGCCTCCCTCGTAGCCCATTAATGATGCAAGTAGTACGGTGCCACCCTCAACCTCAAAGAGATCGGGACACTCGCACATCCAGCCTAGCTGGGGATCCATAAGCGTGCGAGTAACGTACTCCCAGTTCATCAGGTCGCAGCTCTTGTAAAAAAGGATTTCTCCCTGCTTGCGATGCACATTGCTACCCAGTATGAGATACCAACCATCAGTGCCCTGCCAGACCTTTGGGTCGCGCGTATGAGTGGCGTCTCCGAGTTCGGGATCGTCAATGGGCGGAATAATAACGTACTTGTCATCAAAGTTGTTAAAGGTTTTTCCGTCCAAAGACTCCATGGTGAGTTGTGTTGATGTGAAACGGTCGGGAATACACTTATTGATATTCTCGGGATCAACCTCGTCGTAGTGCACACCAGTATAAAAGAGACGCAGCTTGCCGCCGCTTTCGACGGCGCTGCCCGAAAAACAACCGTTTTGGTCAGAGGGCTTTGAAGGAAAGAGGGCAATATCTTTTTGTTCCCAACTGACGAGATCGGGGCTAATGGCATGACCCCAGCAAATGGTGCCCCACTGTGTCGCATGAGGAAAGTACTGGTAAAAGAGATGGTACTCACCCTTGTAGTAGATGAAGCCGTTGGGGTCGTTTATCCAACCACGCTGCGTATGAAAGTTGATGCTTTGCATGTGAGCCCTTCTGAAGTTTGATGCCTAACGGTCTACGACGTAGTTAATGCTGATGGGAGACATGGGATACCAGCAGGCTTGAGCCTCAGGAAAGTCCATGCTGACTTGGACACTGTCTGCTTCAGTGTAGTAGCGGGTGCCAAAGACAGTCTCGCCACCATTGATAAAGATTTCAAAGACGGAAGTATCCATGATGACTCGGATGTCATGGACAGCGTCAACCTTGGTGCGGCGGATTTTGCGACCATGGCCCACAGTGTCATCAGTAAAGACGAGCTCTGCTTCACCGTTGGAAAAACGCAGTTCGAGCGCCTCGTCAAAGCGGAGCGTGCCATCGCCTGCAATATGGGAGATTACGAGGTCGGAGACTTTGGGGATAGTTGCGCTGGCGCCATCAAAGGGAACAGCTTCGCCGCGGAGAGAGTCGATTTCGGCAACAGGATTTTGTAGGATGTGCCCGTCGGCATTGAGTGTGAGTTCGCGAGGCACTGTTAGGCAGCCGCGCCAAGTGTCTGTGGGATTGTTGTAGGGGCGAACATCATTTTTGTCGTGGGGGAGACTCATCCAACCTATGAGGAGCGTGCGATTCTTTTCATCGATGAAGCTTTGGCACGCATAGTAGTCAAAACCGTGGTCCCATTCGACAAAAGTAGTTTGATCAATACCGGGGTGTGGTGCCTGTGCATGCATGAGCTCGTGGTCTTGGTGCAACAGATCCAGGAGCGATCCATCAATAGGAAAGTAGCCATTGCCGTGCACATTTTGAAGCATGTAGGGCAGGCCAAGCTCGTCTGTGCCTTGTGGGCATGTGGCAAGAAACTCGTGAACCGTGCCTTGTGTGTCGGCCAGAGTAATGCGGTCGGGACACTCCCACATATAGCCAAATGGTTCACTGTCGGTATTGGTAACAGAGCCTTCGAGTTCCCAATGTGCACCATCATCGGAGCGATAGCACAACACAGCACCGCGGCTATCATTGCGCGTGCGCGCGCCAAGGAGCATATGAAGGGAGTTATTCTGCTTCCAAACTTTGGGATCGCGAACGTGGTTTGAGCAATAGACAGGGTAGCCGGAGTTGTCGAGGATGACTTCCTTGGGACCCATGTGGATGCCGTTGTAACTACGCATGCGCGTTTGGTTGGCAAGGCGACCCGCGAGTGTGCCATCGCCTTCGGGTAGGCGGACGTTGCCAGTGTAGTAGTACCAGACTTCACCGCCGTCGTGCTCGGCACCATCTGCGGGCGTGGCGATATATGCACCACCAGAATAGGATCCGTCTTTGTCAGAAGGGCAATCGGGCATGACTTGGCAGCCGAGAAAGACCCAGTTTATGAGGTCGCGGCTGACGTAGTGTCCCCAGCCATGAGGGCTATCGAAGTTACCAGGATACTCAGGGGCGTTCTGGCAGCAGATATGGTAGGTCCCGCGGAATTGGCAGAGACCATTAGGGTCGCTGATTGAGCCTTTATAGGGGGCAAGGTGGAGTTTTGGACGCCAAGATTCGTCACTCATGCGGGGGTCCTTTCCATATGTCGCCAAGCTTTATAAGTATTAGCGACTTATCGATATACTTGCACACAATCCTATCTGAGAACGATTCCATATTAAGGCAAATGACGGTGAATGGTATCTAGATTGTGCGAGTGGTTAGAAGTTCGCGCTAAGTAATTAAAGTGATGAGCATAAAGCACGTAAATAGTGCAAAGCGCACAGGTAGCACAAATCACATATGTGGTACGAAGCGCAGGGAGTTTAGGTATGGAAGGCTTGACTGTGTAAAGTCTAGATGTGCGAGGGTGAAATGCGTGCTTTAGAAGTGTGTGGTGTGGTCATATGCAGATGAGATACATGTGACAAAGAGGATATAGCTTTAATCACAATAAACGAGTAAAAACATCCACACTATTACAATTCATTTTTATAAAACCGCAGATGAATATATAAATATGTAAAAAACCATTAGAATAGTGTGTATGTTTTTGGGGCTAAAAAATGAAAACAGCTTTTATCAGGACCCCAGAAAGCGCAGCTCAGCCATGCAATATTTTGTCTCGCTTGTATCCTGCTGAGTATGAGCATATGCAAAAGCGCAGTTCAAAAGGGGTGTTTTTGAGTCAAATTTCTCTACTGTGGCGTTAGGGCACTTTTCGAGCTTTTTGTGTGGGGGTTCTAAATATCACACAAGTATTTTTAGGCACCTAAAACGGCCTCTGAGCGCCTCTGTTTTTTCAGTCTCGCGATTGGGGGTGTTGCAAGTGTGGAAGGCTGGACCTGTTGCAGGTTTGGAAGGTTGGACCTGTTGCAGGTTTGGAAGGTTGGACCCGCTGCAGGCCTGGCATTTAACTAGTCGTTCAAAATACGGTGTTCAAAGCGTCCGTCCGTGTAGAGGCCATAGCTGTGGCTTCCGTCTTTGGGGATACCAATGCTGCCGGGATTAAACAGCCATAAATCGGGATGTTTTGCGCTGGCTTCGTTCGCTTTGATGTGGGTGTGTCCATAGACGAGACTGGTATGCGCAGGCAGAGGTGGGAGGCGATCGATAGAGTTATCTCGTCCAGCGCCCCAAATATGGCCGTGGGTGAGGAACAGTTCATGTAGGCTGCCTTTGGATGTGCTGTCCAAAATGACAGCGCTTTCAGCGAGACAGGGGAAATTAAGCACCATCTGGTCGACTTCGGCCTCGCAATTACCGCGAACCGCCACAATCTGCGCTGCAAGGGAGTTAAGCATCGCGATAACCTCGCGCGGAGCATAATCGGCAGGCACATTATTGCGTGGTCCATGATAGAGCAGGTCACCCAACAGCACTATACGGTCAGGCTGCTCTTGTTCAATGGCGGACATCAACCTCTTGCACCAAGCCGCCGCCCCGTGAATATCAGACGCAATGAGAAGCTTCATCGTGGGTATCCCATCTCTTTTTAGTAGTCCTACTCAGTATGCACCAATCAGCTGTATCTCTCAGCCAGTCTTTAGAACCGAGTACGGTCTCTTGATACAGATCATTACCCCGACTCCGCGCCTTCTTTGTGTAAGACGTTGTTTGATTATGAGGAGTCGTGAATATGATTGTCTTTGAGTAATCAACACTATATTTTCTTGAGCAAATGGGGCTTAAGAATCCTTAAATTGATGAATACAAAAAATCTAATGTGAAGAGACTTAGATTATGTATAAAATTATATATCGTGGGAACAATTGCCTTGTATGGATAAGGCGTCGGCGACTCGGCGACACCAAAATGCATTAAAACTCTCGGCCTTTGGGCGGGGGGAGAAGGAAAGGAAGCATTATGAGCAAAATTCTTGGCATCGACCTTGGTACCACTAACTCAGCAATGGCAGTGTTTGAGGGTGGCGAGCCTTCTATTATCGTGAACGCCGAGGGCGATCGCACCACTCCGTCCGTCGTGGGTTTCCGTGCCGACGGAGATCGCATTGTCGGTAAGGCTGCAAAAAACCAAGCAGTTACCAACCCTACCAACACGGTCTTTTCCATTAAACGTTTCATGGGTCGTCGCTATGACGAGGTTGGCTCCGAGCTCAAGACCGTTCCTTACAAGGTTAAGGCTGGCGCTGGTCAGCGTGCCGTTGTAGAGATTAATGGTGAGGATTTCACCCCTGAGCAGATTTCCGCTATGGTTCTCGGCAAGATGAAGGCTGACGCTGAGAAATCTCTCGGCGAGACCATCACCGATGCAGTCATTACCGTCCCCGCTTACTTCAATGACGCTCAGCGTCAGGCGACTAAGGACGCGGGTAAGATCGCTGGCCTTAACGTGCAGCGCATTGTCAACGAGCCTACAGCCGCAGCTCTCGCCTATGGTTTTGACAAGAAGAACATTGATCAGAAGATTTTGGTCTTTGACTTGGGTGGCGGTACTTTTGACGTCTCCCTGCTTGACCTTGCCGACGGCGTTGTCGAGGTTCTTGCAACCAACGGTGACAACCACCTCGGTGGCGACGACTGGGACCAGCGTGTGATTGACTGGATGGCTGACAAGTTCCAGCAGGATAATGGTATCGATCTCCGCAATGACCCCATGGCTCTTCAGCGCCTCAAGGACGCGGCTGAGAATGCAAAGAAGGAGCTTTCTTCTGCTCAGCAGGCCGAGATCAATCTTCCCTTTATTACTGCTGATGCTACTGGCCCCAAGCACCTCAACTACTCCCTGACCCGTGCAGAGTTTGAAAAGATTACCCGTGACCTGCTTGACCGCTGCAAAGCTCCCGTTACCAAGGCTCTTCAGGATGCTGGATTGCAGATTTCCCAGGTCAATGAGGTTATTCTCGTTGGCGGCTCCACTCGTATGCCCGCTGTTCAGGAACTTGTCCGTCAGATGACGGGCAAGCAGCCCAACATGTCGGTTAACCCTGACGAGGTTGTGGCCGACGGCGCTGCGGTCCAGGGCGGCGTGCTTTCTGGTGCTTCTGGCGCTTCCGATATCTTGCTGCTTGACGTTACCCCACTTTCTCTAGGCGTTGAGACCATGGGTGGCATCATGACCAAGATGATTGACCGCAACACCACCATTCCTACCAGCAAAACCGAGGTCTACTCCACCGCAGCAGATAATCAACCTTCCGTTGAGATTAACGTGTTGCAGGGCGAGCGCGAGATGGCCCGCGACAACAAGAGCTTGGGCAAGTTCCAGCTTACGGGCATCCCCATGGCGCGCCGTGGTGTGCCTCAGATTGAGGTTACCTTTGACATCGATGCCAACGGCATTGTAAAGGTCACCGCAAAGGACCGCGGCACGGGCAAGCAGCAGCAAATCACCATTTCTGGTTCTACGGCACTGTCTGACGAGGAAGTTGACCGCATGGTTAAGGACGCAGAGTCCCACGCCGAGGAAGACAAGGCCAAGAAGGACGAGATTGAGGTACGCAACCAGGCCGATTCCCTTGCCTACTCTACCGAGCAGACCTTAAAAGAGCTTGGCGACAAGGTGCCTGCTGATACCAAGCAGAAAGCCGAAGATGGCATTGCTGCTGTTCGCAAGGCTTTAGACGGTACTGACACTGAGGCGATTAAGTCCGCAAGCGAGCAGCTCCAGACAGCAGCTCAGGATTTGGCTCAGGTGGTGTACTCCGCAACTGACGCTCAGACGGCGCAAGGTGCACCTACTGATGGTGGCAGCGCTGACGATGTAGTTGATGCTGACTATGAGGTTGTCGACGACGACAACAAGCAGAACTAGTAGGTGGCCGACATGTCCGAGAAGGAAGAGAAGAGGGTAGAGGAAGTAGTCGATGAGACTACTTCTGCCCCCGCCCCCAACGGGCAGGACCCAAAGGAGAACGGCGTGAAAGTTTCAGTCGAGGTCGACGACGACCAGACAGGCGCCGAGGCCAAGCTGGACGAAGAGGCCCTTGTTGAAGCAGCCAAGCGCGCAGGCACTCAGGCGGCAGAAGAAGAAATTGCTGCCAAGGAGGCTGAGCGTGCCAAAGCTGCTGAGGCAGCCCAGAGTGAGTTGCAGGACAAGTTGGATGGTGCCCAAGCCGAAATTGACGCTGCAAAAAAAGAAGCAGCTGATGCCACCGACCGCTTGCTGCGACTCCAGGCAGACTGGGATAATTTCCGTCGTCGCACCGCTCAGGAACGACTCAACGAGCGGGATCGTGCGGCTGAAAAGTTGGTAGTTTCCCTGCTGCCTGTGCTAGACGATATGGAGCGTGCTATTGAGCACGCTGCTAAGGCTGCGCAGGAGGACGCCGAGGACAACCAGTTTGATCAGTTTGTTGCGGGCGTGCAGGCTGTCCACGACAAGATGGTATCCATCTTGGGCAAGGCAGGTGTTGAGGTCATTAATCCTCTGGGTGATGCTTTTAATCCGCTAGAACATCAGGCGGTGGGTCGCGTGGAGGATACAGAGACCTACGATGAGTCAGTTGCAGCAGTATATCTGCGTGGCTATCGCATGGGCGGTAAGGTTATTCGTGAGGCTATGGTGCAGGTAACCTTTGGGGGCCCTCAGCGTCCTGGTCCTGCTCAGGAAGATGATGCGGCGACTGATGTGGACGTAGACGCTGCAGAGTCTCGTGAGGCTTAGATCTGATTTAGTCGGACACCTGCTTGCGGGTGTCCGATATTTGGCATCGCTGAGATGTCTCGTGCATGAGTACGTGCGATGTAATGAAAGGAGGCGGCTTCCGCCATGGCAGATAAGAATTATTACGACGTTTTGGGCGTGAGCAAAAATGCCTCCGATGCAGAAATCAAGAAAGCATTTCGTAAGCTCGCAGCCAAATACCACCCTGATCGCGGAGGCGATGAGGCTAAGTATAAAGAAGTCAGCGAGGCATACACCACCCTCTCCAATCCTCAAAAGCGTAAGGAATACGATCAGCTTTTGGCCTTTGGTGGTATTCCAGGAGCTGGCTTTGGCGGTGCGGGCGGTGCAGGCGCCTACAGCTATGGCGGCGGCATGAACTGGGAAGATATTCTCGGTAGCATGCGTGGTGGTGAAGGTGCCTTTGGCGGTTTTGACTTTAGTTCAATCTTTAACGGACAGGGTGCAGGCCGTGCGCAAACTCGCCCATCCAAAGGTAGTGACCTTACACTAGACGTAAGTGTGACTGCAGAAGAAGCCTTTGTGGGCGCTCAGCGTAAAGTGAGCTATACCATACCTTCAACGGGAGAGCGACAAAGTCTTACAGTTAAAGTGCCTGCCGGTGCCGTTGATGGCGGCAAATTGCGCTATCGCGGTCGTGGCGAATTTGGCGCCAATGGTGGCGCTCGTGGCGACCTTGTAGTGACAACGCGCGTGGCCGAACATCCGCTTTGGAAGCGTGATGGTGCCGACGTGCGCATGGAGCTGTCGATTTCTATCTTTGAAGCAGCGCTTGGCGCACAGGTAGAAGTCCCCACTCCAGCAGGCGAGACCGTGCGTCTTAAGGTTCCTGCAGGAACACAGGATGGTAAAACTTTCCGCTTCCGTGGTATGGGTGCACCCGATGTCAGAAGCAAAAATAACAAGGGCGCTCTCTATGTGACCGTGCGTATCAAGGTGCCGACCAGTTTGTCTGCTGATGAGCGCAAAGTGCTTTCGAATTTGCGCGATGCTGACCACCGTGAATATCGAAAGGATGTTGAGCGCTATGTCTCGTAGTGACGGCAAAAACAAGCCCCTCTACATGATTAGCGTTGCTGCTGAATTGACGGGCATGCATCCCCAGACCCTACGTGTGTACGAACAAAAGGGCTTGGTGAACCCCGGTCGCTCACGCGGCAACACACGTCTGTATTCTCAGCATGATATTGAGCGTCTCAACCTTATTAGCAAGCTGACTGATGAGGGCATCAATCTGGCTGGTGTGGTGCGCATCCTCGACATGCGTGAGCGCGCAGAAGCACTCGTGAATGAAAACGATGAGATGCGTGCACGTATCCGTGAGCTTGAGGACGAAGTGCATGAATTTCGCATGCAAGAGCGCATTGTGGCACTTGCTCGCTATGATGGAGGTAGTCCCGAACAGGTTATGCGTGGCTTGTTAGATGATGGGGAGCGAAAGGACTGGTAGTGAGCATCACAAACTTTGTCTTTGATATGGGCGGTGTGCTTATGGATTTTAATCCTGATTTGTACTCCCAGCTCTATGTAGACAACGATCAGGATGCCCTACTTATTCGTAATGCCCTATTTTTACATCCGAGCTGGGCTTTGCTTGATTCAGGCACTATTAGTGATGCCACGATGGAAATGATTGCTCAGCGTCAGTTGCCCGAGCGGCTGTGGGAGCCCCTACATCAAACTTGCTTGCACTGGCATGAACATCATACGCCCCTGCCCCTCATGAATCAGCAGGTAGAACGCTTGCATACTGCTGGGTATGGCTGCTTTCTGCTGTCCAATGCGGGCGTTCGTTGGTGGAAGATTCGCGAGCTCATTCCCTGCATGCCCCTGATGGATGGCTTTGTCGTATCGGCGTTTGAGCGCATTATGAAGCCCGATCCACTTATCTTTACGACCTTATGCGAGCGTTATCAATTAGAGCCTGCAAGCTGTCTTTTTATTGATGACAATGCCGACAACTGCGCAGGTGCGGAAGTTGCCGGCATGACGGGCTATGTATATAACGGCGATGTAGTCGCCTTTGAAAAGTATGTCAGCACGACACTTGGCATCGCATACTAGTGCCTAGAGTTTTTGCTGCCAAGCAGAACTATGCCTCTTGTGAGGGAACACATACAGACAGTAGAGTGCAGACGCCATCCGTAGGTGTGACGTGCACAGTTGCATTACCTGCAGGTATAAACCAAGTTTCACCAGCCTTTATATGCTCAATCTGCTCGCCTAGCTTGGCTTGAGCATTGCCGTTAAGCAGTATCAATGCAACATAGCTTTTATCGGTGATGGGAAGCTCTGCGGTATCGTTTAAAATCCAGCGCTCGGTGCGAAAGCACGTGCCTTGGCCTAGGAGTTGTCGAGTGCCTCCAGCGACTTCACTGGGGTGCACAGGCGCACCTAAATAGCCAGGCTGTTCGAGCAAAGCGACTTCTTTTGCCTGCTGGACATGGAGTTCTCGCGTCTTGCCGTGAGAATCAACACGACCAAAGTCGTAAACGCGATACGTGGTATCGGAATTTTGCTGTACTTCAGCAAGCAAAATGCCACCACCAATTGCATGGAGCAAGCCTGCGCGGATAAAGAAGACATCGCCTGGCTTGACGGGTACCTGGTTGAGCTTGTCTTCGATACTGTTATCGGCAATAGCTGCAGCAAACTCGTCAGGGGTCATATCTTCACGAAGGCCTAGATAGAGAAAGGCGTCAGGGTCGGCATCAACAATGACCCACATTTCGGTTTTTCCATAGGGCATACCGTGGCTATGAGCATAAGCATCGTCAGGATGTACCTGAATTGACAAAGGGCTTGCGGCATCAATAAATTTGATGAGCGTGGGGAAGGCTTCCATAACATGAGCGTTGCTACCAGCGGCGTTTGGGTGTGTAGCAAGATATTCGACCAAGGTTTTGCCCGTATCACTGCCTGTAGCCACGATGCTGGGATAATCATTGCGAGCAGAAAGAGTCCATGCTTCTCCATAATTGTCCTGTCCAGCTGCAGGACTACCAAGGCGTGTGCCACCCCAGATTTTGCTTACCAACGCTGGTCTTAGACGAATCATTTCCTGCATTGCTTACTCCTTATCAGCCGTGTTAAAACTGGGCTACAGAGCTTTGCTTGCCAAGGAGGCTGGTCGCTCATGTGTACGCTCCCTCTTCACGGTAGCGCATTTTATAAAAAGTAGAAATATGCTCAAGACGGAATCCACAAAGCTAAATTATTGAGTTTAGAAAATCTTATATAAAGAGACTTAGATTTGATTAGGAAGCTGTTTGAGTGGGAAGACTGTCATCAATAAACAGTGAGGTGCCAGAGTGCGTGCCAAGAGCTGACGTCAGCTTAAAAAGAGTCGCAGCTGAGGTAGGTGCAAGGCAAGAGGGAGGCTCGTATGAGAATTGATAAATGGGCAGTCAGTGCACAAGAAGCGCTGCAGGCAGCGATGGGTATTGCGGCGGATGCAAATGCAGGTCAGATGGAGTCGATTCATCTGCTAAAGGCTTTACTTGACTCCAATGAACGAAATTTGAAAGCAATTGTTGAGCGTATTGGCGTTGATCCGACACAACTTGAATCTGTAGTCAACGATGCTATCGCACGCCAACCCAAAGTGACTGGTGCTGGTGGTCAGATGGGCATTGGTAATAATTTGCTCAAAGTACTTGATGCTGCCGAGAAACTCGCCTCTCAAATGGGTGACTCCTATGTAACAACTGAGCACCTACTCATCGCGCTTTGCGATGACCGTGACACCGCTGGTTCTGTGCTCAAGACAGCGGGAGTGACGGCAAAGCGTGTGCGTGCTGCGTATGATGAGCTGCGTGGGGATGAGCGGGTGACTTCGCAGGATTCAAAACCCCAACTCAAGGCGCTCGAGCAGTATGGACGCAATGTGACCGACCTTGCTCGTCAGGGCAAACTTGATCCTGTGATTGGTCGTGTTGAGGAGATTCGCCGCACGATTCAAGTGTTGAGCCGCCGCTCCAAGAACAATCCTGTGCTCATTGGTGAGCCTGGTGTTGGTAAAACCGCCATTGTTGAGGGTCTGGCTCAACGTATTGTTACGGGAGATGTACCTTCGACTATCAAGGACAAAGATCTTGTTGAGCTTGATATGTCTGCGCTGGTAGCAGGGGCAAAGTATCGCGGTGAATTCGAAGACCGTCTGAAGTCTGTTCTCAAAGAAGTACAAAAGAGTGATGGACAGGTCATTCTTTTTATCGATGAGCTCCATACCATCGTGGGTGCTGGTGCGACCGAAGGCTCCATGGATGCAGGCAACATTTTGAAGCCCGCCCTTGCTCGTGGTGAACTTCATGCGATCGGGGCAACTACGCTTGATGAGTATCGTAAATACATCGAGAAGGACCAAGCACTGGCACGTCGTTTTCAGCCGGTGTTGGTGTCTGAGCCAACTGTGGAAGATACCATCTCGATTTTGCGTGGCATTAAAGAGCGTTACGAGCAGCATCACCGTGTGCGTATTACCGATGCAGCTTTAGTTGCAGCAGCAGATTTGTCTAACCGCTACATCTCAGAGCGTTTCTTGCCCGACAAGGCAATTGACCTCGTGGATGAGGCTGCAAGTCGCCTGCGCATGGAGCTCGATAGTATGCCGGCAGATATCGATGCGCAGGAACGTCAGCTTACTCAGATGCAAATCGAGGAACAGGCGTTAATGAAGGAAGAGGATGCCGCTTCCAAAGAGCGTCTGGAAACCCTGCGCCGCGAGATCGCTGAGGCACGCGAGAAACTTGATAGTGTCAAAGCAGATTGGCAAAACGAGCGCGTGGCGATTGACCGTGTGCAGGACCTCAAAGCACAAATTGAATCTACGCGCAGCGAGATGGAGCGGGTAACTCGTGAGGGTGACTTGGCGCGTGCGTCTGAACTGCGTTACTCCACGATTCCGCAGCTCCAAGCCCAATACGAAGAAGCAGAACAAGCACTTGCCTCCAAGCAAGAATCTGGCGGCCTTCTTAAAGAGGAAGTGACCACTGACGAGATTGCTGAGGTGGTTTCCAACTGGACTGGCGTGCCTGTATCAAAGATGATGCAAGGCGAGATGGATAAGCTCAAGCATCTAGAAGATGAACTGCATAAGAGTGTTGTTGGTCAAGATGAAGCAGTATCTGCAGTTGCTGCGGCAGTGCGTCGTAGCCGTGCGGGTCTGGCTGATCCCAATAGGCCTATTGGCAGCTTCTTCTTCCTTGGGCCGACAGGTGTGGGTAAAACTGAGCTAGCAAAGGCGCTTGCAAAAAATCTCTTTGATGATGAGCGTGCACTTGTTCGTATCGACATGTCCGAGTATATGGAAAAGTTCTCCGTCCAGCGCTTGATTGGTGCGCCTCCTGGATATGTGGGATACGACGAGGGTGGTCAGCTCACCGAGGCAGTGCGTCGTCGGCCATACTCAGTTATCTTGCTCGATGAGATGGAAAAGGCCCATCCTGATGTCTTTAACGTGTTGTTACAGGTGCTCGACGATGGGCGCTTAACTGATGGACAGGGTCGTGTGGTGAGCTTTAAAAACACCATCATTATCATGACAAGTAACGTGGGAAGTCAGTTTATTGCTGAGGCACATGCGACTACTGATCCTAAGGAGATACAGCGTCAGGTTACTGAAGCTTTGCGTGCAACCTTTAGACCAGAGTTCCTCAATCGTATTGATGATGTGGTGATGTTCCATGCACTTGGCTTGGATGATATTGAAAAAATTGTTGATATCCAATTGGCTGACGTGCGTGAGCGTTTGGCAAACGAACGTATTACGCTGCAACTAACTCCGCGCGCTGTTGGATCGTTAGCACTTGACGGCCTTGACCCGATTTACGGAGCGCGCCCCCTGAAGCGTTTGATTCAGCGACAGGTAGTTGATAACGTTGCAAACCTTATTATTGCAGGCGAGCTCCATGAGGGCGATACCGTGCAAATAGATGTAGGTGAGGGCGACAAACTGGTCGCACAAAAGTTGGGAGATAGCGCAAAATCTTAAGTTCTGTGTTGTTCTAGCTATGCTCTGCTATGCGATAGAGCCGCAGCTCGGTTATAGTTGTCAAATGGCAGCTATTCGGACTGCGGCTCGATTTGTGAAGGCACAAAATGAATAACAGCAATGATGAGACAACAGTGCGCCCCCATATTCACGAGGTAAACAATATTACGGTTGAGGCCGAAGCCAAGCGTCAGCGAACAAAGTCTCACAAGCGTTTGGCCGTGGCTTTTTCGCTCCTTGCTGTTCTTTTGGCTGCAACTGTCGCTTTTGTTTCGTATGGAGCAGAGCTTTGGGGTGGCCATACCATTCCCTCGGTGCGCCATGAAAAAGTTGACAAAGCAAAAAAACAGCTTGCTGACTTGGGATTTAAGGTAAACGAAAAAACAAAAGTTACCGATACGGGCGTTGGTTTAGTTGTAGAGCAGATGCCTCCTGCGGGTGAGCGTCATGCAAAAGGCACCGAGGTGACTATCTGGGTTGGCGAAGCTCGCGTGATGCCCGAGCTTGTGGACATGAGGCTGGAAGATGCGCAGCAAAAGCTTAAAGATGCTGGTGCAAACAACATAAAAGTTGTACGCCAACCCTCTACAAAAGAAGCAGGTAGGGTATTGGCGGTTGAGCCAAAGGCAGGAACAGCGTTTACTTCCGATCAGGAGATTAAGTTGACTGTCGCGACGGCACGTACGCTGCCCGATCTTGTAGGTAAAACCGAACAGCAAGCCATGAAGGCCCTTGATGACATGGGTATTGCTTATAAGAAAGACTATGTCAAATCAGACAAAGACGGTCACAGTGTTGTTGCAACTGAGCCTAAAGCAGGCAGTGAGATTAAGGGAGATACCAAGGTTACACTGAGTGTGTCTTATCCTTATCCCTCAGGTATTAAGCAATTTGCGGAATATTTTCGCCATCGCCCGAGTGATGTTGCAGAGTTTTTAGGTATGCAGGGGTTTGCTTATAAGGGCGGTTACATAGATGCTCGCGGCGATGCGCAGGCACTGTATTCCAATGGACAGTCAAATCTGAGACTGTGTTCCGATCCTTTTGACCATAACTTTGATGCGTCTGGTTCCAAAGACGGTGGGCACGGCGAGGCTGGCGGCGTCAATAAAAACCATGTCTCGAAAGGAGATGTCGTTTCTGGTGGTGCCGACTTTAGCGGCGTGCGCTACGAGTATGCCTCTTCGGAGATTCCAAGCTCGGCAAAGAGCTTAGGCAGTGATGCAATCTATGCTGTCATGTCTGAATGCGGACTAAGCAGTGCAAGTGCAAGCTGTACTGAAGATACAATAACCCTGCCGTCTAAGGTTAAAGATTTGCCAAAGAAGGACGGCCGTAAATTTAGTTGTATGAGTGGCACAGAGGGCGATTATACCTGGACGGTGTTGATAGCTCAGGTCAAGAAAGACTCCGATGAAGTGCGCGTAGTGGTCACCTATGCACCCACGAGCCTGTATGGTGACTACGACATGTCGGGCAATGGCGGCAAAATTTGCGATTTTGCAGCCTATGTCGATATGTACGCATAGGAGGGCTGGCGAATGACAGACGAAAAAGAACGTGAAGTGGCTGGGATACAGCTTGAAACGGCTGCCACAGAACCGATGTCAAAGCACGCGATCAGCTCTGTTGCACAGTCTGCTTCTCGGGTCATTGCGTCCTCATTCCAAGAGCAACATTCTTGCTATCTACGTGCGGAAAACGAAGATGATGACGGATATGACCCTTTTTCGGATAGGCCAGCTGAACCCGAACCACTCTTCCAAAGCGATCCGTGGCGTTAGCGGGTCGAAAGAGCGCCATATCCCCATCTCTTTCAGAAGACTTGCTTAAGCACCGACAGCAAAAGATGTACTTAGTGAACGCTGCTTAAAATTAGTTTGATGGCAAAGGCAATGACAGCCAACAAAGCCAGCACAATAAGGGTCATCGCAATGATTGAATTGCGGCGACGAGCGCGCTCACGGGATACAAAAATTGAGCGCCTGCCTTTGGGAATTTGTAGGTACTGACCGTAATGTGAGTCCTGCTTGAGCTTGCCAATATCTGCGCGTGAGCGTCGATAAGAACGGCCCGCAAAAGGCGTTGTCCCACTGACGGTAATATTAGAGTCGTGCGTATAACTGCCATTTCCGCTAAAACCATCGTCTTGGCGTAGATCGTCGATAGCATCTTGAGTGATATGAGGTTTACGAGGGCGGACATAGGCAGGACGCACTGATGCCTGCTTGTTGGCTGCGGCAGGAGTAGATGGCCGCTTGTCAGCGGGGGTGGGTGTGTTGGTGGGAATCTGTTCGAGGTCGCTCATATGCGTCCTTCTTGCTGTGAATTCCGACGTTGCTGAATCATCGTCATTCTAACGCAGTAATGAGCCAAAATTCTTGCTCCGCGTAAAGCCCTCACAAGATATATTCTAATATCTGATATAGAGAGACTTAGATTTGTTGCGTATATGGAGATAAGAAAACCTTTGTCTATAGGTATAAGGAACTCTATTCTGGGAATACTTACTAATGACAAGCAAAGACACAGCACATGCCGTGTCGCACGTAAAAAAGGAGTGATTGTCATGACGAGCATGATTCCTTACAACAATTACAACAGGCTTGCACGCTCAATGTGGCCGTTTGGCGATTGGGATGAGCTCTTTAAGATGCCCACAATTTCCGATGACGGTGTGTTCAAGATGGACGTTGAGGATGCCGGCGAAGCGTATGTTGTAACTGCTCATGTACCTGGTGTAAAGAAGGACGAGGTGGATGTCGAGCTCAATGAAGGACGTCTCTCGGTTTCGGTAAACCATGTAGAGTCTGATGAGCAAAAGACCAAGAACTATCTGCACAAGGAAACAAGCGAGTGGCATGCAACCCGCGGGGTCTATCTTAAGGACGCAGCCACCGCAGGCATTAGCGCCAAGCTCGCCGAGGGTGTATTGACAATTAATGTGCCCAAGCAGGTCGAGCAAAACAACGTTACCAAGGTTTCGATTGACTAGATGCTGATAAGGCGCTGAATGTGCTAGGACGGCTCGAGATTTGGTCTCGGGCCGTTTTCTTTTGCGTAAAGCTTTTTGTGCGCAAGGAGTTCAGTAGACTAGAATTTCCACGCGCAGAAAGGTTGAGTTGATGCCAAGCGTTGCGAGTAAATATACAGATATCATCCCAAAGCGGGGCGCCACGCAAGGGGTACCTATGTCGAAAGATGAGCTCAGCGATTTAAAGGCGCCAGTGGTGCTTATGGTCTCGGGTGGTGCCGACTCAACCGCTTTGCTTGTGTTGGCCGCAAATTCTACGCTTGATATAGCTGATGGACGGGGCAAGGCGCATATTGCGCGTGAACGTTTGCATGTGCTGCATGTCAATCACCAATTGCGCGGTATCGATGCGCAGGAGGATGAAGAGTTTGTTTGTGATCTGGCCTTACGCTATGGGATTCCTTGTACGGTGCGACGTGCTGATGTTGCGGCGCTCGCTGCAGTGGGGGATGGCAATGTAGAAAATGCAGGTCGTGAGTTGCGTTATGCAGCAGCGGCAGAGCTTGCCAATATGCTATCGGATAAGGCTGGAACCCCTCGATCGGCTGCTCGAATTTTGACGGCTCATACTGCAGATGACCGTGCTGAAACATTTTTTATGAATGCGCTGCGTGGGACAGGGCCAGCAGGTCTTGCCTCTATTCCGCGCAGGCGTAATCGCATCGTGCGTCCATTATTGGATTTTGAGCATGATGAGCTGTGCAATCTGCTGACTATGCGGGGGATTGTTTGGCGTGAGGATAAGACTAATGCTGACACACGCTATTTGCGCTCCTATGTACGGCACGTGCTATTGCCTGTGGCAAAGGAGCGAAATGCCCGCTTGAGTACCACTTTGGCTGCGACCTGCGATATTTTGTCTGATGAGGATGCATATTTGACCCAGCTGGCTGCACGAGCTTTGCGCGAATTGACGCGGAGGCAGGCTGACGGCATGGTTGCGCTTGATGCAGGAAGACTTGCAGCATCTGAGGTGGTCATTGCACGCCGTGTGGTCAAACAGCTTATCGCGCGTTTGGCGCCCAGCGCGCGTGTTGAAGCGCGACACGTGAGCGCGCTTTTGCAGTTGGTCGCTGCGGGCAGCGGCTCTGTTCAGGTAGTAGAAGGTATTGACGCCCGCGTGGAATATGGTCTGCTCTTTGTAAGGACACGGCGTATAAAGGCAGCCGGTGAGCTTGCTGCGTGGTTGGAGGTCCCATCTCCGCATGTCATCACAACAGCGCCTGATGCGCGTGGCATTTTGAGCTTGCCAGATGGGCGTACGCTGGTGGCCCGACTTGCCACAGTTCCGCGCGGCGGGGATCCTGTTGCTTTGGCGCGCGCGCATGGAAAAGAATGGACCGGTGCATCAGTGCTGTTAGATGCTGCTGCTTGCGGGGTCGATCCTGAGCGGGGTGGACGCCTTTGGGTAGACGCACCAAGTGCAGGGGATGTGCTTTGTCCTTTGGGAATGCATGGGCAGTCAAAAAAGCTTTCTGATTTGCTTAATGAAGCAAAGATTCCAGCAGCAGATCGCGCGAGTGTGCCAATTTTGCGCACGGGTCCGAGAGGACAGATTGTTTGGATTGCGGGTATACGGGCGGATGAGCGTGTCCGTTGTACGTCTCATACGCGTGAGCTGCTAGAATTGGACATTATTGCAACAGATGACTTGCCGAGTGGTCAGGTTTAGGGTGGCAGTACCACATGCCAAAGGAGGAAATCATGGCGGAGCAACATCCTGATATTGAGAGCGTTCTGCTTTCCGAGGATGATATTCGTACTATCGTATCCCGCATGGGGGCCGAGATTACTAAAGACTATGAGGGCAAAAATCCCTTGTTGGTGGCTGTGTTGCGTGGAGCGGTGGTTTTTACCGCTGATTTGATTCGTGCAATAGAGTGCCCGCTGTCGGTTGACTTTATGGCTGTGTCAAGTTATGGCGATGGCGTGAAATCCTCTGGCGTTGTACGCATTGTTAAGGACCTCGATACCAAGATCGAAGGCCGTGATGTTCTCATTGTTGAGGATATTTTGGATTCTGGCTTGACGCTGAGCTACCTGATTCGCATGCTGCAGTCGCGCAATCCAGCATCCGTGCGTGTGGCCACCTTTGCGGTTAAGGATATTGAGGGCAAAAAGCCTGCGGTTGCTCCAACCTATGTCGGCACCCATGTGCCCGATTCATTTATTGTTGGCTATGGTCTCGATTTTGCTGAGCGCTACCGTAACCTCCCTTATATTGGTGTGCTCAAACCCGAGGTCTATGGCGACTAGCTTTACCATTGGGACGCGCTGGGACAATATTCCGAGTGCGTTTTAGTAAGGAGATTTATTCGTGTCCGAAAATCACTTCCCTGACGATCCGCGTAAACCAAACCTTCCAGAAGATCCGTTTAATGGGATGCCCGACCCGCGTCATGGCCGTCGCATAAGTCCTGCGTATCTTATTGTTGCGTTGGCTTTTTGCGCATATCTTGCCTTTGGCATGTTTAATAATCTGCGGTCCGCAGTAAAAGAAGAAACACTTTCTACCAGTCAGTTTGTGGCTGCAGTAAAGGAAGAGCGTGTCGTTGAGGTTACCTACAAGACGGCGGACGGCAGTCTGTCTGGCAAGTATCATTCCAACAAAAAGTCTAAAGGTAACACCAAGGAACTGAGTCAGTTTAAGAGCTACTACGTGGGTGCTGACAGCCTGAACAATCTGATGGAAAAGCATCCCAAAGTGGAATTTAAGGTTGACACAAGTGATGGCTCCCTGTTGCAAACGATTTTGGTGTCAGCGTTGCCAACGGCTGCCCTTGTGCTAGTTTTTGTGTACTTCATGAGGCAAATTGCCAGCCAGAATAGCAAATCCATGCAATTTGGCCAGACCAAAGCGCTCACTACAGAAGAGTCACGACCCAAGACGAAGTTTAGTGATGTGGCAGGTATTGATGAGGCGGTGGAGGAGCTAAAAGAGGTTCGCGACTTCCTCAAAGAGCCCGAGCGTTATCAAAAAATGGGTGCCAAGATTCCCCATGGTGTACTGCTGGTGGGGCCTCCAGGAACAGGTAAGACCCTGCTTGCCAAGGCAGTTGCTGGCGAGGCGGGTGTACCTTTCTTTTCCATCTCAGGTTCGGACTTTGTTGAGATGTTTGTGGGTGTCGGCGCAAGTCGCGTGCGTGACCTATTCAAACAGGCAAAAGCTGCAGCCCCCGCCATTGTATTTATCGACGAGATTGATGCGGTAGGACGTCAGCGCGGCGCTGGCCTAGGCGGCGGACACGACGAACGCGAACAGACGTTAAATCAACTGTTGGTGGCAATGGATGGCTTTGAGGACAATACCGCAGTTATTTTGATTGCTGCGACCAACCGTCCCGATGTTTTGGATCCCGCCTTGTTGCGCCCAGGACGTTTTGATCGTACGGTGACGGTGGATAGGCCCGATGTCGTTGGTCGCGAAAAAATTCTGCGTGTGCATGGCGCTAATAAGCCCTTAGCTCAAGATGTTGATTACAAACGCATCGCAAAGCTGACTCCAGGTTTTTCAGGGGCTGATTTGGCCAACCTTATGAATGAAGCTGCTCTGCTTGCTGCTCGTTTACACAAAGAGCACGTGAGTATGTCAGAAATTCAGGAAGCCATGGAGCGTGTTATTGCTGGTCCCGAGCGCCGTACGCGTGTGATGACCGAACAAGAGCGTAAAACCATTGCCTATCATGAGTCTGGGCACGCACTGGTTGGTCATGTACTGGAAAACTCTAATCCCGTGCACAAAATTACGATTATTCCCCGTGGTCAGGCTCTGGGTTATACGATGCAGCTTCCTGAGGAAGACCACTTCTTGCAGACGCGTAATGCCATGCTGGATGACTTGGCAACATTGCTTGGCGGTCGTACTGCTGAGGAGCTGTTTTGTGATGACATCACGACAGGTGCGAGCAATGATATTGAACGTGCAACCAAGCTTGCGCGCAGCATGGTAACGCGTTATGGCATGAGTGATTCGCTTGGTATTCAGGTATTTGGCGAGGCTCAACATGAGGTATTCCTTGGTCGTGATTTGGCTGACAAGCAGGACTACTCTGCGGAAACAGCTAAGCGTATTGATGATGAGGTGGAGCGCATCATGCGCGAAGCACACGATCGTGCAACCGCGGTATTGAGTGCTCGTCGCAAACAGATGGATCAAATGGCTGAGGTTTTGTTGGAGCGTGAAACAGTTGAGGGTCCTGTGCTGGATGCACTTTTGGCAGGGACTTGGGATGAGTATTCCGCTCAAGAAACTGCTGTCGCAGACCCTTCAACCTCTGAGCCCGATTGTGGACCTAGCACAAGCACAGCTGTGTCTACGTAAATAATCCCAGCTTCGTGAGGGTATTAAGCACAAAGCCAAGGCACCTGGCAGCACAAAGTAAAGGGGCTACAATGGTAGTTACATGCGTCGTCAGAAGGGAATTGCATGTCTATCAACCAACAAAGCTACTCGTTTGGTGCCTCCAAATCTTCTATCCGCGAAATTGCTGCATATGGTGCTGCCCGCAAGGCAAAGATTGGTGCCGAAAAAGTCTTTGATTTTTCACTGGGCAATCCTTCAGCTCCCGCTCCTGTTGAGGTACGAGCCTCGATTGAACGCGCACTTGAGCTCCCAAGCATGCAGTTGCATGGGTATACTCCGGGCAACGGCCTGCTATCTGTGCGAAAAAAAGTTGCTGAGTTTCTTGCGCGTCGCTACGAATGCACGGCTGACGCTGCTGATCTCTATCTAACCTGTGGTGCTGCAGCCTCAATAACGCTGAGCCTGCATGCGGTAGTCAACGCGGGTGATGAGGTTATCGTAATCACTCCGTATTTTCCCGAATATCGCGTGTGGATTGAGACTGCAGGTGCGACGTGTATCGAGGTTCCTGCAAATCAAAAAAACTTCCAAATTGATACTGTGGCAGTAGATGCAGCTATTACGCCTCGAACCAAAGCAATACTTATCAACTCACCCAATAACCCTGTGGGTTCAGTTTATTCTGCCAACAATCTTGCAGACCTTGCAGGCGTACTCCGACGCAAAGAGACGGAGTATGACAGCACAATATATCTGATTTCCGATGAGCCTTATCGCGAAATTGTGTATGGTGCTATGGTGCCTTGGGTCCCCGGCTATTATGAGCGCACCATTGTGGCTTACAGCTATTCCAAAGCGTTATCACTGCCAGGAGAGCGTATTGGTTGGGTGTATGTGCCTCAATCAAATCCCGATCACGATTGTCTTGTGTCTGCAATAGCTGGAGCTGGTCGCAAGTTGGGTTTTGTCTGTGCGCCATCGCTTTTCCAGCGCGTGCTCGCAGATTGTGTTGAGCTGCCTGCAGATGTTGATGTTTATACAAAAAATCGTGTTGCCCTTACCTCAGGTCTTTCCAAGCTGGGCTATCACTTCATCGAGCCGCAAGGAGCCTTCTATCTATGGGTTCAGGCGCTAGAGCCTGATGATGAAGCTTTCTTTGAGCGCGCAAAATCCTTTGAACTGTTGCCAGTACCTTCCACGAGTTTTGGTTGCAAGGGCTGGGTGCGTTTAGGGTATTGCGTTAGCTATGAAACCATCGTTAATTCGATGCCTGCTTGGAAGCAGCTCAAGGAAAGTTACGAGCAGGACTGGTAAGTTAGCGATTGTCATGCGAGCAAAATCAAGGGGGAGTACGTATGACAGCTTTATCTACGCAGGAGCGACGCTATGCTTGTGATGTGCACACGCATACTGTCTACTCCCGTCACGCCTATTCGACAGTCGAGGAAAATGTGCGTGCGGCAGCTGATTGTGGCTTGGAACTACTCGGCATCAGTGAGCATTTTTCGGACATGCTGTTTGAGAACCGTAATATGCGCAATTTCCAGTATTTCGCCAATTTTCATTGTTGGCCGCGTGACTGGCATGGCGTGCGTTTGTTGCACGGCTGCGAAGCAGATATTGTCGACCTTGAAGGTCACTTATTTGGTTGGGATACGACCTATGACAAAAACATAGTTGATGCCCCTATTGAGCCGCTAACCCTTAAGGACTACGTCTTTGAGGAGTGCGACTACGTTGTCGCCAGCGTACATAACAAAGTCTTTACCGAAAATGCGAGTATCGCACAGACAACAGAAATGTATGTGCATGCACTTGAAGATCCCAAAGTCTTTATCTTGGGGCATACCGGCCGTTCAGGAGTGCCGTTTGATGTTGACGAGCTCCTGACGGTGGCACACGATTTGCACAAGCTCATTGAAATCAATGAGCATAGCTTTGCTGCATATTACGACCCTTATGTGCGCGACAATTGCCGCAGGATTGCTGAGCGTTGCGCTGAGATGGGCGTGCAGATTGCGGTCAATTCTGACGCACACATATCCTATAACGTGGGTCGTTTGCAGCAGGCCCCCCTGCTTTTAGATGAGATTGATTTTCCAGCTGACTTGATTGCAACACGTTCGGCCAAAGCTTTTGAGCAGGCATTGAGCGATGCGGGCCTTGCATTGGCGGGCACCATTATTCCGCCTGCATAAAAGAGGCTGAGGCTGACGCAGATCCATAGAAACCAACGACAAACTTTCCAGAGCAGAATTGAGCAAAAAGCGCATTTGGGATTGTGAGGCAGCAAGACTCGCAATCCCTGATTACTCTTAACCCTCAATGGTGACCTCACCATCATCGCGAGGCAATGCGGTAGGTACAGGCTCGTCAATTGAGCCGCGATAAAATCCTCCGACAAAGGCTTCAGTGCGCATAACGTTGATTACGGCATGAGGATCGACTGTCCGGATGAGATGTATGATTTCGTCTTGCTCATAGGCTGAAATTACGGTAGTAATCATCCACATCTTTTTATGCAAATAACCACCGTAGCCATTCATCACACAAGCGCCATGACGATAGCGCGATTGGTAGGCAACAAGAATCTGCATAGGCAATCGAGTGGTAATTTGCAACGTCACACGTTCGTAGCGATGATAAAAAGCTGAGATTGTATGGGTGGAAAGATACTGAAACACGATGGACCACGCTGCGTTTTCCCAGCCAAAAAGCCATCCAAAAATCATCAACATAAGGCAATTACCAGCAAAAATATAAGACCAAATAGTCTTGCCGGTACGCTTTGCCACCAGCATAGAAATAAAATCAGTACCGCCAGTAGATGCACCACCTTTCAGGGCAACTGCGATAGAGAGACCGTATAACACGCCGCCAAAAACAACATTAAGCACAGTTTCGCTCATCAAGGGCTGAAAGTGCAGCAATTGCAAAAACATTGATGCAAGGATGACTTGTATACTTGAAAAAATAACAAAACGATGTGAAATGTGTCGCCAGCATATAAAAGCCACGGGTATATTGAGCGCAATCATACCCACAAAAGTTGGAAAGGAAAAACCGCCCAAGGCAGCAATGCGGTCTATGAGAATCGCAAGCCCCGTAAAGCCGCTGGACAAAAGCCCTGAAGGACGGAGAAATACTTGCAATACAAAAGCCTGAAGTAGAGCAGAACATACAACAGCAATGCCAGTGACTATTCTGCGCACGCTTCGATAGCGCGCAAATTCTAGTGCCTTATCGGTGAGCTTGTCGCTCAAGATCGCATCCCTTTCTGTTGCCCTGCCTATCCCTGTTTTCGTCGAATGGTACCATGTTCTTATGCTAATAAATCGAGTTTCTCGGCGGCTCTTGGCTGCCCCTGAATTAAAACCTCTTCTGCAGGAGTTGTGCGCTGGTCATGACGCAACGCTTGCGCTTGCGCAGTCTGCACGCCCCTTGATGGTGGCAGCGCTATGGGCGCAAAATCCAAGGCCCTGTCTTTTTGTAGTGCCAGGTGAGGATGCAGCTGACCTTGCCGCTCGCTCGCTTGCCGCTTGGTTGGGACAAGAGCGTGTTTTGCGCTATCCCGATCGGCGCGATTATCCCTGGTCTGACAAGCAGCCCGATCAAGCAGTAATTGCTGCGCGCTGCCAAGCGGTAGCCAAGCTTTCTTTGGGCGAGCAGATCCTTGTGGTGGCGAGTGCACATGCCTTACTTCGTCGTGTGCCACCACAGGGTTCGGATTATTTTGCGAGCGCACGCTTTGATATCGGGGATGAAGTCGAGTTTAGTGAGGCCACGTGCATTCTTGTGAGCATGGGCTATTCCGATGCTGGAGAAGCAGGGCAAGTTGATACCCCAGGTCTTTTTTATGCGCATGGTGATGCGATTGATGTGTTTCCCGCCCAAGCTACGAGCCCTGTACGCATTGAATTTTTTGGTGATGAGATTGACCGTGTGCGTCGTATGGTGGCCTCAACAGGTCAAACCATTGGTGAACTCGAGGGTGTGACGCTCGTACCATGCCGCGAGTTGGCACTTACTGACCGAACGGTTGCCAATGCGAGTCGCGCACTCTATAACGCTGCACAAGATTCAACCGATATTGCTGCTGATTTGGAACTCATCCAGCAGCGTGCGGCTGATCCGACGCTCGAGCGTTATCTTCCCCAGCTTTACGGCAAAACGAGCAGTCCGCTGGAGCATATGAGCAAAGATATGCTGGTGGTTCTTGCGGAGCCTCGCGCGTTGTTTGACGACTGTATGCGTAACTATGAAGAGGTGAGTGCCACAGCCAATGCCAAGCGTATTGATATTTCCGAACTCTATACCGCGCCGCGCGACCTAGATTTTGGTAAGCAACAACGCTTGTCACTCTCGTCTATTCTTCGTGCGGGAGGTACGGTAACCGCCCAGATTGAAGTTAAGCAACCTGGCATCGCAGGTACAGATACGCGTTTGCTTGGTCGTGTTCGCGAGTTGCTGAACAACGGCAGTACGGTGCTTTTTGCTATGCCTGATCGCCGTGCGCGCGAAGCATTGAAGCAAACCTTCTCGGCAGAGCATATTGCTTTTTGTGAAACACTTGGTGCTGACTCCGAAAATCAAGTGCCAGTAGAGTCGCCTGATGCCAACGCGTCAGCCCGCCCACTCAAGGCTGGCATGGTGAATTTTATTGATGCACCTGTGCCTGCGGGTGTTGTATTGCCCTCGGCTCGTCTCGCATTACTTTCTGTGTCTGACTTAAGCTCGCGTATAGCCAAACGCAAGCGTCATCGCAGCCGGCATATCGATCCTACTGAAGTGAGCTTTCCCTTTAAGCCAGGGGACTATGTGGTGCATGAAACCCATGGTATTGCGCTTTTTGCTGCAATTGAGCGCAGAAGCGACTTTGGCGCACCATCGGACTTCTTCCGCCTGGAATATGCAGCAGGCGATTTGTTGTTTGTGCCTATAGAGCAAGCTGATCGTCTGACACGCTATGTAGGTGCCGACGGCGCATCTCCACGTTTGACAAGACTTAATACCGCTGACTGGAGTCGTGCGACCAACAAGGCGCGCGCTTCAGCAAAAAAGCTCGCCTTTGACTTGGTGGATCTTTATACACGTCGCGCAACCGTTGCGGGCTATTCCTTTGCACCAGATACGCCAGCGCAGTTTGATATGGAAGCGAATTTTCCCTATGAACTGACAGCCGACCAAAAATCCGCCATCGCTGACATCAAAGCGGATATGGAGAGTAATCGTCCGATGGACCGCCTGCTGTGTGGTGATGTAGGTTTTGGCAAAACTGAAGTTGCTTTGCGAGCTGCATTTAAGTGCTGCCAAGATGGCAAGCAGGTCATGGTGTTGTGTCCTACGACGATTTTGGCGCAACAGCACTACGAGACCTTCTTTGCTCGCTTTGCTCCCTTTGATCTGAATGTGTGCGTGCTATCGCGCTTTGTGACTCCCGCAAAGACACGCCGTGCCATAGCAGGCTTTGCAGAGGGCAAAGTCAACGTGCTTATCGGTACGCATCGTCTGCTATCGGCAGATGTTAATCCCCATGATCTTGGCCTTGTTATCATTGACGAGGAGCAGCGCTTTGGTGTTCAACACAAAGAGCAGCTCAAAAACCTGCGAGAACAAGTTGATGTGCTCACGCTTTCGGCTACGCCTATTCCAAGAACGATGCAAATGGCGATGAGTGGCGTGCGTGATATGAGTCTTATCATGACACCTCCTCCGGGTAGGCTGCCCGTTATGGTGAGCGTAGGGGAGTATGATCCCGATCTAGTGTCAGCGGCAATACGTGAGGAAATGGCACGCAAGGGACAGGTATATTACGTATCAAATCGCGTGCATACTATTGATGATGCGGTTGCTCGTGTGATGGAAGCAGCGCCCGAGGCGCGCATTGGTGTGGCGCATGGCAAGATGACAGCTTCTAAGGTTGAAGATGTCATGATGGAGTTTGAAGCGCATGACATTGATGTTCTTATTGCGACAACTATCATCGAAAGCGGTATTGATAATCCACATACCAATACCTTGATTATCGAAGACTCACAGCGCTTAGGCTTGGCACAGTTGTATCAGCTTAAAGGCCGTGTTGGACGCGGACATACTCAGGCGTATGCCTACTTTATGTTTCCGCCTGAGCAGCTCCTCACGCCCGAGGCGACTGACCGCCTCACCGCCATCAATGAGTATCAAGAACTTGGCAGCGGCATGAAAATTGCCATGCGTGACTTGGAGATTCGCGGTGCGGGCTCTCTTGTGGGTGCAGAGCAGCATGGTAATTTATCGAGCGTTGGTTTTGACCTCTTTACACAGATGCTCAGCCAGGCCGTTGCTGAAGCGCGGGGCGAGACGAGCGAAGAGAATCTTGCTCAATCCGACGTTGCTATCAATTTGTCTGCGGATTACTTCTTGGCAGAAGAATATTTGCCTGAGGTTGATCGTCGTGTACTGACCTACCGCAAACTGGCAGGCGCTGAAGAATTGGCTGAGGTCGATAAGCTGCAAATTGAGCTTGAGGAACGCTACGGCGCAATGCCACTGGCAGCAAAAAATCTTTTTGACCGCGCGCGCATTCGTATCCGCGCGTCGCGCTTGGGCGTAACGTCGGTTTCTTTGACAGCAAGCAAGCTGACTTATATCGGCATCAAGCTGAGTCGCGAAATGTCACTGCGTGTGCGTGAGCGTCGCGGACTGTATTATCCCCAGACGAACAAACTCGTCTACCCCTTCCACAAGTCGGAAGAACAGGTTATGCCTGCTGCACTCGGTGTACTTGAAGCGGTTGGTGGCAATGATGACGTAGAAGAAGACGAGCAATAGCATCGCGTAACGTATCCGCATATAGAGAGGCAGCTATGACAAAGCAACACAGAGAAGGTGTGCAAAGACCAGCTCTTATCGCTGACGATAGTGCTGGTCTTGCAAAGACTATTGATGAACAGATTGCCGCACGCGAAGGTGCTCCCACGACACATCCACAATTCGACCGTCTTGTGCGCATGATTTGGCGATTGCGCCAGCCCGATGGTTGTCCTTGGGATAAGGTGCAAACGCATCATTCCATCACGCGCAATATGATCGAAGAAGCTTACGAGGCAGTGCAATGCATCGAGGATGATGATGAGCTTCATCTGCGCGAAGAGCTGGGAGATGTGCTCGAACAAGTTTTGCTTCACGCACAGATTGCCGCGGACGGTGGTATGTCGGGTGGTCATGGCGGCCTTTTTGATATTGATGATGTGTGTCGTGAGCTCAACGAAAAATTGATACGCCGTCATCCTCATGTCTTTGGCGATGCAGCGGCACTGGGTGCGGTGGATTCTGCAGGAAAAGTACTCGATATCTGGGATCGCGTAAAGCAAGATGAACGAGCAGCAGCTAGGGAGGCTGACGCGAAGCAAGGCCTCCTTGACTCTGTGCCGATGAGCTTACCGGCACTTGCGCAAGCTCAAAAGATTTCAAAACGAGCGGCAAAGGCTGGCTTTGAGTGGAACGATTTGGCAGGTGTCTGGAATAAGGTAGCTGAAGAGCGCGCAGAGTTTGAGGCGGAAGAGCAGGGAAGCGATGCTGCTGCTGAGGAATTTGGCGATTTGCTTTTTGCATTGGTAAACGTTGCGCGTTGGCAGGGTATTGATGCTGAGTCAGCACTTGCCACTTCCAATCGCAAGTTTCGCCGTCGCTGGGCTTGCATGGAAGAACTTGCGACAGCTAATGACAAGGATATTTCTGAGCTTTCTGCTGCTCAACTTGAGGATCTTTGGTTGCAGAGCAAACAAGAAGAGCGAACATAGTATGGCTTTCCTTTGTCATATTGTGACGATTGATTTGGTGTGAGCTTGGAAAAATGGTCTAGTCTTTCAACTTTGTCACAATACGGCGTGTGGCTGCGGCATAATGAACATATCGCGAGTTACGAATTTCGCGACGGCTGGTCAAATACGATGCAGAAACGAAGCAGCAGACATGAGCCAGGGCAATATCGAGCTACCCGGATTGCGTTACAGCAGTTCGAATCCTTACGAGCGTGATTGCGCGCGCCGTGCAGCGGCGAAGCGCGAGGCTGAGTCTAAAAAAACTCCTACACGGAACGATCCAATCTCGCTCGACGAACTTCCGTCCGAGGGGCCACGTCGTATTTTGCCTGGTGAGGTTATTAATACGTCCCAGTCAAAACGCTCCAAACGTTCTGGCGTGGGTTTTAGGCCCTCTCTTTTCTTCCATAAACACAAGACGGATACTCCTCATTCGGGTGTTTCGGGCATGAGTTCCAAGGGCGATATGCGTGCGCCTGCGCGTCGTAGCGCGAGAGCAGAGCAGAGCTTGAGGCAAGAAAAGCGCCAAGAGCGCGTTTCTGTAAGACAGAGTATTCTTGCGCGTATTGTTGGTTTTGTGACGGCAACGCCCAGACGCATTAAAGGATGTATTGCACTTGCAATCACTGTCTTGCTTTTCTTTGCGGTGTATCCTCCCTTGCGCGATTATTATGTGGCTCGTCGTACTCAGGAGGATCTCAAAGCGCACTACGCGCAGCTCAAAGATAAAAACGGTGAGTTGTTGGGTGATATTGAGCGTCTACAAACAAGCGAAGGTATTGAGGACGAAGCGCGCAAGCGCGGCTATGTCAATCAGGGCGAAACGGGTGTTGTGGTTGAGGGCCTAGATGGCAGTGGTGATAGCAAAAAAAGCAGCGAGACCGTAAGTGCACAGGATGCGCGCAAGCCAACTGAGGAGACCAAAACCACCAATACGAGGTCTTTTCAGCAAAAACTTCTCGACTTTATCTTCCAGTATCACAGGGAGGATTTAGGCTAATGGCTACAGATGGGGATACTGCTGATCGCCTGTTGGCAGTTATTGATATCGGTACGGTGACAGCGCGTCTGGCTTTGTCTCGAGTGCACAAGGGGCGTGTAGTTTCGCTCACCAAGCAATCTACCATTGTCAACCTTGGTGTGGGAGTGGATAAGACAGGTAGGCTAGATTCTGCAGCTATCAATCATGTAAGTGAGTGTATTGCCGCTTATGTTGCGACAGCTCAAGAGGCTGGGGCAGAGTGGGCGGTGTGCACACTTACGAGTGCTGCTCGTGATGCGGACAACTCTGACGAGCTGCTGAACCGTCTACAGGCCTTGGGTCTTCTTCCTCAAGTGATTCCCGGTGAAGTTGAAGGGCAACTGACCTTCTTGGGTGTTGCGCAGGATTTTTTTGCTCACAAATTATTGGTAGCAGATAATGGCGGTGGCTCAACCGAGCTTGCTTGGGGAGTGTTGTCGGCAGCGGGACTTGATATGGGGCTGGTGCGCTCGACCAACGTGGGCTGTCGTAGACTGACCGACCGCTATTTTTCCCAGCATGAGCCGGCTCGTATGGAGGATTTGCGTGCAGCGCATGAGTTTGCCGCAGAACAATTTGCACCCGTAATTGCAGAGGCACATACCTTACATTTGCAGGCAGAAAAATTGCTTGCATGTGGTGGTACGGCGACTTCGCTGTTGGCAATGACGCTTGAATTGGAACCCTACGATAGCGCGCGCGTGCATTTGGGTGAGCTTGGCTATCAGCAGGTTTGTGCTTTAGAGGAAAAACTTGCAGGCCTGACTGTGGAAGAGCGAGCACAGCTTCCTGGTCTGCAAGCAAAGCGTGCGCCAGTTATTCTTGCGGGCAGCGTTGCTATAAGCGAGCTGATGAAACAGACGGGCTGTGAGACATTGACAGTAAGTGAATCAGATTTGCTTGTTGGCATGTCCTTGACGCTAGACGCAGCTATTCGAGAAGAGACGATAGCTGTGGGTTGGAGACCCAACTTTACTCATTTCGACTAAATCTGTGCAAAGTTGGAACTCACTCTGTGATTTGGCTTGTTATAATATCTGCCACACAACTTTTGCCTCAGGTGTTGTTCTTGTATATATGGGGGCGTGGCGGAATTGGCATACGCAGCGGACTTAAAATCCGCCGACCTTGGTCTTGTGGGTTCGAGTCCCACCGCCCCTACCAGTCTAAAACACACGCTAAAATAAAAAACCGCCCGGAGGCGGTAAGCAGTGCAAAAATGGTGCCCCCAACGAGACTCGAACTCGTGTCGCCGCCTTGAAAGGGCGGTGTCCTAACCGCTAGACGATGGGGACGCGGTCAAAGAGTATACCATGCACGTCGCTGTACTGGTAGTACAGGAATGAAAGATTTTTTTGCCCCAGTATTTTCAATGTGAGTTTTAGCATTTGTGTAGATTGACTAAAATGATTTTACGAATAAGCACTGATTTTCAAAGGTGTGATTTCTTATGACATATGTACAGTATCTTGCATGGACGGGCATTCTTGGAATCGTCGGTGTGATTTTGATTAGTCCCTATTTCATATATAGGGCAATTCGGAATCATCGTTTTAATCGAATGCTGGAAAAGCAAAACAAGGAAAACCATGCAAGAATCCGCGAACAATTCCGCAAAGAAGGATTAACTCCAACACACCGCACGACAGATGAAGAGGTTGAGGAGTTCCGTGAAGAGTGGCGAAAGCGCACGGGAATGTAAATTGAGGGGTAGTTAACTTCTTGTTCGGGCGCCACCGCTTGTGTAAATACTCACCAGTCAAAATCGTTTTGCTCAGCCCAATTACGAGCAGCAGAGTTTATCTGCGGGATTTCTTCTGCCCAAGGTACTAGATCTGGTGTATCTACAATGATGGGATCTGCTTCGTGTGTGGCTAGTGTTGCCTCCGAAAAGCTGCAGGCAGGAAGCTCGGGACGGTCAGGAATGTAGGTATCTACCAGCACAGGGCGCAAAAGCGCATAAGCACCACCCTCAACGAGCTTTGAGTAACCAAGCAACGCACGTTTTGCTGCAGAAATTCGATTGAGCTTAAAGAGCAATATCACACGGGCAAGATGTGACCATGAATCGCCATGGCGACCATAGTGAACATCAAGCTCCTCAAACGCATCCTCATCTTCGAGGCGGGCAAGGATCAGCGCGCAGGTATGGCGTGCGCCAAGCATATCGCTCGGTGCCATATCAAGTAATTGTCTACAGGCATCTTCAGCCATGCGGTAGCGTGCGGTATCAAAAAGCGCACGACTAAGAGCCGATTGAACCCTCAACATGCCATGTGTAAACACGTTGTCCCAGACATCCTCACTATCATCATGAGGGCCAAGAAGTGGTTCAGATTCTATGTTATGCGCTAGATTCTGGCGCAATATAAAGAGCTGTTCGATGAGATCATCACCCGGTAAGTCTTGTGCAAGCAGCTTGCACAAAGAGGCGTCTGCGCAGTTTTCATCAAGGGCGATCGCACGATTACAGTCGGCGATAAGGCGATTGAGCCTACGGCTGCGCGCAGCAAAGAACGCATCGTCCGCATCGATAAAATCAGCATTCTCAGCAGATTTTTCGTAGCGCTCAAGAGCATCGACAAATACTGAAAATGCTTCATCGCGGGGATCATCTATAAAAGATTTGGGCTTTGCTTGGACGGCACGCAGCAGCTCTTCAAATCCACTTTTTGAGAGGTTTCCAAGCTTGGCACTGCGTCTTTGAGCAAGACGAGCAATCAACTCTTCATGGGTCTTCATAGCGGGCCTCCTTCGGGTGTAGGCGGGCTGTCATTACCCTCACTCGAATTGTTCATATTGGAGTCGCCTTGGTTATGAGCGAGATCGCTCAGTATGCGGAAGCGCTCTTCTGCTTGCTGCCGCGCTTGGGCAATTTCTGCAGTCTCAGAGGAGGGGGCCATTTCGGTGGCTGTTTCAGCTAGCCACAAACCAAAGGGTCCGCGTGCGCCCTGCTCGCGTCCTTCTTGTAGAAGTACGGTTGCTTCGGATAGCGCCACAATCAGCTCATCCTCACTGCCAGGAGCTACGGGCAGTCGTGCAAATACGCCATCGGGCAATTCATGCTGACGAATAAAGGTCGCGGCTGCATGCGGATAGGTAGTTATGACATGTTGAAGTTCGGATTCAGCTGTTTCAAAGTCGCACTGCTTGTATGCGAGCGCCATTCGACCAAGAGAGAGCCACGCGTTGGGTCCGTCAGCGTTACGGGGTGTGGCGATAAAGCTTTGTTCAAGTGCAGCAAAGCCTCTAGAATCCTCAAGCTTTGCAAAAGCGATAGCTGCAGTGCAGCGCACGTCTCCCATATCGAGCGGGTCGGCATCCAGTGCTTTAGCACAAAGCTTTAGTGCCTCACGATTGCGTCCACAGATGACCGCTTGGGATGCCATGGTTGCGAGCCAGCGGAAATATGGGCGCATTGCCAGATGTTCTGCGAGTTCGCACAAAGGTTTGGGCAAGTTGTCCCCAGCGTGTATACGCTGCTTGTGACATTGCTCACGCACCTGAGCTTCTCCAGCATCAAGCCACTGGTAATAGGCAGCAAATCCTGGTTGTTCAGAGGCGGCAATCATACGACGAGCATCAGCGTTGTGCGGATCTAGTGACACCGCTTCGGCAAGCAGGCCGTGTGCGCGGTCGATAATCTCGTGCGCATGCTGTTCTTCCGAAAAAGGGAGCTGACGGTCAATCAACGTTGCTGCGCGTGCCACAAGATTAAAGGCGCGGTCATTGTCAGTTTGGAAAATAGCGTCTCGCGATTGCACGAACTGCTTGTCAAAGTTGTCGTATGCTTTTTGCACTTCTGTAGGAGTTGCAGAATTGAGTGTTTGTGCCAAGTGCAGCTTTAATCTCTGGTAGTCTTCGGCATGGGCATCAAATGACATTTCCGCCCTCTCAGATGCAAATTCTAGTCAACATGACTACTATTCCTTGTACATTTATATAAATCAAGAAGTATTCGGTAGAAAAGTATATTATTCTGTAAACGAGCAAAATTATGCAATGATTCTGAAAATATCAGGAACAAGCTAAACTATAAGTACATGCGGACTTATGGGTTTCCGCAAAACAATCCGTAGCAAAATTGATATGGATTGCAAGTATATTTGCCGCGTTGCATGCGGCCAAAAGGAGAGGAACAACAATGGGTAGGTTTACGAATCCCCGCGACCTTTACTTTGGCGAGGGCGCTCGTCACGAGGTCAAGAACTTCAAGGGTTCTAAGGCAATGATCGTCTCTGGTGGTGGCTCCATGCGTCGTGGTGGCTTCCTGCAGGACATCGAGGCCGACCTTAAAGAGGCTGGCTTTGAGGTCGCTTTCTTCGAGGGTGTCGAGTCTGATCCCTCTGTCGAGACCGTGATGAAGGGCGCTGCGGCTATGTCCGAGTTTGGCCCCGACTGGATCATCGCTGTTGGCGGCGGTAGCCCCATCGATGCAGCAAAGGCAATGTGGATCAAGTACGAGTATCCCGAGTGCACCTTTGAGGATATGTGCAAGATCTTTGGTCTACCTACTCTGCGCACCAAGGCTCACTTCTGTGCAATTAGCTCCACGTCTGGTACCGCGACCGAGGTTACCGCATTCTCGATCATTACCGACTACCATAAGGGCATTAAGTATCCCATCGCTGACTTCGAGATTACCCCCGATGTCGCAATTGTTGACCCTGAGCTCACCTACAGCATGCCTGCAAAGCTTTGTGCACACACCGGCATGGACGCTCTGACCCACTGCATTGAGGCCTACGTTTCTACCGTCGCTTCTTGTTACACTGACGGCAACGCTCTGCACGGTATCCGTGAGATCACCAGCTGGCTGCCTGTCTCTTACACGGGTGACAAGGAAGCACGTCAGCACATGCACGACGCCCAGTGCATTGCAGGTATCGCATTCTCCTCTGGTCTGCTTGGCATCGTTCACTCCATGGCTCACAAGACTGGCGCTGCTTTCTCTGGTGGCCACATCATCCATGGTTGCGCAAATGCAATGTATCTTGGCAAGGTTATCCAGTTCAATGCCAAGGACGAGCGCGCTGCTGAGCGTTATGCATTTGTGGCAAAGGAGATTCTGCACCTTAAGGGTGAGACCAACGAAGAGCTCGTTGCCGCTCTCGTGCAGTACATCCGTGACCTGAATGACAAGCTCGACATTCCCCAGGCCATCAAGAACTACGGCCAGGGTGGCGTCAAGGCTGAGACCTCCATCATCGACGAGAACGAGTTCCTTGAGAAACTCCCCGAGGTTGCCAAAAACGCAATCGGCGATGCTTGCACTGGCTCCAACCCCCGTCAGCCGTCCCAGGAGGAGATGGAACAGCTCCTCAAGTGTGTCTACTACGACCAGCCTGTGGAGTTCTAAGCCACTCGTCATGTTGTGTGATGCGCGAAGTTTCGCGTAATTGTGCCAGCCGTATCCGTTGTGGGTGCGGCTGGTTTTTGTTGCGAGAAAGGGGAGTACCGCGGATTAGTCTGAAGCTAAAAAGCAGAGCTTTGCACTTGCTAGTCTTCTAGTTCTCCACCTGCAATTGCAGCTTCAAGAGCAAAACGGTCAATCAATGATGGAATTACTCCATGGCGCATCACGCTGAGTCCCGCTGCATAATTTGCAATACGGACAGCCTTATCAAGGGAATATCCATAGAGTAAATATGAGGTCAGCGCACTGATGAACGCGTCTCCCGCTCCTGCATCATCAACCGCAGCTCTCTCTTGCGTTGTATATAACTTGCCAGAGCTATTCGTTCTTACATAGCATCCGCGAGCACCAAGCGTGACAATGACAGTGTTTACTCCTGCGGCAACCAACCTTGCAGCCTTTTCATCCACACTACCTGCATCAGGCAGAAGTTCACCCAACTCTCCTTCATCGGGGACAAGGTAATCAATAAGACTAAGTAGATTTTTGGGTAGTGGTCCACATGCAGATGGTTTGAGTATTGTCAGAAGACCCCGTTCTTTAGCCTCGAGACAAGCAGCTTCAACGGCATCAAGTGGTATTTCTGTCTGCATGAGACAGCATGCTGCATCATCAAACAGTGCTGCGCGTTTGTGGACTTCTTCGGCTGTCAGTGTGGCATTAGCTCCCGAGACAATTGTTATCATCGACCTGCCTTTGGAGTCCAAGAAAATAAAAGATTTGCCCGTCTCCTGATTTTCAACGCGTCTTACACCCGAATCATTGATACCCCAGCGCTCAAACTCATGAAAGAAAAGATTTCCATCATAGTCTGCTCCAACATTGCCAATCATGGAAACACGATGTCCAAGCTTGGTGACCCCTACTGCTTCATTAGCACCCTTACCACCAAGGTAAGATCGGGGAGCATCTGAGCTCATGGTGATACCGCTGCTGGGCAACTCGGGCACTCGGAGATAGTTATCCATATGAAGACTACCTACAACAACTACGCTCTTGGTTCCTGCTGATGGGGGCACTGCAATAGTTGACTCGTTGTCAAGGTGAAAATCTTGAACGAAGGAAGGAGGCGCTTCTGTACCTTCAATAGAAGAAATGAGTCGCCTACCAATATAGGTACCGAAGTCCGAGTTGTTGATTGTGTAGGTGGATATATTGGTTGCCCTCAAATGTACTTTGGAAGCAGAGGTATCGTTTTTCAGAGATATTAGCGAAACATCAGTAGGAATTCTGAAGTGAAGAGTCTCCATCAGATTTGAAAATTCAACAGCGCGATGGTAGTGGGACGATACTACTGCTGTGAGGTCTCCCTTAGTGACTGCCATTGCAGATTTCGCACCTAATTCATCGAAGACGAGGTCTTTTCGGTAAGGAATATCATGATCAAATAGGCAGTTACGATAGCCGGCGAGAAAGTCTTCGGTCCTTCTTCCATGTGCGTAAAGACAACCAATATTAGTGTGGCCTAGGTGAATTAGCTTTTCTGTCATACGGTAAGAAGCCTCAAAATAAGGCTTTAGCAAAGAGCTGTCTCCCCCAAATATGCCCGTAGTGATAATAGGAACTCCAAGTTGTTTAAGGCGAGGAAGCTGATTCATACTTTCTTCTGTGGTTGGTTCCCAGATGATGCCGGCACATCCTGCCTGCCGTATCGCCTCGATATTTGCTTCTTCTTGTGCTGGATCAAAGAAGCTATCAAAGACAATCGAAGCAAAACCACGTTCTTGAACTGCTCGGATAATTCCATCGAGGGTTGAGTCGGATACAACTGGTGCTCGAAGCAATACGGCAATTTGCCAATCAGTACGAGGAGAGCTGGCAGAACCGTATGGGGAGTAATGATATCGTCTGACCGTATCTAGTACGCGCTCTCGCGTTCGGTCGCTAATCCTGTCATCCTTACGATTAATCACTTTTGAAACTGTTGCAGGCGAGACACCTGCAAGTTCAGCAATCCCTTTGATGTCCATCTGCGTGTCATCTCCCAAAAAAGCTGTGTATAGCAATAATACCGTAACGAAAACTTTCTCCCATTCTCCTTTCGAGCTGTTGGTAATAAATGCGGTATGAATGTCAATTACCGATGAAAATCAACCATTTACAGACCAATGGACTCATTCGTAACGATAGAGACCTACTCTCAAAGTGGGAAAACAAATAGAGAAAACATTCTCACTGAAACGCTAGATTTTCCCGTAACCCGATAGTTGTATCTGGTCAGGTATCAGCAAGTGAAAGGAAGACTAATGGCAGCTGGAAAGAAGATGGGCTTTTTTGAGGGCATAAAGGCTCAATTTTCTACAAAGTCCCTCGTGTTAATTCCCATTGCTGTGGGAATTAACCTTGTTGGTGGCACCTTATGCTCTGTGCTGAAGCTGCCCCTTTTCCTAGATATGATCGGAACAGTCATTGTTGCAAGCCTAAGTGGTCCATGGGTTGCTGCGCTTACAGGCTTCCTTACCAATGTATTCCTTTCGCTTATTGCCAATCCTGTATATCTTCCGTACTCGGTAGTTAGCATTCTTTGCGGCTTGACTGTTGGCTATATGGTTAAAGCTGGCATGCTCAAGACCAAGTGGGGATTTGTGCTGATTTGGATTGCGCTCACAGTCGTCAATGCAATTTCCGCTTCGATGATTACTACCTTCCTCTTTGGTGGTGCAACTGGCGCGACTGGCACTTCTGTTATGACCGCTGGCCTAGTTGTTGCACTTGGGGATATTCTTGCAGCTGCCTTTACCTCAGCAATTATTGAAAACTTTATTGATAAGGGTATTGCCCTGTTTATTGCTTACCTTGTTGTTAAGAAGATCCCTCGTCGTTTCATCAGCCAGTACGCCTCTGATGCAGTCGATGATGCTGAGGATGATGTAATCGAGTAAACACGAAAAGACTACGGGGAGTTCATTACGTCTTGGGCGGATGAACTCCCTTTTTGTTTGAAGATAGATAGAAAAGAGGTGTCCGCTATGGTTGGTGCTAATGATGAGCATATTCTTGAGACGCCAATTGGACGCATGAATCCGATTACCAAGGCAGGTGTTGCGCTGTTTGTAGGGCTAACAGCCTTGATCCTTCCAATTCCTTGGCTGGGCTTTGTCTTTACTGCCTTATATTTCATTGTTGCTGCAAAGGGCAATATTTTGAGACCTTTTACTAAGATTATCTTTTCGTTTGGTATCCCCATCACACTCATGTTGCTTTTTATTCAAGGGTTTTATAGTCCTCTCAACCAGACGTATATCCTCGACTGCGGGTTTGCAAAACTTGGGCTTGAGGGTGTTTTGAATATGCTCCATATCGTTGGCACCCTTCTTACATTTCTTGCAGGTCTTTATATTTTGAATCAAACAACCTATATCGGAAGACTGGTTGCTGCTCTGAACGATATTGGTATGTCCCCTAAAGCTGGCTATTTAACACTTGCGACCCTAAATGTTGTGCCTCAAATGCATCGTCGCATGCACGGTATTCGTGAAGCACAGAGTGCTCGTGGATTAAGCACAGGAGGATCTGCCCTGGAGCGTTTTAAGGCATTTATTCCACTATTGGGGCCAGTTGTCCTTTCTTCATTGACGGATGCTCAGGAACGTGGAATGACTCTTGAGACGCATGGATTTGGCTTAAAAGAAAACAAACACACCAGTCTCGTTACTAACACAAACACACCCACAGATAAGGCAATCCTTTTTGGTGCAGTAGCTATGTTTGTTGTGGCAGTTGTGCTGGCAGTGCTCAATGGTGTTGGAATCATAGCGATTGGTTAGGTAAATATGGTAGAGGAAGTGATTCGCGTCGAAGACTTTTCGTTCAAGTACCGCCAGACAAAAAAATATGCACTTAAGCACCTTGATTTTGCTATTAAAAAGGGCGAGTTTGTCTGTGTCATTGGTCAGAACGGATCAGGAAAGTCGACGCTTGCAAGTGCGCTGGTGGGGCTTGTTCCGCAGTATTTTGTAGGTAATTTGCACGGACGCATCCTTATCGAGGGGCATAATACACAGCAGACTTCAATTTCTGAACTTTCAACAATGATTGGTCTTGTATTTCAGAATCCTTTCAACCAGCTTTCATACACTGCAGGCACCGTGGCAGAAGAGCTTGCATATGGGCTTTGCAATCATGGAGTGCCTCGCGAGGAGATGGTTGAGCGTGTTGATCGAATCGCAAGGGTAATGCGCATAGATCACATTATTGATAAGAACCCACTGGAACTTTCAGGGGGGCAGGTGCAGCGCGTTGCACTTGGATCTTCCCTCATTATGGAGCCCGAAATTGTGGTATTAGACGAATGCACTACCCAGCTTGATCCTATGGGTAGTGAGGAGATTTTTGACATTGTCAAAAATCTTAATGCAGATGGTATGACAGTGGTCATGGCAGACCACGACATGGAAAGGGTGGCACGTTGTGCCGATCGCGTAATCGTACTCGATCGCGGTGAGATTGTTGCACAAGGCACTCCCGACGAGGTGTTTTCTCAGCCTAATCTTTGTGAACACGGCGTAGAACCTCCTGATTTCCTCAAAATTGCACTCGCACTGAAAGAAGTAGGCGTAAAGGTTGATCGTCTGCCAGTAACTGAAGAGTCGACTGTTGAATTGGTAAAGGAGGCGATTCACTCATGAAAATAGAAATCCAAAATCTTGAGCATATATACCCTACGGGTGAAAAGGCACTCGATGGGGTCTCTTTTACCTTGGATAACAATGAGCGTGTAGCAATCATTGGACAAAATGGAGCTGGTAAAACAACTATTGTTAAGCACTTCAATGGAATTTTGCGCCCAACGGCAGGTAAAGTTCTGCTTGATGGCGTTGATATTGAGGCCAAGAGTACACCAGAATGGGCTGCTCGTGTGGGTTACGTCTATCAAAACCCCGACGATCAACTCTTTTTGGATAGCGTAAGAGACGAGTTTCAGTTTGGTGCCAAGCAGATTGGAATGCGAACTGAACGCATTGAGCAGCTTCTGGTAGAAGTAGCTGAACTTGTTGGTCTATCTGACAAGCTTGATGTGAATCCATTTGACCTTACGCAGACTGAAAAAAAGTTTTGTGCGATTGGCTCGATTGTCATGATGGATCCCGAGGTTCTCATTTTTGACGAACCTACGATGGGTCAGGATGTGGTGGGCAACGATCGCCTCGCTCATATCATTGAAGTTCTCCACAACCAAGGGAAAATGTGCGTGACCATTTCCCATGATATGAAATTTGTAGTTCGCTGTTTTGATCGTGTCATTGTGATGTGTCATGGACACAAGCTTCTTGATGGGCCGACACGCGAAGTATTTAGTCAGGTCGACACATTAAAAGAATCTTTTGTTGTTCCCCCTCCCATTACACGTATTGGACAAGCTTTGGGCTTTAAAAAGACCGTGCTGACGCTTGATGAACTGGTAGAAGAGTTTCGTAAGGAAAGGGCAAAATAACATGGCTGATGTAAAAATTCAAATCTACGGCATTCGTACTGTTGGCGATGCAAATATGGTTATTAATGCTGGCTGTCATCACATTGGCGTTTCATATGGAAAGATACTAAGAACTCCAGGACAGCTGACCTGCGAAGCTGCAAAAACGATTTTTGAGGGTGTTGTTCCCGAGGCGGTAAAAGTGGGACTTACTGTTGCCACGGATTTGGATGAAATCAGCGAAAATCTTCATGAAGTTGAGCCTGAGGTATTCCATCTCTCTGGCGATATTGACGGCATTAGTCCCGATCAGGTTGCTGAGCTGCGCCGTCGTTTTCCAAACTTAAAGATTATGCAAGCAATTCCCGTTCTTGCAGGGGTGCCTCTGAAAGATCAAAAGGTGCTTGAATATGTGCGAGATTATGAGGCTGTCGCAGACTATTTTTTAATTGATACCAAAGCGCCTTCTGCAGGAGATATTGGCGCTACAGGCTTAACGCATGATCAAGCCATCGACAAAGCAATTGTTGAATCCACCGATGTTCCGTGCATTATTGCTGGTGGATTAACCCCAGAAAATGTAGCAGAAGCTATTCATGTGGCGCATCCATATGGTGTCGATTCATTTAGTTGGACAAACTATACCGATGGAAGGACAAACCCTGACGGTGGTTGCAAGGATCCTGCAAAGATAGAAGCATTTGTCCGGGCGGTACAAAATGCCTAGACATGGTGAAGTCATTGTCATTGGTGATGCGAACGTGGACATTATTGTGCATTATCCGAGCTTCAAAAATGAGGATCGTACACTGGTTGAATTTCGCAATCCCGTTATGGTTGGTGGTGGCACCGCATCAAATACGGCTCATGCTTTGGGTGTGTTAGGGGTTCACTGTACATTTGTGGGCACCGTTGGAGACGATTCATATGGTCGTTTTGCTCTAGCGGATTTAGCAGAAGCGGGCGTAGATGTTTCACTGCTTTCGGTCCGTAGTGACCTCAATACAGTTGGTGTGTTCGCTTTTGTGGATGAGCGAGGCGAACGATACCTATGGGGTTGGCCTCGAGAAAACCAGTCATTCAAGGTGATTGATGAATCTGAGGAGCTCTTTAGGCGTGCACGTAATGCTGCGTGGGTCCACTCTTCAGGAATGTCGCTTGTATATGATACGAGTGCACGCTCCACAATTACTAGAGTTTTCAAGGAAGCATATGCTGCTGGCGTCCCTACGTCGTTTGATCTCAATTTGCGCGTAGATGATGGTGTGCTTGATCCCGACTATTCAGCTGCCTTGCAGGAAATATTGCCCTTTGTGACACATTTATTAGGATCTGGTCCTGATGAATACACCTATCTTGGGGATGGGTCTTGGAAAGATAATGCCCGCGCTCTTTCCAATCAAAATAGAACGGTTATCGCTCGTGATGGAAGCCGTGGATGCATGGCTTTTACGGATGCTCAGTGTCTAGAGCTACCCGCCTTTAAGGTAGTGGTTGAAGATACGGTCGGGGCAGGGGATGACTATAACGCAGGCTATATCTACGCTATGCTTTCTGGCCATTCGCTTGCAGAAGCCTTGCAATATGGCAATGCTGTTTCAGGTTTTGCTGTAGCCCATAAAGGTGCGCGCACTACGCCCAATACGAGGGAGCTTGAGGAATTTATCAAGACCCATTCATCTCTATAAAAGAAGGAAATTCTCATGGATAAAAAGAAGGTCATTCTCGATTGTGATCCAGGGCATGATGATGCATTTGCCATTATGCTTGCAGTTCAACATCTTGACGTGCTGGGAATCACCACTATTGGAGGAAACAGCCCGCTTGCAAACGTTACACGCAACGCGCTCGTAGTACTTGAGATGATTGATGCTGCAGATAAAATTGGTGTTTACCCTGGTCATTCATGTCCCATGGTTGCACCCCTTGTTACAGCACCCAACTTCCATGGTGAAAGCGGATTGGACGGTCCTGTTGTTGATGAACCCGTTCATAAGGCTCAAGAAAAACATGCAGTTGACTTCATAGTCGATACCGTTATGTCAACTGACGATGTTACGCTTATCGCCACTGGTCCTTTAACAAATATTGCATCAGCAATCAATCGAGAGCCGCGTATTGTAGAGAGAGCCAAAGAGATTTGCATAATGGGTGGTTCGGTGACTTTTGGTAACTGGACTTCAGCATCAGAATTTAATATTTTTGTTGATCCAGAAGCGGCTGCTCGAGTTTTTGAAAGTGGTATTCACGTAAAAATGACGGGCCTCAATCTTACTCGTCAATGTGGATTTACGCCCGAGACCGTGAAACGTTTCCGTTCCATAGGGACAAAGGCAGCAGCGTTTGCTGCGGACTTAACGGATTTCTTCATCAGTTCTAACTTGCGTGAGAACGAGCCTGCACTTGCATGTATGCATGACGCCTGTGCTGTTGCTTGGGAGATAGAACCCTCTTTAATTAAATCTGCGCCCATGCATATAGATATCGAACTCAATGGTAAATATACCCGCGGCATGACGGTTTGTGATTACCGGCATCTAAGAGGCGTCAACCCTACTGTTGATCTCGAACGTGATGCTCAGATGGCGTTTCGTGGTGAAAAACCCAATGCAGAAGGCGCTCTCGAGCTCGACTACAACGCCTATCTCGAGTTAGTTTGCTCCACTTTAGCAAAGTATCGATAAGCATATTTAGAAAGTAAGATATATGGGCTATGGTCTAGTGCTGTGGGACTTCGATGGAACACTGGCAGACACCAGTAAAGATGTATGGGTCTCTTTGCGGTATGCAGCTGCACGTTGTAACTCCGCTTTTGCGGCAAGCTTTGAAGCGAACGGCGCTAACCTAGCCCTGCCAGTGTCGGAAATTTTCTTGCATCTTGATCCGCAACCACCTTTTTTTCTGTGCGAGTGCTTCGAAAGAGATGTGAGCGACCACTATAGACGCCTTAATGATTTTGAACACACAAACCTTTATCCAGGAATTGAAGAACTGATTGATTCGCTACGCCATCTAGGCGTGAAACAGGCGGTAATTACAAACAAACCTCTTCCTGCGCTTAAGCGAATTCTCATAAAGAAAAAGTGGGCGCGACTGTTTGATGGCTTTAGCAGCACCGATGAGGGAAATGGGGTTGTACACTCCAAAGCGGAATTGATTCAGTCTTTTATGGATGACTGGCCCTGCTTAAGGCCAGTTTATGTTGGGGATAGTTGGAGCGATATCGCTGCAGCTCACGAGTGTGAGATCGACTGTATCGGAGTCACTTATGGTGATGGGGATGTTAATAAACTCAGACAGCAAGCGCCTACTTTTTTAGCAGATGACATTAAGCAGATTGAAAGTCATTTGATGGGAGCGAAAAATGATTGCTGATTTCAGCATATGTATAGGTACGAAGTTTATTTTTGGGCATAATGCGACGGATAAGCTTGGAGATGAACTCGCAGTTCTAGGTGTACATAAAGTACTCGTACATCATGACGGTGGCAGCTACCTAGAAGAAAGCAATTTGCTCAATACGGTCAGAACCAGTCTCTTGCATGCAGGAATTAGTTGGGTTGAACTTGGTGGCGTACAGCCCAATCCTCGACTTAATCTTGTAAGAAAAGGGGTGAAGATTGGACAGTCTGAACATGTAGACGCTGTAGTAGCTATTGGCGGCGGAAGTGTTATTGACTCTGCAAAAGCCATTGCTATAGGCGTACCTACAGAACATGATGTTTGGGATTTTTTTACGGGTAAATATGTTCCCAACACAACCCTTCCCGTGGCAAGTGTTCTTACAAATCCTGCTTCTGGTAGTGAATCTAGCCAAGTTACAGTAATTAATAATTCAGATGAGCAACTCAAGCTTACATTGAGCCTGCCCATTATTCGTCCCGCGCTTGCGTTTATGGATCCGTCACTTACGGTGTCGTTACCTTGGTTTGCAACATGTTGCGGAATAGTAGATATGTTTTCGCACATATGTGAACGCTACTTCACGCCCACCAGTGATTTTGGGGTGATAGATTGCATGGCAGAAGCCGCCCTTCGTTCTATCATCAGCAATGCAGCTCGGCTCGCAGACAACCCAAGTGATTACGATGTACGCGCAGAGCTGATGTGGACTGCAACCATAGCGCAGAATAATACGCTCGGTGTTGGGCGCGACCAAGACTGGTCATGTCATGTTCTTGGAAACGAACTGAGCGCAATCTATGATACGCCACACGGCGCTTCGCTCTCTGTAATTATGAGTTCATGGATGCGTGAGGCGTGGCCATATAACCCTGTACGCTTTGCTCGCTTTGCTCGCGAAGTTTTCTTAGTTGATGAAGATGATGATCAAGTCGCAGTATTGGCTGGTATTAAGGCAGTTGAATTGTTCTTTCATAAGCTGGCGATGCCTACCAGTTTTGCTGAAGCCAATATCCCCTCTAACGATATTGAGCGTCTGCTTGATAACATTTCTTTCTTTGGCTCTGACCTTGCTATTGGGTCAATCGCCCGTCTTAATCGTAGTGATTGTCGCCATATTTTCTATATGGCCGCTGGTTTATTGACAGAGTAGGAGTGCATTATGGCAATTCTTAACTTTGGCTCTCTTAATATCGATTACACCTATGCAGTAGATCATTTCGTTACTGCAGGAGAAACCCTTGCTTCGACTAGCCTCGCTGTGAACGCAGGAGGAAAGGGCCTCAATCAATCGCTTGCGCTTGCTAAGGCAGGGGCACCAGTGAAACATGCTGGCATGGTAGGAGAAGATGGCAGGTTTTTAGTAGAGCTTCTTCAATATGGAGGAGTTAACACGGAGTTGTTGCACATTAGCGACACAGTCCGCTCAGGCAATGCCATCATTCAGACAGATCCGTCGGGTGAGAATTGTATCTTGCTTTATGGTGGAGCGAATCAAGCAATTGAAGAAGCTTATGTTGATGAAGTTCTTTCCCACATGGAACAAGGGGATTGGATTCTTTTGCAAAATGAGATTAGCTGTCTCGACTACATTATGGGCTCTGCCAGTCGTAATGGGCTGAGGCTAATTCTAAATCCTTCTCCCGTAACTCCCGAACTACTTAGCTATGATCTCTCGGGCGTTAGTTTGCTTGTGCTAAACGAAATTGAGGCAGCCGCTATCGCGGAAGTTGATCCTGGCCTGGATCCAGTGGCCCTTGCACAAGCGATAAGGCAGCGCTTACCCCACGCAACGGTGGTCCTCACGTTAGGTCGTAAAGGGTCAATATATTTGAGTGACGATACTGAAACGTATCAAGATGCCTTTGCAGTGGATACGGTTGATACGACGGGTGCAGGGGATACGTTCACTGGATATCTTCTAGCAGGTTTAATGCGAGGGGATGCTCCTGCTCAGTCAATGCGAAATGCTGCTGCAGCATCTGCAATTGCAGTTACGAGGCAGGGTGCAGCTCCCTCGATACCTAATCGTGCTGAAGTTGAAGAATTTTTGAGGAAAGTTGCACAATAGCATGGCAGAAGCAACAAGAACCAAGCCGAGTGGAATTCCTGTTCCTAAAGAAGGGACAGCTGAATTTGAAGAAAAATATAAGATGGCACGGGTTGCGATACCACTGGTACTTTGCATCTACACACTTGGCGTGTTCATGCAACAGGCTGTTGGGATGGTGTATGTCAACATAGGTGACCAGTTGGGTCAGCCCAGTTTAGCATCTCTCATCACATCAATTCCAGGCATCGTGCTTGGCATCACAAGCATCGTCTACGGTGCTCTGGGGGATTTTGTATCACTAAAGAAGATGATGGTGCTGGGTACTATTGCATTTGTTATAGGTTCAGCATGCGGATGTATTGAATTTTTTGGCATATGGGGAGTCATTGTTGGACGAGCGCTACAGACAGCGGGCTGGCAGGCTTCAGGGACGGTTTTTCTCATCCTTGTTTCTAAATACACCAAGGAACACGAACGTGTTGCATGGTACGGCATCTTCGTTGCGGTTTTCCGCTTTTCCGCAGCGGCAGGAGTATTTTTAGCCGGGTATCTCACTTTGATTAATTGGCGCATCTTGCTGGCAATTGGAATGGTTGAGGTTCTTGCCATCCCTCTTTTGTTGCACAGTTTGCCTGATGAGCATCTTGGTGGATACCGTATTGATGTTATTGGCTTTGTACTTGTAGGCCTAATGGCTGGTGCCATCACAATGTTCTTTACAAGCTGGACTGCTGTTCTTGGTGTGCTTGCTCTTCTTACAACTATAGTTTTTATTGTTTATATCTCACGTGCAAAGGATCCATTCGTATCGCCCAAGATGCTTACAAGCGCTCCGTTTGTTCTCATTAATCTCGTTACGTTTGTCGGATATCTCTTCAGTTATACCATTACGCCTGGAGTAAACGGAATTGGCCTTGCTGTTTTTGGCGTTAATTCAGCTGTGGTTTCCAATAATCTTGTGTGGTCAATATTACTTGCTGCCATGATTGGCTTCGTTGCTGGCCCTATTATTAACTGGATGGGTCGAGATAAATCTATTTTGTTTGCCCTTGCATGCATGGCGACCGGACTGATTGCTGTTGCGTTTGCCATTCCTTATGGACAGACTTGGACTCTTGCGATAGCGCCGTGTGTTTACTACTTTGGAACTTCTTTTTTCTATCAACCAGTAGTTGATACCGCTGCACTAACAGTGGAACCTGAAGAATCTGGTCGTGCACTGGGTTTTAATGGGATGATTCAAGCAATTTCAGGTTCGATAGGTGTTGCTTTCTTTGGACGTCTTATTGCAAATAATGCAATGTCCAATGGAAGTCTATTTGGTATTGCAAAAGGATCTGCATCTACCTATGCAAATGTATTTATCATGGGTGCAGCGCTGGTCTTTTCTGCTTTAATAATTTTTTTGTTCGCAAAGAAGACCATCTATAGAGAGCAGCACGAAAAATGATGGGGTGTGTATAAGGTGCTGTTAGGTCGAATCTTTCCTCAGGTGCCAGCCGTATCCGTTGTGGGTGCGGCTGGTTTTTGTTGCGAGGGATGCTGAGGCACGCGGGCAGGCACCAGCGTTAAAAATGTATCCCATCTACCAAGTTGAGGCGCAAAAAAGTTGCCGAACGGGGCATACTGTATCCAGCACAATCCACGTGATTTTTGCTTTGAGTCTCTCAGAGAAAGGTTCCGATATGGCAGTGGACGAAAGCCCCATCCTTGATTTTGGCGATGAGCTGAGTCAGGCTCCTTCGACAACAATTCCAAAACCAGGTGTGCCTACGCTTGAGTTTGGCACCGATCTGAGTCAGCCGGCGCCTGCCGTGACACCGCTTTCAACCGTTAACGTTGATGACTCGATGCTGTCTGAGTCTGAGCGCAAACAGGTTGATGAGTTTGCAGGCAAAATTGACCTTGCTCAATCTGGCGCAATTTTGCAATATGGAGTGGGCACACAGAAAAAGATGGCCGACTTCTCTGATCGTACTCTGGAGTCCGTCCGTACCAAGGACTTGGGAAGTGTGGGCAACGAGATCACCCAGCTCATCGTTGATCTCAAGGGCTTTGACCCTGAGGAGACCGACCAAAAAGGGTTCTTAGGCTTTTTTAAAAAGCAGAGCAACAAAGTGCAGGAGCTCAAGGCTCGCTATGCCACCGTAGAAAATAATGTGGAGCGCATCTCGAACGAGCTGCAAAAGCACCAGATACAGCTGCTTAAAGATGTCGATCAGCTTGATCACATGTATGACTACAATGTCACCTACTTCAAAGAGCTAACAATGTATGTGCTTGCAGGCAAGCAGAAGCTAGAAAAGGTTCGTACGGAGGATTTGCCCGCAGCTCAGGCGAAGGCGCAGGCAAGTGGTCTGGCAGAAGATGCTCAGGCAGCGCGTGATTTAGCGCAGCAGTGTGACCGTTTTGAGAAGCGTGTCTACGACTTGGAGCTGACGCGCCAAGTGGCCTTGCAGACCTTCCCGCAGATTCGTTTGGTACAAAACTCAAACGCTGTCATGGCTGAAAAGATTCAATCCACCATTGTCAATACTATTCCCTTGTGGAAAAACCAGATGGTCATCGCTTTGGGTGTGCAGCATGCTACTCAGGCGGCACAGGCCCAGCGTGCCGTGTCCGAGATGACCAATGATCTGCTCAAGCATAATGCCGACCAACTCAAAGTTGCTACCGTAGAAGCGGCCAAAGAGTCCGAGCGAGGCATTGTTGATCTCGAGACACTACGCCACACCAATGAGCAGCTCATGTCGACACTTGATGAGGTTATGGCTATCCAGAAGGAAGGTCATGAGAAGCGCATCGCTGCTGAGGCCGAGCTTGCCCAGATTGAAGGCGCGCTCAAGCAAAAGCTCCTTGAGGCTTCTTCACACTAGATTCTTGGCACAAGAACAATAGACTTTTGCACTGAAAGACAAAGCTGGACACTTTTGAGTGCCCAGCTTTGTATATTGCTCTCTGTTGCTTGAACCGTTTGAACTGCTTGGTCTTGCCGCAGCCCTAGAGAGGGCGTGAATCAGCACGGGGCCCGTGGTCATCAGCAAGACCATCTTGGGTCAACATAGTACGTAGTACATGCATGTCGCCCTGTAAATCCCATGCCGCATCCTGCAACAGGTCATCTGCAAGCTTATTGAAAGACTCGTTAATAACATCAAGGGTCGTTTTTATTTCCCTGCGCGTAGCCTCAGCATTAGGGCCATGCTCGTCATGCTTGTCGAGATCGGCATAGGCATCCACAAGCTTGCCGGTAGTGGGCAAATAATAGTTGAGGAACTGTGCGAGCTGGTCGACCGTATCGGGACGCTCATTAACGCGTGCGGTAATACGGCGTACATTTTCTTCAAGCACATCCAGTTTGTCCGACATCTCCTTTTCTTGGATGATGTTATTCGCTAAACGAATGCGTTGAATATAATCCTTACCTTTTGCTACCGCATCGGCCACTTTTGGATTGATAGGAGCTTTGCTTGCACTCTCTGTAGCATCACTCGTGTCATTCTCAACAACAGCTTCAGGAGCAGGAGCTGCGGTTTTGTTACGCGCAGCGATACGCTCAGAAGTCTTCTGTTTGGTTTTTGGCAAATCAATGCCGCCTGCTTCTTTAAAGGCGTGGTCGGTCAAATATAAAACGGTTTTTCCATCAAGAGACTGGCGAATACGGCCCTGAGGGATATAGCCTTGAGAAATACCTGCCTGCACCATGTTTGTGACTTCATGAATAGAGCTTCCCATCCGGACGGCAATTTCTTCAAGTGTCAATGCTTGCCGCGTACTAGCAATACGCGCAAGTCTTTCAAGATATTGAAGGAGCTTACGCTCGCGATGGGCGTTTCTTGTGAGCTTGCCAAACAAATACGTAAGCCCACCAAAAACAGCCGTGGTACAAAGGGTTGCAATGAAGGGATCTTCTGGCAGGCTAAACATTGTGCCGAGAGTCATCGCTCCATTCATAAACGTTAAGTAGCCAAAGCCCAGCATTTTTGCCATAGCGGTGGTTTTTTTGCCGCGCGCACGCACTATGTAGGGGCTAGGACCTGCTAATGCTTGAGAAAATGAGGCACTTGCAGATTTGATTGACTTTGAAACGGATGCCGAAAGGCCAGCAAAGTCGGCCGCTTCGACTGCTTCGTTCACCTTGCCCATAACGGTTGAGCCTAGGTCATTGAGGCTATCAAGCACATCGGGAGGAGGCGGATAGCCAGGGCCTGGCGTTTCGTAAGTTGGCGTTTCTTCATCGAAAGGCTGCTTGTTGGTCATAGTCCCTCTTTGAGTCGTCAGCGAAGCTGGCGTAAATAGTGAACTGGTTGCGCCACTATGACGCGTTGCTTTTATTTTATGGCAGTTGAGCTTATTAAGCATAACCAGCAGAAAATGACCTCATAAGTTAAATGAAAGAAGCAAAACTCCAACAAAAAGCAGGCTCTTCTTGGCTAGGAGGGCGCAGACTATGAATGAAGTGCGGTGAGCAGATGTGCCATATCACACCAGCCGTCTGTTGATGGGCGAGCAGATACAAAAGCGTTTGTTGCATTTGCGAGCACTGCTTGTGATTTGGGATTATGGATGCCATTGCGCATGAGCACAAAGGTGCCTACCTGTTTTGCCATTTCGCAGTCTGCTGGAGAGTCGCCGCAGGCGAGGCACTCCTCAGGATCCCAGCCCATCAGTTCGATGTAGCGCGCGACAGCTGAACCCTTGTCGAGTCCACGTGGCGTAATGTGGTAGGTATGTACGTCTTCAAGGCGCTCCCCTGCAATGGTAGGCAAGATGGTATCACCAGTAATACGTGTGACCATGCCATTATCTGCAAGGTAGAGAGGCAATCCCGTCTCATCCATCATCTGGCGGACTTCATCTTCCATCACAGCACCACGGAACGCGACTGATACCTCGCGATATTGGTAGCCAATACCGTTGTCATTGTAGAGTTCCAGAGAGTCAAACCACCGCTTTTGCATGCGCTCAACAATGCCTGTCTCTAAGATGATCTCATGCGGGGTTTTCCCGCAGCGAGGATCAAAGGTCATGTCTGCGGTGAAGTACTGCCAATCGCTGGTGGTGCCTTCATGCAGGCAAAGAATGCCGCCCATCTCACCAATCCAGCCGGGGAGCCCTAGCATGCGTATAACCTCGCGAATCATGGCGCGGCTGCGACCAGTGCAGGGGATTACGTCAATACCCATACGCTGCAAAGCAACAAGAGCTTGCGGTAGTGCGACAGATGGATTGCCTGCTGAGTCACAGAGCGCTGAACCATGGGTAACCATGGTGGCGTCTGTGTCACTAAAGATATGCTTGATGCGTCCAAAGCGCTCTTGCAAAAAATCAGGAAGCAGGGCAGGAGTAGAGGGGAACGTCGGCAGAGACAGAGCTGGCATACATTTCTCCTTTAGGACACAACGGACGGTAGCACTAGGATTGTTGGCTTAGATGTGCATGCATAGCACGTAAAAAAAGAGTCTCGTCGGTCTCGCAGGGCACAAATTCGTCGCCTACGTGTTGACGGGTCTCATCTCCTTTAGCGAGCAAGCAAAGCAGGGCAGGTGCTTTTTCTGCATAAGCAAGCTCAACTGCGCGGGCGATGGCATCAGGGCGACTGGGAATCGACTCGGCATGCTGTGTAGCTGGAGTTGCCGCAAGCAGCGCCGCATTGATATCTTCAACGCGTTCATGTGAGGGATCTTCTTCGGTATAAATGAGAACATCGGCCCATTTTGACGCTTCAAGAGGTAATTCTTGGCGGCGTTCTTGAGCTTTTCCGCCCGGTGCTCCAAAGACTGCAATAATGCGACGACCAGGAAATTCTTTGCTTACAGAAGCAAAGAAGCGCTGGTAGGAAAGCTTGTTGTGTGCATAGTCAACAATGGCAGCTACGTGGCGCGCGTCAGGCGAGTTCAAAAGTTCCATGCGACCCGGTACACGACAGCGGGCAAGGCCAGCACGAATTTGATTGCGGCTGATGCCCAACAGTTGGGCTACGGCAATTGCGCATAAAGCGTTATCGACATTAAAGAGGCCGGGCATGCCAAGATGCATAATTGCGGTCCAGGCAGGTGTGTGCACAGCAAAATCTACCGTGCCTTCGCTTGACGTAATGTGGTCAGCCCAAATGTCGGCGGTGATGCCAGCAGCGCTGGGAGCGGCTGCGTCTGTGTGGGCAACGCCAAAGCTGACAAGCTTGGTGCAAGGTGCAGCAGCAGTGAGCACCTCAGGTAAATGATCAGTTCCCAACCCTACGATTGCTGTTTTTGCATGCTCAAAAATACGCAGCTTGCTTGCAAAATAGTCCTCAAAATCTGGGTGCTCAAGTGGGGAGATATGATCGCGACCAATGTTGAGGAAGCAGGCAATATCGAGATTCAATCCGTCAACACGATCGTATTTTAGTGCTTGGCTTGAGACCTCCATCACTAGGGGGTTGTGCTGAGTTGTTAAAGCATTGTGCAGGTAACGCCATAGGTCGGGAGCCTCGGGCGTGGTGTTGTGGCTCTCTTCATTAACCACGCCATCATAGGTGGCAATAGAGCCAATGACTGATGCGGTTGATCCCAGCTCACCTTTGCCATCGGCGCCTGCGTCAAGGATATAACGCAACATGTAGGCAGTGGTTGATTTACCTTTGGTGCCCGTGATACCCACAATGTTCAAATTGCGGTCAGGGTGTCCCCAAGCTTCTGCTGCAACAAGTGCCATTGCGCGGCGAAGTCCGCTGTCTGTCGTGACAAGTACGGGAACTCCTGGCGCGATAGTTGTCAGCTCCGTGGCATGACTTTCATCACAAAGATAGGCGACGGCTTCCTTTTTTAGGGCTGATGTCAGATATGCTGCGCGGAAAGCTAAGCCTTTGCAAATGAAAAGATGATGTGCTTTCACAACACGAGAATCGCAGTCTGCACCAGTAATGACCTGCTTTTCTTGGCCAAAGAGCTGAGTGCTCGCGGTTAGGAGTCCGTGAGTTTTTAGTAACTCGGCAATATTTAGCACTGTAGTATTCATGCATCTCATGATACACTCTCGTGAGCACTCGCGGATACGTGGGTTATGGGCGATTGGCGCAGTGGCTAGCGCAGGTGCTTTACACGCACAAGGTCGGGGGTTCAAATCCCTCATCGCCCACCAGATGCTTAGTGTGCCCGAGACTTTTGCGGTCTCGGGTTTTTTGTAGGCAGATTGTTGTGTGGACTGCCAGTGCAGAACCCTGCTAATGGTTGGTTATTTGCGGCGCTATGGCGCTGTTAGATCTGGAAGGGCAAATATGGCATGCATTCGTATTTCTGAGCTACCTTTGTCAAAAACCGTGGTGGTTGCGACGGGAAACGCGCACAAGGTGACCGAGATAGAGGCAATTCTTTCGCCCATGATGCCGGGAATGCGTTTTGTGGCATTGGGAGACTTGGGGGATTTTCCCGATCCTATTGAGGATGGAGATACGTTTTTTGACAACGCGATGATTAAGGCACGTGCGGCATTAGATGAGACGGGCCTTGAGTATGCTGTGGCAGATGATTCGGGTTTGTGTGTGGATGCACTCGGCGGAGCTCCTGGTATTTACTCGGCTCGTTGGGCGGGTGTGCATGGTGATGATGCAGCAAACAATGCAAAGATGCTGCGTGAACTGGAAAACGTGTCCGATGAAAACAGGCGTGCTCATTTTCACTCAACGGTTGTTTTGGTGAGAGATGCCGATGATGGTCGCCGTCAGATTTTATCAGGCGATGGTGATTGTCCTGGTTGGGTGGGTTATGAGGAACGTGGTGACGGTGGTTTTGGTTATGATCCGCTCTTCTTCCCAGATGATACGCCAGGCAAAACTATGGCTGAGCTTACAGCCGACGAGAAAAACGCTATTTCACACCGGCGGCGCGCACTAGATCATCTGGCTTCGCAGTTATAGGTGGCAACATTTCGTTACCAAAAAACGTTGCAAGCTGAGGTGGCAACGTTTTTGGTGGCGATTTTTCACGTCGCTTCGGGTCTTCGTGCAAAAAATGCAAAGGAGGCAGGTTCGATACGCTGGAAAATCCGCTCGTGGTGCTTAAAAAAGCGCTTAACTAGACTGCAAGCACCTGCACGTCATGTGGATAGTGGTTGATAACTTCGCAACCGTCCTCAGTGACAATGACCAAATCTTCTATGCGAACACCAATCTCGCCTGGAATATAAATGCCCGGCTCGATAGAGAAGCATTGGCCCACTTGGACTGGCTCGTGGTGAGATGCAGAAACGTCTCCCGGCTCGTGATCCTGCAGGCCAATCTGATGGCCCAGACGATGCGTGAAATAGGGGCCAAAGCCAGCGTCTTCGATAACCTTACGTGCTGTGAGGTCAATTTCGGCAAAGGTGACGCCAGGTTTGACAACGGCCGCTGCCGCTTCGTTTGCGCGGCGCACAGTGTTGTATACCAGCAATTGGCGCTCGCTGGGCGTGGTGGTAAAAAAGACACGCGTCATATCCGAGCAGTACCAATTGCGCTTGCAGCCCACATCAAAAAGCACCATATCGCCAGTCTGAAAAACCGTATCGTCTGGCTCATGGTGAGGATCTGCAGCATTTGCACCGAAGCTCACGATGGGTGCAAACGAGTGGTCTTCAGCCCCGAGACGTCGATATTCTCCAAGTAGACCATCGGCAATTTGGCGCTCGCTAACACCAGGGCGCACTTGTGCCGCCAACCATGACATCGCCGCATCATTGACACGAGATGCTTCGCGCATGAGATTCTGCTCGGAGGCATCCTTAAGGGAGCGTGCAGCATCGACTGCTTCAGATGCAAGGCAAAAACCAGCGGCTGCTTGGGTATCGATGAGTGGTAACAGCCAGCGGGCAGTAAGCATTTTGTCTATGCCGAGCGCGTTGGTGGAATCGCATGTGGCAGCAACTAAAGGGATGGGATTGTCGGTATCCGAGAAGGTTATAACGTGCTCAAAGCAAGAGCTTGCATCGGGAAAGAGCACGTTGCAAAAAAGCGTATCAGGCCGCTGGTTCTGCTCGTCTGTACCCAGATAGAGAGCCAAGAAGCGCTCGAAAGGCTCGGTATAGTAACCCGTGAGATACCAGATGGAAAGTGGGTCACAAATGAGTGTCTGGCAAAGCTTCATCGCAGTGAGGTTCTGCTTGACTGCGGTGATGCGTTTTGCGTGCAGCATATCCATAGTTGTCCTTTCGCATATAAATCTGTTGGGCTGAGTATAGCGCGGCGGTGATGTTGGTTGTTATAGATGCCCCATGATGTTGGTTGGTGTGGATGACTCATGATATTGGTCGCTGCGGATGGCTCATGCGGCGATATCGAATGTTGGGCAGTCTACGGTCCATCTTTTTCGTGAACATGTTAAAGGCGCGGTAAAATATTGATTTGCATGTATATAGCCAACAGTATGCGAAGGCAGCTGTCTTCGTTGATGGAGGAGCATGGTGGATAACGAGATCCCTTCCGCAAACCGGGTTGATCATATCAAAGAAGCTCTTGCTACATTGCAGGGGCAGCGCCTGCGCGTGCGTGCCAATATGGGACGCTCGCGCATTATTGAGCGTACGGGCATCTTGCTACACGTGCACCCTTCGCTTTTTGTGATTGAAGTTGAAGAGCGCCGTGGTCGTACTGCTCGTCAGTCATATCAGTATGTTGATGTGTTAACAGGAACGGTCGAGTTGTATGATCCAATTTCTGGCGAGCGCTTTTTGGAGTACATGTTTTCTGAGGAAGAGTAGCTATGGATGACTTGGCGCGCACGAACGAGAGTTGCGTGAGGGTATTTACGCCAGCCAAGGTCAACTTATATTTGGGTGTGCATACTGAGTTAGATGAGCGTCGCTATCACCGCGCGGATTCGGTAATGGCGGCGCTTGCTTTGTATGACGAAGTGCGTGTGCGCCAGGCAAATACTTTGTCGGTGGCTGTGGAGCCTAGCGTAGGCGTGCCTGCCGAGCAAAGCAATGTAGGAAAAGCAGTACTTTTGCTGGCTGAGGCACTGGGTGTGGATCCGCTGGTAGACGTGCATGTTCGACGAGAAATTCCTATGCGAGCTGGTTTGGGCGGATCATCGTCTGATGCAGGAGGCACCCTGCGAGCACTCTGTGCACTTTGGGGTGTTGCGGTAGACGATCCGCGTGTGGTGTCTGTGGCACGGCGTATTGGCGCAGATGTACCGTTTTTCTTGAATCCACAGCCGTCGTATTTAGCTGGTGCAGGAGACGTGTTGCAAGAGAGCTATGCGGATTTGCCAGCGCAACCCGTGGTATTAGTGAAGCCTAAAGATGGTGTATCTACGCTTGAGGCTTATGCGGACTTTGACCGCGAACCACCAGCGCGCGGGGATCTCGAGGGTATGCGCGTGGCGCTGCGGGCAGGGGAGATGAATCGGGTGTTGGCCCTGCTTGCCAACAATTTGGATCCGGTGGCGTGTCGGCTTTTACCAGAAGATGCGGTAGCAAAAAAGTGGCTGTTGGCGCAGGAAGGCGTTATAACGGCGCTGGTGACAGGGTCGGGGAGTTGCATTTTTGCGCCTTGTAGGACACATGAGGCAGCGCTGCAAATTGCTGTTGATGCGGAAAAACGAGGGTGGTGGTCCTATGCGACCAGCTTTGCTGCCCCGCGCAAGGTAGAAGTCTGCTAAAATACCTTTTCGCAAAACGGGTTGTGGCTCTGCTTGGTAGAGCGCTCGGTTCGGGAGCTAGGGAACGTAGTTTCACTACCTAATTCCCAAAGCCGAGGAGTCGCAGGTAAACGGCTCGTTGGTGTGTTGTTGGCCACAAATGGGCCACAGCGTGGCCACAAACGTGGCCACAAAACCCGCGCGGAACGGGTTTGCGGCGCTGCCGCTTAACCGATTCGCAGGGCGTCGATGGACGGTCGACTGGAGTTCGCAGGCGGTCGTTCGGAGACACCGGAGACGTGCCCTCCGGAGAGTTGACATATGGCACTATGTCGGGACGTGGCGCAGTTTGGTAGCGCGCACGGTTCGGGACCGTGAGGCCGCTGGTTCGAATCCAGTCGTCCCGACCATGAAATCGCAGGTCAGGGGTGTAATTCCCCTGACCTTTTTCTTTCAGGGGTCGTGACCCCGCCCGGCGCGCAAAGCGCGGCGGGAAATAAACCACCC
>NZ_CAMXYY010000002.1 GCF_947253395.1 uncultured Olegusella sp.
CTACAGAAGGGCCTCTGCCATGGGAGTTCTGAATGTGATGACGTTTTGCAGTGGCCTGGGCATCAGCTGCTTTCCGGGCGCGTTCGCTGGCAAGCGCGCATAGTTTTTCCTGAGAGTTAACGAGTAGTTCGCCTTCGGCGAGTTCAATCTTTTGCCAGCTGCCATCAGAGGTGAGCTGACGAGCCTTGGTGTTATCAGCAAGCTGGAGATCCATGTATTCTTTGACCATTTGACGACAACGTGGGTCAAGCACGGGATAGGCAATCTCAACGCGACGTTCGGTATTACGTGTCATCATGTCGGCAGAGGAGAGATAGATAGTATCCATCTCGGATCCAAAGGCGTAGACACGAGCATGTTCAAGGAAGCGCCCCACAATCTGGCGTACTACCAATCCGTCGGTTTTGCCTGGGACGCCTGCTTTGATACAGCAAATACCACGAACGATAAGTGTTACTTGAACACCAGCTTCGCAGGCTTCTGAGATCTTATCAATGACATCGCGGTCAGTGAGCGAGTTCATCTTCATGAGAACTGCGGCTTCATGACTACTTTTTGCGCGATGAATCTCGCGATCAAGACCACTCATCACCAAAGGCTTGAGACGGGTAGGCGCCACGCCAAGATAGCGGTAACTGCCGTGTAGATTGCCTAACGAAAGATTGCGGAAGAATACATTGCCATCTTCACCAATGCCCTCGTGTGCGGTAAGTAGCATAAAGTCGGAGTATAGACCCGCTGTCTTCTCATTGAAATTGCCAGTACCAAGGCAGGTGATTCGCTTTATTTCGCCCTGTTGGTGATAGGTAATCTGGCAAATCTTGGAGTGCACCTTAAAGCCTTCTTGGCCATAAATGACGGTGCAGCCTGCGTCTTCGAGGCGTTCTGCCCAAGCGATATTGTTTGCCTCATCAAAGCGTGCGCGCAGCTCCATTAACACGGTGACATCTTTGTTATTTTCGGATGCTGCAATTAAAGATTCGCACAGCTTAGAGAGTTTGGCTACGCGGTAAAGCGTAATTTTAATCTGGATACAGTCATCATCCGATGACGCTTCATGGATAAGTTGTAGCAGCGGGTCCATCGACTCATAGGGATAAAAGAGCAGGATATCGTTAGCTTCAACTTGTGGACGAATGGGTTTTGACATATCAACCATTGAAGAAGGCTGAGGTGAGAAGGGATTATACAGCAGCGTCGCTCGCGAATCTGCAGGTAAGTGCGAGTCAAGCGAAAAGATATAGCCCAAATCGAGAGGGATAGTAACGCGGAAGACACGCTTGCGGGGCAGTTCTGTCTCGCTGAGGATAAATTTCTCCAAATCTTTGGGAAGTTGTCCTTGAATTTGTAGGCGCACTGGCTGCAAACGCTGGCGTAGCTTGAGTACGCGTTTCATATGTTGACGATAGTCTTCTTCTTCACCAACCCCTTCGCCATCAGGATCGATATCTGCATTGCGTGTGAGACGGATGATCGCAGAAGCAGTTGGTAGGTAATTGCCAAAGAGTCCATCGAGGCGCGTACGAATTACATCTTCGATGAGGGTATAACGCCATACCTCTTGGGTACTTGGCAGGGGAATCACACGGGGGAGTGACGAGGGTACTTCAATAATGCCCAGCATTCCCGACTCATCAGGTCCATTGAGTGAGCAGGTCACATAAAGCTGCATATTACGCAGATTGGGGAATGGATGACGAGGATCGACAATTTGCGGTGAGATGATAGGCGCAATGTGTGTGTCAAAATATTTAGAGACAACGGCCTTGTCAGCATCGCTCATAGTTTCACAGCTTGCACGTGCGAGACCGCGATGAGAAAGTTGTGACTCAATAATCTCCAGCGCTTTTTCTTGCTTTTCAATGTAGCTGGGAAGTACGTTAAAGATAGCCCGAAGCTGCTCGGCGGGAGTTTGATTTGATTTGTTATCTGTGGGCTGATGTTTAAGGAGATTCAAATCGGAAAGACCACCGATACGAATCATAAACCACTCATCAAGGTTTGAGTCAAAGATAGATACGAATTTCAGTCGTTCAAAGAGGGGGACGGTTTCATCTAAAGCTTCGTCAAGCACACGGTCATTAAAGCGCAACCAACTAATCTCGCGGTTTTGCGTATACGAAAAATCCAGTTGTGGTGATTGGTTTTTTTCTTTTTGAGAAGAATTCTTTGGAGAAGCAGTTTCCTTTGTAGCCTTTGCTGACTTTTCAGGATTTTTGTCTTGCGTGGCCGCAGCTTTGTCTGCCATACACAACCCCCCATTTCTTATGTGCTCAACAAGCTTCATTTTATCAGCTGATAGCGTGCACGGGCTGTGTTTGACCAATATAAAATTTTACGGAATGCATTTTTTGTTAGCGAAGCATAATAAAAGTTGTAGGAAATCTGGTAAAAATTTGTTTGAGAAAAAATTTTTTAGAGATGTTTATATGTGAAATGCATTCTCTATAATAGGAATAAAAAACCGTGTTTTGTAAATAAAATGTATATTACATGAATGTTACATCACTCTCTCAAATTCTAGAACTACAGCCAGATAAAAAGAAGTCCCAATGAAATAATCAAGAAATAATGATGACTTTATGCAGGTAATAAGGGAAGAATTGTGAATATAACCATCTAAATTTGTCACGAATAACCGCTCAACGAAAAAATAATACCGTTCCCCCGTGAACAAATTTATAGCTATCGAAATTAAAAACTATTGGATATAGTTAGGAATTGTAATGCAGAGGCTTGCGGCTTTAGATAAAAAACTGCGATGCCGATGTGATGTTTCTATTCGAGTTGTGCCAGAAGACTGGCACAAAGGAGTGGGAGGAAATCATGCCTAAGGGACTTAACGTCCACAGCGAGATTGGTGCCCTCAAAAAGGTACTGCTCCACCGTCCTGGCGAGGAACTGCTCAACCTGCCGCCCGATGAGCTCGGTCGTCTGCTTTTTGACGACGTGCCTTTCCTTGAGGTAGCTCAGGAGGAGCATGATCGCTTTGCAGAGATTCTGCGTGAGCAGGGTGCTGAGGTTTTGTACCTTGAGAAGCTCGTTGCTGAGGCTCTTGATGCAGCAGGCACTCGTGAGGAGTTCACCAACCAGTGGCTCGACGAGTCTGGTCTTCGTGGCACGCACACCCGTGCCGTTGTCAAGGAGTTTATGGATTCCATTGAGGACACCCAGACCTTCGTAGAGAAGACTATCGCTGGTATTCGTAAGAACGAGCTTGAGCTTCCGACTCATTCCAGCAATCTGCTTGCTGATCTTGTTGGCGCAGATCAGGACAGTGAGTCTGATCTTTTGATTGATCCCATGCCCAACACCTACTTTACTCGTGACCCCTTCGCAATTGTTGGCCACGGCGTAAACCTCAACCACATGTACTCTGTCACTCGTAATCGCGAGACTTTGTATGGCAAGTACATCTTCCGCGATCACCCTGAGTACAAAGAGTCTCCTCTGTGGTATCGTCGCGATTCTGCTTACCATACCGAGGGTGGCGACGTTCTCAACATCAACGCTCACACCTTGGCAATTGGTATCTCTCAGCGTACGGAGGCTGCTGCCATTGACGCTTTGGCTCAGCACATGTTCTGGGAGAAGGCAGACCAGTGCGAGATTGACACCATCTACGCATTCAACATCCCCGTGTCTCGTGCCTTTATGCACCTTGACACCGTCTTTACCCAGATTGATGTTGACAAGTTCACCATTCACCCAGGCATTATGGGTACCCTGCAGGTCTTCAAGCTCACCAAGGGTGCTTCTGAGGGCGAGATTGCTATCGAGGAAATGAACGACACTCTCGAGCACGTTCTGGCAAAGGCCATGGGTCTGGATGCCGTCCAGCTCATCAAGTGCGGTGGCGGCGATCCCGTTGCAGCAGCTCGCGAGCAGTGGAACGATGGTTCCAACACCCTTGCAGTTGCACCTGGCAAGATTTGCGTGTACCAGCGCAACACCGTTACCAACGATGTTCTGTACAAGGAAGGTCTCGACCTTCTTGTTATGCCTTCCGCAGAGCTTTCCCGCGGCCGTGGCGGCCCCCGTTGCATGTCCATGCCCTTCTGGCGTGAGGACCTCGCGTAGGTGGCGCTTAAAAAGTAATACCCAAAGGGCAGGTTTTACCTGCCCTTTGGCTTGTAGGTCAGATATAAAAAATTTTTTTACGAAAGGAATGAATTATGGCCATCTCTTTGTCCGGCCGCAATTTCCTTAAGCTGCTTGACTACACTCCTGCTGAGATCAACTATCTTCTTGATCTGGCGGCTCAGTTCAAGAACATGAAGCGCGCTGGTATCCCTCATCGTTACCTTGAGGGTAAGAATGTTGTTCTTATTTTCCAAAAGACCTCTACGCGCACCCGTTGCGCTTTTGAGGTCGGCGCTTATGACCTTGGCATGGGTGTTACGTATCTAGACCCCAACAGCTCTCAGATGGGCCACAAAGAGTCCACTGAGGACACTGCCCGTGTTCTTGGCCGCATGTTTGATGGTATTGAGTACCGCGGCTTTGCTCAAGAGCAGGTTGAGGAGATTGCAGAGAAGTCTGGCGTTCCTACCTGGAATGGTCTGACCGATAAGTTCCATCCCACCCAGATGCTCGCTGACATCCTTACCATGAAGGAAGAGTTTGGTGACATCCGCGGCAAGAAGCTTACCTTCTTTGGTGATGCTCGCAACAATGTTGCTAACTCTTTGATGGTTGTTTGCGCTAAGCTTGGCATCAACTTCTGCGCTTGCGGTCCTGAGGCACGCATGCCAGATGCTGAGCTTGTTGCTACCTGCCGTGAGATTGCTGCTGAGAACGGCTGCGAGATTGTGCTGACCGAGGATCCCCACGAGGGCGCCAAGAACTGCGACTGCCTCTACACCGACATTTGGGTTTCCATGGGTGAGTCCTATGACCTGTTTGGTGAGCGCATCAAGCTTCTGAAGCCTTACCGTGTTACCAAGGAGCTCATGGCTGAGGCTAACCCCAACGCTATCTTTGAGCACTGCCTACCTTCCTTCCATGACACCAATACCACCCATGGCAAGGAGGTTGCCGAGGAGTTTGGTATCACCGAGATGGAGGTTACTGACGAGGTCTTCGAGGGTCGTCAGTCTCGCGTCTTTGACGAGGCAGAGAACCGCATGCATACCATCAAGGCTGTCATGTACGCAACTCTGAAGTAAGTTTTTGATTTATATAAAGCAAGGCACCTCCTTGGGTTTTGAATCCAAGGAGGTTTTTTTGGGACTACTATAAGATTGATCCATTGTCAAGTAGTAATTTTTCTATTCTGATTTTTGTATTCTCAAAATATTGCAAATTTTAGTTGAATAAAACATAGGAATGGAAACTCTTTTATGTTTATTCTTCTAAAACATGCTGGTTATTCATGGTTAAACTTGGTGAGACTAGATAAAGTTATCCAAAGAAGATAATCGAATATTTTCACCGACAAATTGCTTACGCTCACCATTGTGATGGAGTTGTGATATCGTAGTTTCGCTAATATTACACATGTTTTGTTGTGTGATAGGCACAAGTTTTGTTGGAGCGCCTGAAGGCGCAAGGAAAGGAGTTGGAATGGCTGAGGTAACTAAGCCAAAGAAGAAGAGGGAGATGCTAACTTCGTTTAGTATTATTTTCCTCCTCATGATTGTTGTGGTAGCCATCTCATGGCTGCTTAATGGTCAGGCTACTGGTGCGAAGACCGCAGATGGCGCAAAGGAGCTTGTCGCAGGTGCTTCTCTCGGCACGTTCACCATGGCAGCCGTTAATGGTTTTGGTGACGCAATGCCCGTCTGCCTCTTTGTTATGGTCCTGGGCGGTTTTCTTGGCATCGTCAACAAGACCAATGCTCTTAACGTTGGTATTACCAATCTTGTTAAGAAGATGCATGGCAAGGAGCTTGTCCTCATTCCTGTTTTGATGTTGATCTTTGCAATACTGGGCTCTACCTATGGCTTCTGCGAAGAGACCGTCGGCTTTTACATCCTGCTTGCTGCAACCATGATGGCTGCAGGCTTTGACCCCATGACGGGTGTCATGATGATTCTTTTGGGTGCTGGCGTTGGTTGCCTCGGCTCCACCGTTAACCCCTTTGCAGTTGGTGCAGCTGTTGACGCTCTCAGTGGCGAAAGTGTTGGCATTGCAGTTGATCAAGGCGTTACCATTGCGCTTGGTCTTATCCTCCTTATTGCTACGTGGGCAGTTTCTTCTTTCATCGTTATGCAGTACGCCAAGAAGGTGCGCAAGGACCCCTCTGCAACCCTTATGTCCGACTCTGAACTCGAGGCTGCTCGCGAGGCTTACGGTAACAACATCGCTGAGGTTGGCGACGCTCAGCTGACCGGTAAGCAGAAGGCAGTTCTTTGGGTCTTTGCTTTTTCCTTCCTCATCATGATCCTCGGCTTTGTGCCTTGGGGCAGCTTTGGCATTACCTTCTTTGAGTCTTGGTCTGGTTTCCTGACCGACCTTCCTCTGGGTCAGTGGTACTTTGCTCAGTCCACCACGTGGTTCCTTCTCATGGCCATCATCATTGGTGTTGTCTATGGCTTCTCTGAGCACGAGATTGTGGACACCTTTATGACTGGTGCAGGCGAAATGATGTCTGTTGTCATGATTATTGCTGTTGCCCGTGGCGTCACCATGATCATGAACGCAACCAACCTTTCCAACTTTGTTTTGAACAATGCTGCCGCCGCACTGAAAGGTACCTCTGCTCCTGTCTTTGCTGTCGGCAGCTACCTGCTTTACTTCCTGCTTTCCTTCCTGATTCCTTCGACTTCTGGTATGGCTGGCGTTTCCATGCCCATCATGGGGCCCTTGGCTGTCAAGCTTGGCTTTAACCCTGCAGTTATGATCATGGTTTTCTCTGCTGCCTGCGGTGTTGTCAACCTGATTACCCCGACCTCCGCAGCAATTATGGGTGGCCTTGCTCTTGCTCGTGTTGAGTACTCCACTTGGTTCAAGTTTGCCATCAAGCTTGTGGCTATCCTGTCTGTGGTTTGCGTGATTATTCTTGCTATCGCTATGACTGTGATTCCTGCATAAGTTTTTACGCAACAACTGTTAGACAAGAAGGACTCCTGGCTTCAGGAGTCCTTCTCTTATGTCACAATTTAGGGCGTTGGCTCGTTTTCTTTGTTTGAATGGATAAATCTTTATGTTTTTTCAATCCCAAAACCTCACTAAGCTTTCTTCGCGTGTCGCGTTGGCTACTGCTGCGATTTCTGTTATAGCTACGTTTGTTATCGTCATGCATCCTGATAGCTTTGCGGTAGTGTCAGCTAAGCCTGCAAGCATTGGTAACATTGTTTTGCTTGTTGCGTTAGTACAGCTTGCTTTAGGTATAGTGGGGGAGTTGCGATACCGCTCTCGAGCGCGCAAGGATTATCATCCATCTTTGGGGAGGGGCGTTGCATCGGCTGTTACTGCCTTTGTTTGTCTTGCCCTTGATTATGTGCTGGTAGGTTCATTTTATTCAGCGGCTTTTGGTACGACGCTTAAACCTGTGGGCTCCGCCGAGCTATTTCATATCTTTGCTCTTATTGGATTTTTTGATGCACTCTTTACCCTTTTGTTGGGAGCGCTTCATGCATTTGCAGCGATTCTTGCCTTGCGTGAGGAAGCCGCGGTATTTGATGACTAAAGGCCATTTTAATCAAAGCATTTATTCAAGCATTACATTTTGACTATCCAGCTGCTGGGATGTATAGCCTATGATAGAGAACGTTAACGAGATTAGAGGAGGCCTTGATGCCCAACGAGGGAAGTTATGAAGCAGCGCTGAGGCGTAGCAACCAAATTCAGGCAGATCTTGCCGATGGCAAAACCGAAGCTTATACCATGCTTACAGGCGATCGCCCTACAGGACGTCTGCATATGGGTCATTACTTTGGCACTCTGATTGAGCGTGTACGCCTACAAAACATGGGCGTTAAGTCCAACGTCATCATTGCGGACTATCAGGTCATCACCGATCGCGATACCACTGAGCATATCCAGGATAATGTCTATAACATGGTGATGGATTATCTTGCTTGTGGCATTGATCCTGCAAAGACCATGATTTTTACTCACTCAGCAGTGCCTGCAGCCAATCAGCTGATGTTACCTTTTCTCTCCTTGGTTTCAGAAGCCGAGCTTGCACGTAACCCTACGGTTAAAGCCGAGCAGGAAGCTAGTGGACATGCTCTGACAGGTTTGCTTTTGACCTATCCCGTACATCAAGCCTGCGATATTTTGTTTTGCAAGGGCAATATCGTTCCTGTTGGTCGCGATCAGTTGCCTCATATTGAGATAACAAGTAAAATTGCGCGCCGTTTTAACGACCGGTATCACTGTAAGGTGTTTCCTGAGGTCGCGGGGCTCCTTACCTCTACGCCCCTGCTTCCTGGTCTAGATGGTCGCAAGATGAGCAAGTCTTATGGCAACGCTATCTCTTTGTGCATGACGGCAGAAGAAACCGCAAAGCTCATCAAGAAGTCCAAGACCGACTCCGATCGCAATATTACCTTTGATCCTGAGAATCGTCCCGGTGTCTCTGCGTTGCTTACTACAGCAGGTATTTGCACAGGTCGCGATCCCAAGGAGATTGCAGAAGAGATTGGTATGGGCGGTGGCGGTGCGCTGAAACGTTATGTTACCGAGGCAGTTAACGGCTATTTTGCACCAATTCGTGAGAAACGTCGTGAGTACGAGCAGGATCTTGATTACATCAAAGACGTGCTACACGATGGCAATAGACGCGCTAACGAGCTTGCTCAGGCCACGCTTGCCGAGGTGCAAGAGGCGATGGGCATGGTTTACTAAATCAAGCTTCGTGGGTGCATTTTGTTTTTAGTGGCGGAGTGTACGCTTGACGATACAAAAAACGCACCCTGATATCAGGTCGTATACGAAGGTTGATTTTTACTCTTCCGCTTACGATGAGCACATCGATACTATCAAAGGTTTTATGCGCATACTTAGGTGCATAAGAACACAGCATGAGTTTATCGCTAACGTAGGTGAAAGCTTTTGCTATGATTTTTAGACTGACACTGTAGCGCAGTAGAGGAGAAATGCATGGCAAGCTCAAATGGAGCAGACGCAAGTAAGACTGCACTTGAAGCAAGTTATCTGCGTGCATTACCGACTCCTGTTATCAGCAGTACTACAGACAATGAAGGTGCGCTTGACCTGTTAGCCAAACTTGATTTGTGGACTCGTGCACAAGTCGTCTTGCTACCTGCAAGCGACCAAGGCGGTATCTCTATGACAGCCCTTGCCAAGCGAGCTTTTGCTGCTGGTAAACGTGTGGGGCTTTGCTTGAATTGCAATGGTGTTGCCGACTGTATTGAGATTTTTTCTGAAGCAGAACTTGACGTTACAGAGTATACGATTCCCGAGGCATCTCGTTGCCGTGCCGAAGGTGATACGTTGGGCTTCAGCTGCAGCGAGCTTGTAGAGTCGCTCTGTATCGTATCCGGGCTAGTGTTTGATGGCCAAGGGTATCGTGTTGGTGAAGATGACGATAAACTCGATGAGTTTCTTGCCTTCTATCCTGGTCACAAGCTTGCTCTTGTCCGTTCGATGCAGGTCTCAAGCAACCCGTTGCCACATGGAGACAAAGCCATTGCCGTTGATTACCTCATCACCGAAAATGCTGTCTGGCATTGTGCTTAGTTGCTTCTTTGCAGCGGGTTTACAACACGCTATTGCTTCGTAGATGGTTCACGACGCATCTTTATATCCTAGTGGGTTTACGATGCACCTTTACTACAGGCTGTAGAAATGACGACTACAGCTTGCACGCAGTGACATTCAAATGAGCGGCCATATCCCTAATAGCTTTGGCGTAGCCCTCGACACCTAAGCCCACAATAGACTCAAAGCATGCGCCGCGCACGTAAGAAATCTGTCTAAATGCTTCACGCTTGTCTACCTCAGAAATATGTACCTCGATAGTGGGAATATCAACTGCGCGTAGGGCATCAAGCAAAGCAATTGAAGTATGTGTCAGAGCTCCTGGATTGATGATAATACCGTCATAAACCTGATAGGCATCTTGGATGCGGTCAACGATATCGCCTTCATGGTTGGACTGAAAACATGAGCATGTACTAAAGCCAGTTTCACTGGCTACCGCTTTGCAAAGGGTGAGTAGATCATCGTAGCTGCTATGACCATAAATATCAGGTTCACGAATGCCAAGCATATTGATATTAGGCCCGTTGATGATAAGAAGTCTGTAGTCTTGAGTAGAGATACTCTCATCCTTAAAATCATCAGCAGTGCCGAGTTCGTTTGACGTTTCTTGCACGACGTCTGCTTCGCCTGTCGTATCTTGCTCAAAAAGTTGGCTAAGTCCTGCCAAGTCATCAACATCAGAATGGGCATGACTCAAAAGATGCGCACCACCAAATAAAGTGGCATTGTTGGCACGTGATTGTGCTTCATAAGAACGCTGACGAGAAGGGCTGATACGCACACGTAGATTGGATGCTAAAGGAGATGTACCCACCACAGTATCTGCATCTTCAGGATTAAGGCCCGTGAGTTCAACAAAGGAGTTGTATACATCACGAACGAGGCGCGGCCCAAAAACCACCTCAAGACCATCGAAACCTCGTGAAGCTAAACCAAGTACGCCAGGGATGGATTCCAGCGCTTCATCGTCAACTTCATCAGGATTGACGATACGCAGCCTAAGGCGTGTCATGCACAAAGAGTTAGAGCGGACATTTTCTTTGCCACCTACACTCAAAAGTACTGATTTCGCGATTGACGAAGGCGAAGCTTCGACTGCCATAAGACTCTATCCTCCCTGGAGTTGCGAAACTTTAGTATAGGAAAGATTCTGCCCTACATATAGCTTTTACAAAGCTCAAACGGTGAGTGGCAGCATGTTTAGGCAAAAAAAGAAATTAGTTGAGAACATTAATTATTCTGTTGTTTGGGTTTTTAGGAAGTCAGAAATAGCGTGCGCATCACCTGCAGGAGAACCAGTGCACGCAACAATGATATCTGCCCAGCTACGATAGAGATTCATGCGTTCGGCTGCAAGCTGGACGAGCCCTTTGGACTGTGAGAGGGGTCTGCCCCTAGTGGAAAGCTGTTCAATAGGGCGATCTAGCATCACGATAAGTCCATTTTGGTGAAGCAAATCGTAGTTTTCTTTGCGTACAACTACACCGCCACCACAGGAGATAACAAGACCTGACCTACTTGCATAGTCTGCAAGAATTTGAGATTCAGCGTCACGAAAAGCAGCTTCGCCATGTGCGCTGATAAAGCCTGCAGCGGTGCTGTCTTCTTTTATTTCAAAAGCTGCATCAAGGTCAATAAAAGGACGATGCAATTTGCGTGCTAAAAGGGCGCCCGTACTCGTCTTGCCAACTCCTGGCATTCCGATTAAACAGATATTGGTCATAGAACTGCGCAACTCACGCTCAATCATTTCAATCGTTTTCTGTGAATGGGTAGTGCTCAAGAAAAGCTCAGATGAAAGAGCTGCCTGAGCAACAAGCATGGCAAGTCCAGACTCAAAAGGAATGCCAAGACGTTCTGCTTGTAAACAAAGGCCCGTGCGTGCGGGGTTGTAGACGATATCAATGACTCCTCGCAGATGACTGAGCCTTGCTAGTGTTGTATTGCTCAGGGGGCTTGCAGGACAGTTGGGATACATACCCACAGGCGTTGTATTGATGAGAAGCTCAGCATCTGCATGGCGTGTGTCAAGTGTGTCATAGCTATCGTCACTATGACGGGAGATGACACTGACAGAGGCTTCCAATTCCTTAAGAGCGGCTTGCACTGCTTGACTTGCGCCACCAGACCCCAAAACGACAACAGGCAAATCAGAAAGTAGCTGAACTCCATTTGTACCCCAGTGATGTTTACAAAAGCGTTTGAGCATCCAAGCAAAGCCGCCCACATCGCTATTATCGGCAAAAATGCTGCCATCACGGCGTTTGATCAAGGTGTTGGCAGTACCTATGCGTTGCGCACGTTCACTTACCTCGTCAGCCAGTGCAAAAGCATTGACCTTGTAAGGAATGGTGACATTGAGCCCCTGCCATGTACCATGGCGAATAAAGTCTTTAAGCTCTTCTGGCTCACGTTCGAAAAGCGCATAGGGAGCCGAGCCTAGCATCTTGTGGATGCGAGGTGACCAGCTATGGCCAAGTTTGCGACCAAGGAGGCCAAAGCGAGAGTCAGGGGCTTCAGCCATTAGATGACCTCACGGTAACTTCCGAGATAGCGCATGTCTTCGCAGACATTGCCGAGGGTTGACATGAGCTGTGTAAATTCAGGAGCTACGACGGGACAATCCACATCAAAATAAAACATGAACTCAAAGTCCTTGCCTAGAATAGGCCGACTCTCAAGTTTAATGATATTGATATCGAGGGCATAAAACTTAGCAAGCACTTTGAAAAGAGCCCCAGGTTCATTGCCAACGACAAGCATCAAAGAACTGCGGTCTGCACCAGGATAGACAGTGAGTTTTTTTGTGATACAAGCAAAGCGGGTGTAGTTATCATCGCGATCCTGCACTGCTTGCGCAAGGGGAACTAAGCCATAAAGTTCTGCGCACGCACGTGATGCAAGGGCAGCAACATCACTACGTTCAGAATTGGCAACCAGTTTGGAGGCAGCAGCGGTATTCTCAACCACATGTACCTGTGCGTGAGGCAGTGATTGCAAAAAGCTCATACTCTGAGCAACTGCTTGCTCATGGCTATAAATTTCGCGAATATCCTCAAGTTTCGTGCCTGGTTTGGCAAGAAGATTGTGATCAACCTTAAGGCGGCAGGTGCGTACAATATGGAAGTCATACTGCATCATGAGGTCGTAGACCTCATTTACCGATCCTGCGCTGCTATTTTCAATGGGCAGCACACCATAGTCGGAAAATCCCTGGTCAACCGCACGAAAAACACCATCAAAGGTATCGAAGTAGCTAATGTTGGCATGCTTGAACAGACAATCAGTTGCAATTTGTGAATAAGCTCCCTCAACGCCTTGGCAGGCAACAAAGGCATCACGAGGGAAAAGCTCAGGAGACTCTTTGAGAGCTTCGTTAATGTTTGCAACTACCTGATTGCTGTGACCCAAAGCACTCGTTTGACGTGAGCGAGAAGCTTCCATAAGCAAAGACATCAGTACTTGGACATAGGCCTGCTGGTCCTTAGGCACCTTGGCTGCGGCATTGACAAGTATTTGATGCTCGCGATCGCGGTTAAAAACGGGAAGCTTGTGTTCAGCTTTATAAGCTGCGACCTTATGAGCAACATCCATGCGCTCTTTGAAGAGCTCAAGAATGTCGTCATCGATACGGTCAATATGCTTACGTAGTTCTGAAATATCTGCCATGGTCATTCCGCTTTCTTAAAGTAGAGGTTATTTGTTCCTTTTGTAGTTTAAAGGTAATGCTCATCATCTGCGCCGCAGGGAGGCCAGGCAAGCCAAGAATCCAAGATAGCAAGGGCACATGCAGACTCTGCTACAGGTACAGCGCGTGGGGCTATGCAGGGGTCGTGTCTACCCTGTACACGAAGAACAGTCTCTTCATTGCGTATGAGATCAACTGAGCGTTGTTCCTGCGCGATTGAAGATGTGGGTTTGACTGCCATGCGCCACAAGAGGGGAGCGCCACTTGTAACGCCTCCCAGATTTCCGCCTGCATCGTTTTTGGCAGGATATACCTTGCCATCAATAATGACATAGGGGTCATTGTGCTCGCTGCCAAGCATTCTTGCGGCGGCAAAGCCCGCGCCAAATTCCAGACCCTTTACTGCGGGAATTCCAAAGACAATACGAGAGATGGTTGATTCAATTCCGTCAAACATGGGTGAGCCGATGCCTGCAGGCAGTCCTGTGGCAACGCATTCCACAATACCACCGACAGAATCGCACGATTTTCTTGCCTTCTCAATATGGGCTTGCATCTCTTCTGCTGCCTGATCACTCAGTACGGGAAAGCTTCGGCCATCCTTTAAGCTGCGTATTTGTGCTGCGAGTGCCTCTGCATCAGCGTGAGATCCTCGGGCAAAAAATGCCTCATCGGCTATACCTGCACATTCGCTGAGGTGGGCAGCGATGCAGACGTCACGCTCAGACAAAAGTTGCATGGCAATACCACCTGCTGCACAAAGTGGTGCGGTGAGGCGACCTGAGAAGTGTCCTCCGCCTGAGACATCCTGTGCACCATGCCATTTTTGTTGAGCTGTCCAATCGGCATGACCAGGGCGAGGCACGCGCTTAAGCTCTTCATAATCTCCAGGACGTGTATTGGTGTTTTGAATAACAAGTGCCAGCGGTGCTCCCGAGGTAGTACCGCTCTGGTTAAGGCCAGACAGAATAGACACGGCATCCGCCTCTTTGCGCGGCGTTGACCAGCGCGCATGACCAGGTGCGCGGCGCATCATATGCTGCTCAAGTGCTTCTCGATTGATATGGTGCCCCGAAGGGAGGCCTTCGATGACGCAGCCAATAGCAGGGGAATGAGACTGACCAAATATGGTGACACGCAAGGCGCTGCCAAAACTAGAGGGCATGTATGGCCTCCTGAGCTTGTGCTTTGCCACCCAGTAGGGCAAAGTCTTTAAAAAACTGAGGATAGGATTTAGCAACACAGTCTGCCCGGTGGATAAGCGTATCTCCGGTGCATTGGGTTGCCAAAATAGCTGCCATCATTGCAATACGATGATCTCCTGCAGCGTCTACAACTCCACCCGTAAGGGTTGAGCCTCCGCTAATAAGTAAATCATCGGCTTCAATGCGCGCTCGTGCTCCGAGTGCTTGCAGTGTTGCACTGACGGTTTGCAGACGGTCTGATTCTTTGAGGCGTAGGCGACCTGCGTTGACAAGACGTGTGGTGCCCGCCGCACATGCGCCAAGCACCGCCAAAGGAGGTACAAGATCGGGGCAATTTGAAACATCCATATGAATGCCTTGTAGGGAAGCAGGAGCGACGCTTGCGGTGTGGTTGCCACGAATAACGGGCGCACCAAAAAGGGAAAGAGCTGCCAAAATAACGCGGTCTCCTTGAGCGCTGCTCAGGTTGAGTTGTTTGACTGAAATTGGCTTCTTACCGATAGCAGCTGCTACCAGCCAAAACGCAGCGTTAGACCAGTCACCTTCCACCTTGATTGTCTCAGGGGCCGCGAGCTGTGTTCCTGACCCGAAAACACGATAAGCGCGATAGCTACCGTCGGCGAGCTGTTTGTGTCCTGCTTCGTATTCCACTCCAAATAGGCTTAGTGCGTTTAGGGTTAAGCGAACGTAGGGCTCAGATTGGAAAGGTTCACTCACAAATATCTCTGTGGTGCCTTTGAGCAGGGAAGCAGCAAGTAAAAGCCCAGTCACATACTGTGAAGAAACATTGCCTGGTAAGGTATAGTTTCCAGCTTGGAGCTGTCCTGTCAGTTTGAGTGGCCAGCTACCAAACTCAGAAAGATTACAACCGTGTGAGCAAAGTGCTGCGGTAAGTTGAGCGAGTGGACGTTTCGCTAAACGCCCTCTTCCCATAAAGCTTGCGTCTGCGCCAAGCGCTGCTGCTACGGGTAACATAAAACGCAGGGTAGAGCCGGACTCTCCGCAGTCGAGCTGTGCTTGGGTACGTGGCTCAAACCTTGATGTTTTTGGGATGGGGACTACCCGAAATCCTGTTTTGGTAGAGGTGATACGGGCACCAAGTGCTCTGAGACAGGCAATAGTGGCATCAATATCCTGTGAACTGCTGCTGCAGTCGATATTGCAGTTCTTATTAGCAAATGCAGCCAAGATAAGCAGTCGATGAGCGACTGATTTGGAGGCAATAGAGTTAAGCTTGCCACCAAGACTTCCTGGGCTAATGAGCATATCCACGCAGGCACTCCGAAATCTCGTTTGGTTTCTTACATGGTTATTGTAAGGAGTGGATTATGGTAAAGAGTGGAAAATTCAAGAGATATAAATACGTCGCAGTAGTTACCAACTAGTCATTTGAAAATATTTATTTTTGTTGGGTTGTTACCATGTACTATGACTAAATATTTTGACTCGAAGACAAAGGAGGATGGCCCCTATGATTGCCATCGTTAAAAAAACAGCTACCCAAGAGCAGCTGGACCATTTTATTCAGTGGATTGAGGGCCGTGGATACAAGGCAAATGTCAGTCAGGGTCAAAATGAAACCATTGTCGGCATTATTGGCGATACCACACAAATTGATCCCTTTTTGCTTGAAAGTATGGACATTATTGAGCAGGTTCAACGTGTGTCTGAACCCTTCAAGAAGGCCAATCGTAAGTTTCATCCCAATGACACCATTGTTGATTGCGGTCGAGGTGTATTAATTGGTGGCGGTCATTTTCAAGTTATGGCTGGACCTTGTTCAGTTGAAGGCATGAACTTGATTGAGATTGCACGCGCAGTCAAAAAGGCTGGGGCTACGATATTGCGTGGAGGTGCATACAAGCCTCGCACGAGTCCTTATGCCTATCAAGGTATGGGTGAAGAAGGACTTGATCTGTTACTTGAGGCGGCGCAAGAAACCAATATGCCTATTGTTACTGAGGTTATGGATCCTCGCGATGTCCAACTTTTTGTGGACAAAAAAATAAATGTTATGCAGATTGGTGCTCGAAATGCGCAGAACTTCCCGTTGCTGCGTGAGGTGGGTAAAACCAACATCCCTATCCTGCTTAAGCGTGGAATTGCAGGTACGGTAGATGAGTTGCTGATGGCTGCAGAGTACATCATGAGTGAGGGAAACCAAAACGTTATCCTGTGTGAGCGTGGCATCCGCAGTTTTGAGACACGTACGCGTAATACCTTTGATGTAAATGCAATTCCTGTACTGCACAAACTGACTCACTTACCTGTGGTAGGGGATCCCAGTCATGCAACAGGCTACACACGCTACGTAAGTCCTATTGCCTATGCGGCAACCGCTGCAGGTGCAGATGGTCTGGAAATTGAGGTTCACAATCAGCCCTCGCTTGCGTGGTCTGATGGGGCACAAGCGCTCACTCCCGAGATGTTTGCTGAGGCTATGAAGCGCATCGCTTTGATTCGTCAGGCAATTACGGTAGATCTTGATTGCGAGGAGGCACGGCTACCTAGCTCAATGAATGCAAAAAATCTTGCTACTGAGAGGGAAGAGGATGCCAAAGTCTAGCCGAGATGAATCAAACGCATCAAATGTTATTTCCGGTCGTGTTGGTATCGTTGGCCTTGGTCTGATGGGAGGCTCTTTTGCCAAAGCCCTCCATGAGGGCGGGCGCGAGGTTTTTGCTTGGAATCGCACACATTCAACTCTTGAGTTAGCAATGATTGATACGGTTGCAGGTGAACTTAACGATACGTCCATTCCCAGCTGTGAACTCTTGATTTTGGCGGGCTATCCTGCCTCGGCGATTGAGTGGCTAAAAGAGAAAGCTCCACTTATTTCAACGAGCACTATTGTGATTGATACGGTGGGCGTTAAGCGTATGGTTTGCCAACGTTGCTTTCCGTTGGCAAAAAAATATGGTTTTGCTTTTGTGGGCTGTCACCCTATGGCGGGCACTCAGTACTCTGGTTATGCACATTCACGCGCTTCCATGTTTCATGGTGCTCCCATGGTGGTGGTAGCTCCTGAGTATATGGATGATATTGAGCGTGTAGATATTTTGGAGCGACTCAAGCAACTGCTCGCGCCAGTAGGCTTTGGTAGATGGATGCTTGCTACTGCTGCCTATCATGATGAGATGATTGCTTATACGAGCCAGCTTGCACATGTGGTGTCTAATGCTTATGTCAAAAGTCCTGCTGCCCGCCATCACAAGGGTTTCTCGGCTGGTTCTTACCGTGATTTGACGCGTGTGGCACGTTTGAATCCAGGTATGTGGACAGAACTCTTTTTGGATAATGCAGATAATTTAAGTGCAGAACTAGAGACGTTGATTGGCAATTTGCAGCAGTACAAAGATGCACTTGATAAGCATGATGAACAAAAACTCTTTGAGCTTTTAGCGGAAGGCGATCGTCTGAAGCGTAAAGCGGAGTCACGCTCTGCTTAGAGGAGAAAACTGATGAAAAGCATTTCGGTAAACACCTCATCGCGTAGCTATAAAGTACAGGTTGGAAGTGGCATTTTAGATTCCTTGGGTTCTGTAGCGCGCAGGTGTGTTGGCGGACAAAAAGCCATGCTTGTTTCAGATAGCAATGTATACCCTTTGTATGGCACACAAGCACAAAGCGCGCTTAAGGCTGCCGCTTACGAAGTAAAAACTGCCATCATTCCTGCAGGTGAGCAATCCAAAAATATGACCGTCCTTTCAGGTCTGCTTGAACATCTTGCTGAAGCTGGTCTTACCCGAGATGATGTTGTGGTGGCGTTAGGCGGTGGAGTTATAGGCGATTTGGCTGGCTTTGCTGCTGCCTGTTATATGCGCGGTTGTGCGGTCGTGCAGGTACCCACTTCATTACTTGCTATGGTTGATTCCTCTGTTGGTGGTAAGACAGCCGTAGACCTTGCTGCAGGTAAAAATCTTGCGGGTGCATTTTGGCAACCATCCGCCGTGATTGCCGATGTCAGCTGTCTATCGACTCTATCGCCTGAACTCTTCTCTGATTCTATTGGCGAGGTTATTAAGTACGGAGTGCTCTGTGACCCAAAGCTTTTTGCATCTCTTGAAGAAAGACCGCTTACGTTGGATGATCCTCAGCGCATCATTGAGCTGGTGAGTCGTTGTATTGAGATTAAACGTGATGTAGTAGATGCAGACGAATGTGAAGCAGGACTTCGCCAAACCCTTAATTTGGGTCACACGATAGGCCACGCTATTGAAGCAGAAAGCAAGTATCACTTGGGCCATGGTAGTTGCGTTGCTGCAGGCCTTTGCTGTATGGCCCGCGCCGATGCAGCTCTTGGACTCTGCGATATTGATACCAGTAAACGTATTAGCAGGCTTTGTGCCGCACATGGGCTACCTACCACGACAGTGCTTGATTCGGATTGCCTCTATAGACGTTCATTGGCAGACAAAAAGCGTCATGGCAGCTACCTTAATCTCGTGCGTATATATGCTATTGGTGAGGTTAGAGTCGAACGCGTGAGTCTTGAGAAATATCGTCAAATTCTGGATTTATGTCGCTAAGGTCTTGATTTTTTGAAATAAAAGCCCGTAGAAGTTTATGCTCCTACGGACTCATTTTGCGTGGTGCCCTCTGTGGGATTCGAACCCGCGGCCTTCTGCTCCGGAGGCAGACGCTCTAATCCACTGAGCTAAGAGGGCGAACGTTTGGCATTATAGTTAATCGACCTAGGATAGGGCAAGATGTACGGCTTCGAGAGGGGGAGCGTTGGCGTTTTCCGATAACTATGCGGGTCTTAGTGGAGCTGAGGTAGCAAAGCGTAAGGCTCAGGGTAAATCAAATATCGATACTGATGTCAAAACAAAAACAATTGCGCAAATCATCAGCGAGCATACGCTTACCTTCTTTAATGGCATAAACCTCGTGATTGCACTTTTGGTGCTTGCTACAGGCTATTTTCGCAATCTATTGTTTGTCACCACGCCTCTCATTAATCTTTTTATTGGTGTTATTCAAGAGATTCGGGCAAAACGTCAGGTTGATAGACTGCAGCTTTTGACTGCCTCAGAGGTGCAGGTACGGCGCGATGGCAAAGATCAACTTATTTCCTCTTCGGAACTTGTGCTTGACGATGTGATTGTTCTTGCCCATGGACAGCAGGTGCCGGCAGATTCTTTGGTGCTTGCGGGTGCTGCGACTATGAATGAAAGTTTATTGACGGGTGAGTCTGAGCCCGTATCAAAACATGTTGGTGATGCGATTCTTTCAGGTTCATTTGTTGACTCGGGATCTCTGGTATGCCGCGTTAATAAGGTAGGCAAGGACGGATATGCTGCGCGTATCAATGCGGAGGCAAAATACGTTAAGCCCATACGCTCTGAAATTAAAAGCGTTGTTGAATCTGTTGTCCGCTTTGGTACCTATATGCTCATCCCTCTGGGCCTTGCGCTTTTTATTCGTACATCCATGACGGGAGCCGAGCTTAATCATGCGATTTTGACCTCTGTGTCTGCAGTTATCGCAATGATTCCTCAAGGTCTTGTATTGTTGACTTCAACTGTATTAGCCGTCGCAACGACGCGTTTGGGTCAGCATCAAGTGCTTGTGCAGCAGGCATATTGCATTGAGACGCTTGCTCGTGTTGATACGCTTTGTTTGGACAAGACGGGCACTCTTACCACAGGCGGCATGATTGTCGACCAAGTTGTCGGTGCTGATGGTGGAAAACAGCTGCGCCAACAAACGCTCACCGCAATGTCTACCATTGCTCATGCAGGTGAGGACGATGCAAACGAAACTGCTGTCGCTATTTTGAATTATGTTAAAGCGCAACAGGTTATGCCATTGGATGTTGTGCGCGCGATTCCTTTTTCTTCTCGTCGTAAATATTCAGGTTGTATTTGTTTGGATGGCCAAGCGCTCGTAATGGGTGCAGCACAGTTTGTACTTGGCGATGAGTTTTCCTCTGTAGAGACTCAGCTTCGTTCTTTTGGTGAATTAGCGCGCGTACTAATTGTGGCGCGTGTTGAGGATTTTGATGAAAAAGGTCTATTTATCGGCAAAGCCCAGCTCCTTGGCTTTGTAAGTATCCAAGACGAGCTTCGTGCCAGCGCACAGGAGACAATGGAATACTTCATCCAACAAGGAGTCGATCTTCGTGTCATTTCGGGCGATGATCCGGTCACGGTCTCTGCCATTGCGCGCGTAGCGGGTGTTCCTCAAGCAGACAAATGGATTGATACTTCAACGCTCACAGACAAAACAGCTATTGCACAGGCTGTGAGAGATTATCGAGTCTTTGGTCGTGTGACCCCTGAAATAAAGCGTGAATTGGTGATTGCCCTCAAAAACCAAGGTCATACGGTTGCTATGACGGGCGATGGAGTGAACGATATTTTGGCTTTGCGTGAAGCGGACTGCTCGGTTGCTATGGCCTCAGGTTCTGCAGCAGCGCGCAATGTTGCCGAGATTGTCCTTGCAGATGATGATTTTGCTCACATGCCTCAAGTTGTTGCAGAAGGACGTCGTTCTATCAATAATCTTCAGCGTTCGGCTTCTCTATTTTTGGTAAAGACAGTCTATGCTGCAGTCTTGGCTTTTATTTGCGTATTTTTGCCGCCATATCCTTTTATTCCCATACAGGCTTCGCTCTTATCAGGCATCGTTATTGGACTTCCAAGCTTGGTGCTTGCACTGGAACCCAATCATGAGCGTGTAACAGGATCTTTCCTTGAGCATGTGCTGAGTCGCTCATTACCTGCTTCATTAGCGATTGTGGTAGCTCTTTTTGCCGAGATTTTGGCTGGGCGTGCGCTTGGTTGGTCTTTTGGATTGGTATCAACAGCATGCACCTATTTGGTTGCCATCATAGGCATTATCTTGGTATGGCGTATTTCACAGCCGCTCAATGTACTGAGAAAAGCTCTTCTTGGAGTCATGATTTTTTCACTTCTGGTTGCGGTGTTATTTTTCTTTGACTTCTTTTCAATTGAGGATTTATCGCTTGGAGGTTACATCTTTTGCGCGATTGTAGCTTTGCTGTCAGTGGGGATATTCAAGCATAGTTATGATTGGCTAAATGGGCCTGCGCTTGATGCCGGGTTCCTTAAAGGTGCAGTTGCTCGGGTGGAGGCATTAAATGTTGGACGTGACAAGCGACGCGCAGCTTGGCAAGAAGCCTTGCGCGACCGATTTGAAAGTTGATGTTAGCTCTGAGAATTTTGTGCAAGCAGTATATAAGGCGAGAGAGAGCGTAGAGTTTGCCGTTGGTAAAAAGAAGTTCCATGCATATAAGGTCGCAGATATTCCCGGGGCAGATAAGCTTCCCTACGCCTTATTTGTTTTGCTAGAAAACTGTGTACGTCGCGCTAAAGATGACGATGAAGCTGCTCTTTTGGCGGGTCGTATCGTCTCGGCGGCACTTGAGGGTACCAAGGGTGCTGAAATTCCTTTTATGCCCGCTCGCGTACTCTTTCAGGATTTTACGGGTGTCCCTGTTTTTGTGGACTTTGCTGCTATGCGTGACGCTATGGCAGCTCGTGGCGGCAATCCAGAGCGTGTGAGTCCGCGTATCCCGTGTACCTTGGTCATTGACCATTCGGTCATTGCTGATGAGGCAGGTACATCCTGCTCTGCCCTTACTAATCGTCTCAAGGAAGTAGAGCGCAATCGTGAACGCTTTGCTTTCCTTAAGTGGGCGGCAAAATCTTTTGATAATGTGCGTATAGTTCCTCCAGGAGAAGGGATTTGCCATCAGCTCAATATAGAACGTTTCTGCGAAGTTGTCTCTACTGACGCTCTTAGCGATCAAACAGTTCCCGTTGCATGTTTTGATAGTTTAGTTGGCACAGACTCCCATACCACTACAGCAAATGGTCTCGGTATTCTTGGATGGGGTGTTGGTGGTATAGAGGCTGAGGCTGCAGCCTTAGGTCAGCCGATAAGCATGCTGGTGCCTCCTGTGGTTGAACTTAAGCTTACCGGTAGATTGCCACAAGGTATCAGCGGTATGGATTTAGCGCTGACGGTGTGCGAGCGACTGCGTGCAGAGGATGTTGTAGGCAGTCTTGTGGAGGTCACTGGTGATGGTGTAGGCACGCTCAGCGCTACCCAACGTGCGTGCGTTGCCAATATGACTCCTGAGTATGGAGCTACAACTACGCTTTTTCCCGTGGACACTCCTACGATGGATTATCTCTGGCTTACCGGTCGCTCAGAAGAGCAAATCAGGCTCATTGAAAAATATCTTGATTTGCAAGATATGCTGCAAAAATCTTCTGATCGCATGTATGCCAAAACAATCGAGATTAATCTTGCCGAAGTGCAGCAGAGTTTAGCTGGGCCCTCAAGACCACATCGCCGTGTCGTGCCCGCAGAGCTTACCACGCGTTTTGAAGAAGGTGTTATTGCTCACGGTCATAATCCTCATGAGATGTTTGATATTCAACTGAAAGGACAGAGGTATCAGATTGGCCACGGTACTGTTGCAATTGCTGCTATCACCAGCTGTACTACAGCAACTGACCCTACCATGATGGTTCAGGCTGGTCTTCTTGCAAAGGCGGCAGTTGACAAGGGCCTACATACTGCTCCTTGGGTTAAGACTATTTTGGCTCCAGGTAGCCATGCGGCGGCAATGATTCTTGATCGCGCAGGTCTTTCTGAAAGTCTTGAGCAGCTAGGCTTTGCTGTGTGTGGCTTTGGTTGCATGAGTTGCATTGGTAACTCAGGATCTATTGCTGCTCCTCTTCACAATATTGCAGACCACATTGAGCTTGCAAGTGTGCTTTCGGGTAATCGTAATTTTGATGGGCGTATCTCTCCTGACGTAGCGCAAAACTTCCTCATGGAGCCTGCACTAGTGCTTGCATATGCATTAACTGGTACGGTTAATTGTGATTTGACATCGACACCAGTAGGACATGCAGCTGATGGTACGCCCCTTATGCTTTCTGAGTTGATGCCAAGCGATGATGAGGTAGCTCAGATTTTAGCGTCGGTGCTGACTCCTGAGCTTTATGAAGAGGGTGGCATAGGACTGCTGAGTGGTTATCCTGAATGGTCTTCTATCCCTGCAAGCTCTTCTGCTACTTTCGACTGGGATCTGTCGTCTACCTATGTACGTCGTCCCAGCTATTTTGAAGAGGCACGGACAGGGGATAGCATCAAGATCCAAGGTGCTCGCTCCCTCGCTTTGTTAGGTGATTTTGTAACCACAGATCATATTTCGCCAGCAGGAAGCATTGCGAGTGATGGCCCCGCTGCACGCTATTTAATCGAGCGGGGTATCAGCGAGGATAACTTTAATACCTTTGGTAGTCGCCGTGGTAATCATGAACTTATGATGCGTGGTACATTTGCCAATGTAAAGCTTGTCAATAAGCTTGCTGCTGGTAAGACGGGCGGCTGGACGCGCAACTTTGTTGATGGCACACTTACGAGTATCTTTGATGCCGCTATGGACTATCGCAGCAAGCACATTCCTCTTGTTATCATAGCGGGCAAGATGTATGGCTCGGGATCTAGTCGCGATTGGGCTGCAAAAGGTCCCGCCTTGCTTGGTGTTCGCGCTGTACTTGCAGAAAGCTTTGAGCGCATTCATCGTTCAAACCTTGTACAAATGGGTGTTATCCCCTTACAGTTTGTTGAAGGTCAAAATGCTGAAACACTAGGCCTTGATGGGAGTGAAGAGTTTGATTTGTCCGAAATCAAACTTGATCAGCTTATAGCTGGCCATACCAGCTGTAGGGTCTGTGCTCGCAAAGCTCATGGCGACCGTGTGCATTTTGAGTGTGTGGTACGTATTGATACGCCAACTGAGGCGGATTTTGTACGTGCAGGGGGTATCTTGCCCTATGTGCTCAACGATTTGAACACAGCATAAGTGTGCAAGCACTTTGTTCTCTGTGCGGATTGCGTATCTATGAATGAGGAAGGAGGAGGTCAGTGATTTGTCCACATTGTGGTTCGCATATTTCTGATGATGTATTGCGTTGTCCTGCTTGTCATGGTGATTTGGGCATGACTACGCGGCTTCCTCGTCTTGAGCAAAGGTGGTGTGCCAATTGTGGTGCGCTAGTTCCTCTCGGTGCTGATAGGTGTCCTGCTTGTGGCACCTTTGTGCCGGTCAATCTTCATTCGCAAAACAATATATCTACAGCTACCAAAGAGATTTTAAAAAAAGCTGAGGAAGAGCGGAAAGCCCGTGAGGCAAAGAGTTTGGAGGAAGGGGAGACCCATGCAATGCCGCGCATTGAGAGTGCGGTTCCTGCAAATCCTGAGGCTTACGACCCGTTAAATAAACATGATAATTTCCCTCGCGCACGCGTAGCCTTGGTAGCAGCCCTTGCATCGTTGCTTGTGGTGGGTGGTACGGTACTCTATATCACTCATCCTTGGAATGCTGAGGCTTTTGCCACCAAAGCAAAGATACCTGCGGATATGTCTATGGCGGGATTTCCTGGCAAAAAAAATGCATTGAGTCAAGATAGGGCATCTGGCTCTGATGCAGAAAAAACAGTGCTTTCTGCTGATGAACTCACGTATCAAAAGCTCATGGGAGTCTACAAGCAGTACAACAGCTATGAAGAGGAGCTTGAAAAAAGCGAAAGCCTGCTGAAAGAAAAGGGCACGATGGGCAGTTTTGACGAACGTAAAGCCGGTCACGATAGCCAAGAGGAACTTGCCATTCGTCTGGATAATACCCTTAAGTCCTTAGACGAGATTGATATCACAACGGGCACCTATGCTCAGGATGTATCTAACTTTAAAACTTTAGGTTCGTGGTTGCGTAACTGGTCTGACGATCTTCGTACCTGTTGGAAGAAGTCTGCCGAACTTGACAATGCCGAAGGAAAAGAAGATGAAATCTTTGCTGCAATTAATGAGCATGCCGACTCAAGTGGCAAGAATACCTTCCGCTCACACTTTGATTCGAATTATTCTGCCTGGAAGCCAACAAAACCTACTCAGTAAATCTGGGTTTATGGTTTATTCTTAACTATAACTTAGCGTCTGCCGAATATGTGAAACGCGGCTTGCGCTGGTAAACTCGTACAGATATGTTAATGCTGCTGGCAACATGCCGTAGTGAGAGGTGAGCAGACACATGGGTTTCTTCTCTGATCCGCTCTATGAGCCTGAATATAAGGTCGTAGGCGATGAGATTGCCACGATCGATACTAATAAGGGCATCATTTGTGTGCGTCTTGATGGTGTAGGGGCGCCTATTCATGTCGCAAACTTTTGCGAATTGGCTTCGGCTGGTTTTTATGATGGCCTAAAGTTCCACCGCTATGTTCCTGGTTTTGTTATCCAAGGCGGATGTCCTCATACACGTGATATGTCCGCCGCTGATGTTGCGGCAGGCAAGGTTGGCCCCGATGGAATGCCTGGTACGGGTGGTCCTGGCTATCGTATCAAACAGGAATTTACGACCAATCCTCGCAATTCCCATGATGATGGCGCTCTTGCTATGGCGCGTTCTCAGTCGCCTGATTCAGCAGGTTCTCAATTCTATTTCTGCCTAGGTGCTCAGCATGGGCTAGACTCTGGTTATACAGTCTTTGGCCAGACAATTGAGGGTCTTGAAATTGAGCAGTCTTTGCGTGCAGGCGATATCATTAATTCAATTCGTATTAAGCATGCGTAAGCCTCAGTACATGCCTAAGCGTGGTTGGCTGAACTAGGCTCAAGAATGATAGGAGCGTCCCAGAGTGAATACACAAGCGTTTGCAGCGGGCAATGAAGCATACAAACAGGCAAACTTCGGTGTTGCAGTAGAGCTGTTTGTTCAGGCAAAAGGCCCTGGTGAGGTGTCTGGTCAGATTGACCACCTTCTTGGTAACTGCTACATGCGCCTTGGCCGCTATGACGAGGCTGCAGTTTCTTATGCTGATGCTCTTCGTGACTCCACCTATGGTCATGCGGGCGCACTTGCCTGCAATCGCGGCCGCGCCTTGCTTGCTGCTGGTCGTCCGCAGGAGGCTATTGCCTCTTTGACAATGGCGACTAAAGATGGCAGCTATGCCACTCCTTATAAGGCTTATTTGGCTTTGGGTGACGCCTATTTACAGGTGGGTGATGCGCGCGATGGTGGTGTTGCTTATCGCAATGCTGCAATTGATGAGTCCAACCCCAAGCCTTCCGTGGCTTTGACCAAGCTAGGCTCTTGCTTTATGAAGTTAGGTCGTGCAGCAGATGCTATCGAGGCATATCGTACTGCCCTTGATTTTGCGACTGGCGAAGATAATCAAAATAAGATTTATGCCTCTATGGGCCTTGCCTATGTAGCGGCAAATCGTATGTCCGAGGCCGCCGATGCCTTTGGCCGTGCTACCACGGATGGTCACTATCAGCTGACACCCGAGGAGCGCATCTCTGCAGATGCCGCGCAGCGTGCATTACATGCCCAGACAGGTGATGGTCCTTCCGAGACAGATGCGCTTCTAGCCGCTGCGGGATATGGCTCTCAAAGCGTAAGCGCAGGTGTTGATCCTCTTGATCCATTGGGCAAGTCTGGTGAATTTATTCCTTCGCCTGAGGATACGGGATTCTTTTCTCTTGATGAAGAAGAAGTTGTCAAGCAGGATAAGAAGATTCGTCGCAAGCACAAGCATAGTGGCCTTAAAGCCTTTTTTATTTTCTTCTTTATTTTGGTACTTCTTTTGGGTGCAGCCGCCTTTGCGTATTGGAAAGGCTATGGCTGGCCTATGCAGGCTGATGTCACTACCAGCCTTTTTGAGAAGGCAAATGAAGGTGCTGACTACTCAAGTCTTGTGTCTCCCAAGCTGACCGACGATGCTCGCAAACAGCTTGACCAAAATCTTCCTGCGGGGGTGAAGTCGGTTACAGCGGTAACTCAAGAACAGTCCATGAGTACTTCTAAAGTGCTTGTTGATGTCAAACTGCAAGATGGTGGTTCACTGGCATATACTGCAACCCTTGTTCGTGAAGGCATTGGTTGGAAGGTTGCCAAGATAGAGTTGCAATCTCCTTCAACTGGCGGTAGTGATGCCAAACTTGAGACTGAGACTTCACCGTCTGATACGGCGGATAAGACTGATGCCAATACAGCTCAGCCTGCCGATAATGCTACGACCCAGAGCAATCCTACGGCCGACACTCAAAATACTTCCGAGCAAAACAACGATCAACAAAGTACTGATTCAAACACCCAGACGTCCCAGAACTAGCAGGTAGAAGGCAGGGAAGATGTCGATTCTCGATACACTCTTCGGAGAGTATAGCGGCGATCTTGCAATTGACCTTGGAACAGCAAATACTTTGGTTGCTGTTCGCGGTCAAGGTATCGTAATTAATGAGCCCTCCGTTGTCGCTATCGATAAAAGTGAAGATAGAGTACTGGCCGTCGGTGCCGATGCAAAGCGCATGATTGGCCGTACTCCAGGTTCTATTATTGCTGAGCGCCCACTCAAAGACGGCGTTATTGCTGACTTTGATGTAACTGAAGTTATGCTTCGGTATTTCATCGAGAAAGCTCGCGGCTCTCAATCTAGGCAGTACCCTTGGTCACCCCGTCCCCGTGTTGTCGTCTGTGTGCCTTCTGGTGTCACTTCTGTCGAGAAGCGTGCTGTTTTTGAGGCTACTATCCAGGCTGGTGCTCGCCAGGCCTATTTAATTGAAGAGCCTATGGCTGCAGCAATTGGTGCTGATTTACCTATTGAAGATCCCACAGGATCCATGGTTGTCGATATTGGTGGCGGCACCACTGAGGTTGCTGTTATTGCTATGGGTGGTATCGTTGTGTCCCAGTCGATTCGTACTGCTGGTGATGAGTTTGACCAGGTTATTCTTGAGCATGTGCGTGATGCATATAATCTTTCGATTGGTGAGCGCACAGCAGAAGACATCAAGATTAAGGTTGGCTCTGCTGCACCCTTGGCAGAGGAATTAGATGTTGAGGTCAATGGCCGTGATGTTATGAGCGGTCTTCCAAAGGCTGTGCGCATCGAAAGCGAGGAAATTCGCCGCGCTCTTGATAAGCCCTTGGATGATGTTACCAAGGCAGTTAAGGATGCCTTGGATATAACTCCGCCTGACCTTGCAAGCGACCTGATGTATTACGGAATCCTTCTGACTGGTGGCGGTGGTTTGCTGCGCGGTCTTGATCAGCGTCTGCGTGATGAGACCGGTGTGCCTGTCAATGTGAGTCCCACTGCACTCGAAAACGTCGTTAACGGCTGTGCCAAGGTCCTTGAGGCCAATGCATTGACGGGTGGCTTCGTACAGAGTGCGGGTCAGTAGGAGGCTATAACATGCCTCGTCATTCACTCGGCGGACTTGGTACGCCTGCTCAGCTGCGTAAGCGCAGTGTTAATAATGGTTTGCGAGTTGCAGTCGTGTGCGTTGTGCTTTCCGTCGTATTTTTTACTTTGGGGAGCCGCGAAGCAGGAAAAGGTCCTCTCAATAGTATCCGTGGTGGTTTTCAGGTGGTTATGACCCCTGTAAAGACACTAGGTTCTGCCGTTACAGCACCTTTTCAGGGTTTGGGAAATATCTTTGCCAACCTTACTTCGAGTCAGGAGACGCTCTCTGAGCTTAAGACTCGCAACGAAAAGTTGACCGCTCGTAACGCTGAGCTTGAAGAAGCTCAGCAAACGGCAAAGCGTTTGCAGAAGCTTTTGGACTTGCAGGACTCCTACAATCTCAAGTCTACGGCAGCGCGCATTATTGCGGGTTCTACTGACTCATGGAGCTCAACGGTTACCATTGATAAGGGTACTCTTGCGGGTCTTGCAGTGGGCATGCCTGTTACCGATGCTGCAGGTATTATTGGTCAGACTATTGCCTGCGGTCCTACGTCTTCAACGGTGCGCCTGCTGACGGATGAAGGCTCTAGTGTGGCCGCAATGCTTCAAGGTACGCGTGTCCAGGGTATGCTTAATGGTTCTGCCGATGGCACACTGCATCTCACTTTGATTGGTACTGACCAAAAAGTTGAAGTAGGAGATATGGTAGTTACCAGTGGACTGGGTGGTGTTTTTCCCAAGGGGCTACCTCTGGGGCGTGTGTATAACGTCAATCGTACAACAGGAGCGCTCTATCTCGATATCCAAGTTTCCACTCTTTCTTCTACGGAGAATTTTGAAGAAGTATTGGTAGTTACCTCGCTTACCGAAGGGCAGGAAGCTACTGAAGAAGAAATTGCAGCTGCTGACAAGCAAGACTCAAAGCAAGTAAAGGGTGCTAACAGCAGTGCCAAGAGCGGCAGCTCTGCTTTGGGTAGTAGCAGTTCTGATGGTTCTGATAACTCATCTTCGGGAGAGGAGTAGGCGGCCATGCAAATACGTGACAAAAATAAAAATCGCCGCTCCTTTGGTGTTTTGGCGCTGATTTGCATTGTACTTCAGCTAGCCTTAGCTCCCAATATTGGTATCGGAAATGGACGCGCAAATATCGCTATGGTATTTGCTGGAATTGTCTCTTTGTCTGTTGGTGGCGGAGCTGGTGTGCTTTCTAGTTTTGCTGCTGGCGTGTTTTATGATCTGTCTACTACAGGACCTTTTGGTTTGATGGCTTTCTTGCTTACCGTGATGAGTTATGTCTTGGGATCTGAAGAACGCAATAGGCTTTCTGATGAACCTACTGAAAGTATTACTGCTTTTGCAGCCAGTTCGCTGGTAGCTCACTTGGTTTATCACTTAACCATGCTCTTTGTGGGTTCATCCAAGTCTTTTGTTGATGCCGTCGTGTTGAGAACGCTACCGACTTTTTTGCTGACGCTGATAGTTTTTGCTCTATTTGTTCATTTCTTACATTTGGGGTCTGGTAATTCTGCCATGAAGACAGCACGCAAAGCTGGACTGGCAGGTAAGCGCCGTGGCGGTAGTCATTACGATCTAGGAAAGCTGTAGGCTGAGCTATGAGTATGACCACGGTCATTGTAGTCATCTGTCTACTCATTGCTCTTGCCCTTATTGTCATTTTCTTGATATTTGGGCGAGGGGAATCACGTTTTACTTTTGATATCGGTGGGGCTGCGCCTCGAGCGACGGGCGGCGCTGGTAACTCATCAGATACAGGTTTTCGCGAGCGTTTGGCTGGACTCGGTATTTTTTCAGGTACAGTAATTGCCGTACTTTGGGTCAAACTCTGGTCTATGCAGCTTCTCTCTACCACTACGTATAGTCGGCAGGCTGAATCCAATCGCACTCGCACTATTTCGACGTTAGCTCCGCGTGGACGTATTTTGGATCGCAACGGCAATGAGTTGGTTACCAATAGATCTTCTTTGACGGTGACTGCCTCATCGGTGGTTGCCGATGATCAACTGGAGTGTCAGCTTCTGGGCAACCTTATCGGTATGCCTTGGCATGCAGTGCGTCGCAAAATCCAAGATACAAGCGATGGTGCACAGAGCATGCGTACCGTTGCTTCTGATGTTTCTCGTCATACTGTGGCCTATATTGAGGAACGCCCCTATCTTTTTCACGATGTTACCGTTGAACAGCGTACGGTGCGTCTTTATCCCCATGGTAGCCTTGCTGCTCATGTTGTGGGCTATACCGGCACCATATCTGCCGAGCAACTCAAGAATGCCAAGGATAAAAGAACTGGCGGTAATGCCGACTATCAGTCAGGAGATACGGTAGGTCAGGCTGGCGTTGAGTATCAGTATGAAAATGTTTTGCAGGGTATTCGTGGCGAAAAGACGGTATATGTTAACGCAGATGGAAAGGTGCTTGATCACGTAAGTACCGTTGAACCTCAGCCTGGCTCTGATGTGATGCTGACGCTGGATATCGATGTCCAAAAAGCCGCTGAAGAGTCTTTGCAAAAGATTATAAAAAAGCTTTCAAAGCCAAAAAACGAAGATCGTATCGCAGGCTGTGTCGTCTGTATGGATGTCACTAACGGTGAAATTATTGCTATGGCAAGTGAACCAACTTTTTCACCCAATATTTTTGTTGGTGGTATCTCTGCTTCCGACTGGGAAGAACTTGGTAAGGAAGAAAGTGACAATCCTCTACTCAATCGTGCCGTAACTGGTCAGTATCCTTCTGCTTCCACAATTAAACCACTCTCTGCTTTGGCAGCCTTAGACAATCAGCTTGCAACTCAAAGTTCTACCTATAATTGCACAGGATATTGGACTGGTTTTGGTAAAGAGTATGGTCAGTACTGCTGGAACCATGAAGGTCATGGCCTTATGTCTATTGAGACAGGCATAGTCTTTTCCTGTGACGTTGTTTTTTATGAGATTGGTAAGGCAATCTTTTATTCCAAGACTCCCGAAGCTTTGCAGGATAAATATCGCTCTTGGGGTTTAGGCAAAAAGACAGATATTGACTTGCCCAGCGAATCTGTGGGGCGCGTACCTGATGCAAAATGGAAGTGGAATTACTTCAGTTCGGCAGATGATACTGCTCGTAGCTGGCAGGGCGGCGACAATACCAACCTTGCTATAGGCCAAGGTGACTTGTTGGTGACACCGCTGCAGATGACTTGCGTTTATGCCGGCCTTGCTAACGGTGGATACTGGTTTACTCCACATGTACTTAAAAGCGTTATGTCTCGTGAGGGCTCTGGATCAGTTATCGATTACAAGGCAAAAGATCCTAAAAAGGTCAAAGAAAATGATGCATATATTGATTTGATACATAAGGCGCTTATAGGCGTGGTCTATGATGAATCTGAGGCTCAGGCATCTCATTTCACCAATATGACCGTGCGTGTTGCTGGCAAAACTGGTACTGCAGAGTCTGGCCATGACCAGCCTCATGGTTGGTTTATTTCCTATGTTCCTGCAGATAAACCCAAGTATGTTGTTGCATCATGCTTGGAATATGCCGGTTTTGGTAGCGTTTCGGCTCTTCCTGTTGTTCGTGACGTACTTGGTGCTATCTATGGTCAACCCGATACATCTGAGCAAGAAGTAGGGGGGGATAGATAACATGGCAGAAACAGCTTCTTTTTTTGAGCATCTTCGCTCGCTTTTTGACAAACAGAGCATCGCATCTACAAAAAAAGGCCGCCTTGCAGGACCTTTGAGTAGTTTTTATCTAGGCGGACTTGTACCTGTACTACTGCTCGTATGCTATGGCACCGTAATCATTTGGTCTGCTTCACGTACTATCGTTGATGTCTCTTTTCCTCGACATCTGCTCGGTATCATGATGGGTTTTGCTGTAGCGCTTGCCATCTGGCGCAGTGACTATCGTGTGATGCAATCATCTTCGATTGTACTTTTTGTTATCATCGTTGGTCTGATTGTATTACCCAATGTTCCTGGTTTTGGCATTTCTGCCAAAGGTATGACGGGCTGGGTCAAAATACCTTTGGTAGGCTTGCGTTTCCAACCTTCGGAAATCGTCAAAATACTTACCATCTTTTTGATGGCAGGTCTTGGTGCAGAATACAATGGCAAGATTGATACCCTGCGGGACTATGTCAAGATTTGCGGTATCCTTGCTGCTATTTTTGCCATTTTGATTATTCAAGACCTCGGCACGGGTCTCATTGTTTTTGTTGTAGGTGCCTCCATTATCATCATGTCTGGTGCCAAGAGGAGCTGGGTTCTCATTACTATTGGTTTGGTAGTCGCTGTTGCTGCTTTGGTTGTTGGTCTCTCATTGGCTGACAATGTTCCGCACGCTCTCAAACTGCTTAAGGATTATCAGCTCAAACGCTTGCTTGTCTTTGTGGATCCTTCGGTAGATCCTGCTGGCGATGGTTATAACCTGCTACAGGCAAAAATTGCAGTTGGCTCTGGTGGACTATTGGGTAAAGGTATTGGTAATGCGAGTCAGGCTTGGTCGGGTTTTTTGCCTGAGGCACATACTGACTTTGTTTTTGCTCTTTTGGCTGAAGAGTTTGGTTTTATGGGGGCAACTTTGCTTTTAGCTCTCTTTGCTTGGGCAATATTTTCTACGATTTGGCTTGCTCGTCGTTTTGAATCGCCGTATGCAAAATTGTTGCTTGCGGGTATTGCAACAATGTGGACGTTTCAGCTCTTGCAAAATGTGGGTATGTGTATTGGGATTATGCCTATTACTGGCATTCCCTTGCCGTTTATTAGTTTTGGTTCATCTTCGATGGTCGTACAACTGTCGGCTGCAGGTATTATTCAATCCATTTGGCACCATCGTCCCAAAGCTGCGTAGGCAAATACATAGGATGCATCATTCATTACAATGCCTGTTTTTCTTGACATTACAATGGAAAAGAAAAACGGTGTAGAGGAGAAACTGGCATGGCAAAGAAAGCTTTTTCGCTATCGAGCGTGTTTGAGCTTTTAAGTGAGAGCAAAAGTTCTGATGAGCAACGTTGTGCTCCTACACATACTTTGGTAATAATCGATATGTCTGCTGCTCGTGAGTTGATACTTGAACTCAAACGACTGCTTTGTGCCGAACAGCCAAGTGCTGAGTTAAGTATCAAAGAGCTCGAATATGGTGTGAGCACAACGCTTGTGCCTGACCTTGCTATTTTTGTTGTGGGCAATCAGCTTACTCTTGTTGCCAAAGAAGCAAAGCATTTCGCAGAATCTGGAGTTTCTTGTGCCTTGATTGCGGAAAGTAGTCTAGATTTACCTTCTTTTGACAATTTGGACGAAAGCTTCAAAGACTTACTGACACCCATTGCCGTTTCTAATACTGCAGAGCTTGCAAAACCGTTAGCTCAGTGGATGGTAGAGGCTAGCGATAAAGCAGTGGCCTTTGCTGCGTCTTATAGTTTTTGTAGACAGACACTCATTGATTCGCTGGTGCTGCTGTGTGCTGCTCAAAATGCTGCGGTTGGTGCTATTGATATTATCCACGGCTCAGATTTTCCCATCATGACAGTCAACCAACTCAAATTAGCCTTGAGCATTGCTGCTGCATCTGGCCGCTCTTTATCGCCTTCTTTTTTGATAGATACCGCTTTGGTTTTGGCTTGTGGGCTCAGCTGGCGCCAGTTTGCTCGTATGCTGAGCAATATTTTGCCTATGGGCAATTGGTTGGGGAGAGGAGCCATGGGATTTGCAGGTACCCTGGCAACAGCTCAGCTTTTGAAAGCTCAAAATGATGGAAGCCTTGTTCGTGATGCAGCTAAGCTTAAAGACAGGTTGCTTAGACAATGCGTTGCAGTCAAAGAGGCTCAGCAGAGCCATACTGTTGTCAAGCGTATAGCGCCTGTACTATCCAGCGATGCTGCCGCTGCACGTACAACTGGCTATATAAGCTATCGCTAAGTCCGACGTCAAATCGCAGTATCGCGGAGTATATAGTCTATATTTGGTGTTAGTCTTGTGGATGCGATAAAGAGCTTGCTCCAATTGGCTAAGCTGTATATCCTAACTAGAGGCGTCCGCTGTGTCTCTGACGGTTTTTCCGTTGACGATGCAGGTCGACGCCTGTATTATGGATAGCTGTTGCACTATTCCAGCATCGAAGGGTTCTCACATGTACGCAATCGTTACGACTGGTGGCAAGCAGTATAAGGTTGCCGAGGGCGACGTCATTGACGTTGAAAAGCTCAGCGCGCAGCCTGGCGACAAGGTCAACCTCGACGTCCTGATGCTTGCTGACGACACAAAGACCGTTGTCGCTCCCGCTGAGCTCGAGGGTAAAAAGGTTGTCGCTGAAGTGGTCGATCAGCACAAGGGCAAGAAGGTTATTGTCTTCAAGCTTCACAAGCGCAAGCGTTATCGCCGCACCAAGGGTCACAGGCAGCAGCTTACGCGCCTGCAGATTACTTCCATTCCCGCGTAGGCTCGCGCTATTCCCATTAGTTTTTCGAGTAAGGCAGGTAGTACTATGGCACATAAAAAGGGCCAAGCATCTTCGCGCAACGGTCGCGATTCCAACGCTCAGCGTCTTGGTACCAAGATTTTTGGTGGTCAGACAATTAAGACCGGTCAGGTTATTGTTCGTCAGCGTGGCACACACATTACTCCTGGTACAGGTGTTGGTCGTGGCAAGGATGACACGCTTTTTGCACTGCAGGATGGCACCGTGCAGTTTGTGAGGGGTGCCAAGCACGTCGTTAACGTGGTGCCTGCTGAGTAGAGTGTAGGTTGCATAATCAAACCCCATCGCTAGTGCGGTGGGGTTTTGTCTTTGTGTTTGATTGTCTTGCTTGAACACTTTGTTTCAATTCATAAACGTATGTGAAATGAGACTCAATCTAAGCGTGCTCTTTGATATAGTCCCACTAACACGAAATCGAGTGAAGAAGGGAGTTTGACCATGATGACTCAGATAAGCACTTCTAAGGGCATGAACTGGTGGTGGCGTAGCTGGTCTTCTTTTGGTCGACTCTAGGTCGCTTGCTGCCACATGACTTGTGCAGACGACTTCCGGGTTGACCGGGAGCCGTTTTTTTGTGTCGTTCAATCTACATTGACTATCAAAGCTCATGTTAGGAGAAACTCTCATGGAAAATTCGAAGCATACTGGCGCTGAAGTCCGTACCATCAAAAGTACTCAGGCACAGTCAGGCAAGCTTGATGTTGGTTCTTTGGTTCTCGTCGCTATTCTTCTTGCTGCAGGTTTTATTCTCAATGCAACAGTGGGTAACATGCTCGCTATTACAGGTATCAAGCCTGAGTTTTGTATTGCTGCATATTGCTTGGCTATCCTGCTGCTTAAGCCGACCCTGCCTCAAGCCATAATCTTTGGTATTCTCGCGGCTACCGTCATTCAAATCACTACTTCTATTCCTGGCGTTGAATACGTTGCGGATATTCCTGGCGCAGTTGTAGCTTTTTTGCTCGTTAATAAATTTACCGATGACAAGACACCTGTATATCTTCCTTTTGTTGTGGGTTTTGTTACTACTTTGGTTTCTGGTCTGATTTTTGCTTCTATTGCAATGGTCATCGTACTTAAGGGTGCGCTTGCTTCCATGCTGCCCCTATTAATTGTTGTGTTAAGTACTGCGGTGGGCAATGCCTTGGTAGTAGGTGGTCTTTACCCTGCTTTGCGTAAGGTTGTCTCTCGTTAAGTTGTATCAAGGATGCTGCCATCCTTTGAAAGGGGCTTGTAGTGTCAGTATGTAGGGCATGTGATTCGGCTGCCATACCAGTTATTCAGTTGTCTCACGTATCTTTTGCTTTTGAGGATACGACGCAAAAAAATAACTCCCTGCATGTGCGCCCCTATGCGTTACATGATGTAAGTCTTGACATCAATGAAGGAGACTTCGTAGGTATCATTGGTCCTTCTGGAGCAGGTAAAACTACCCTTACTTCGGTGCTGTCGGGTGCGATACCTCATCATTATAAAGGTGAGTTCAGAGGTGCTTGTTTGGTAGCGGGTATTGATACCTGCGAAGTCGAGCTTACAGATGTCTCTCAGATTGTTGGTAGCGTCTTGCAGGACATTGATGCACAGATGGTTTCTGCAAACGTAGAAGATGAGTTGCTTTATGGTCTTGAAAACTTTGGTGTTGATCATGAGCACATAATGCCGCGCGTATTTGAGGCGCTTGAAGCGGTAGGCATCTCCGATTTGCTTCATCGCGATATTGCGACTCTTTCTGGAGGACAGAAGCAAAAAGTTGCGATTGCCGCAATTTTGGCCTTGCAACCTCGTGTATTGGTTTTAGATGAGCCTACGGCAGCACTCGATCCGCTTTCGTCACGTCAGGTATTTGATACGCTTCGTCTACTCAATCAGACTCAAGGAATTACAGTGGTTGTGGTAGAGCAAAAAGTTGCTCTGCTTGCTGAGTATTGTCAGCGTATGCTCGTGCTTTCCGAAGGAGCTGTTGCCCTTGATGGCAGCCCCGCAGAAGTTTTGACGCACCGTCAAGAGCTCAAAGCCATCGGTGTTGATTCTCCACGCGTTACCCGTGTTTCAAACAAGCTGCATGCAAAGCAATTACTTGATAAAAGCTGTTCTTTTTTGACTACGGATACTGCATTTGCTGGTATCAAGAATTTAATTGCTGACAATAAAACTCCTCGCAGGGCTGATTTTGAGCCCAGAAGAAGCGAAGACGCGTTTATAGTGCAACACGAAGCTGGTTCCAAGACCCAGCAACAGGCAGTCTTGTCTTTTGACCGCGTAGCTTTTTCCTATGGACCTCATGCCGCTTCGGTGCAAGATATTGATTTTGAGGTGTATCCCGGTGAGCTGCTTGCCATTATTGGTCAAAATGGTGCAGGTAAAACTACCCTTACCAAACTCATGAATGGTCTTCTCAAGCCCTCTGAAGGCAGGGTGACCATCTGTGGTTTGGATACATCTGTAGCTCGTACAAGTCAGATTGCACGTCATGTCTCGACGCTTTTTCAAGATCCCGATCATCAGATTTGCAAAGAAACTGTCCTCGATGAAGTGGCTTTTTCCTTGGAATTACTAGGCGTTGATACACAAATAGCCCGCTCTCGAGCAGCACAAACGATTAAACAGTTTTCCTTACCAGCCGATGTTGCTCCGTTTTCGCTTTCACGTGGCCAGCGGCAGATTGTGGCTCTTGCCAGTGTAATCGTAGTGCGCCCACAGTTACTCATTTTAGATGAGCCTACCTGTGGTCTTGATTATCAAGAGTGTATGGTTGTCATGAGGGCGGTCAAAGAGGCGCGCAAGCAGGGCTGTGCCATTGTGATGGTGTGTCATGACATGGAAGTTGTCTATGACTTTGCAAGCCGCATTATGGTCATGTCTGATGGCTTTAGTCGTGCTGATGGCAATCCCGTTGAACTTTTTGAGAATTCTGAGCTCATGAAGCAGGCTTCTGTGGCACCGCCGCAGATTCTTGGTCTTTCTAGCAAGTTGGCAGCAGATGGCTACAGTGTCTATAAAAGTCTGTCTGAGGTGAGTGATATTGTGACTATTACGGAAGGTCTGGTGAGATAAATGGCAGGTCTTCTGAAGTACTCTGAGGGTACCACCCTGCTTCATCGTGCTAATCCTCTTTCCAAGGTTTTATTGGCACTCTGTATTTGTGTGGCTGTTTTTTTAGCGCCTCATCCCTTTATATTGATGGGCATCATTGGTGTAGAAGTCCTCATAGGCCTTTATGCGGGCATTGGCAAAGAGACTTTAAGCCTGCTTACGGGTCTTTTGGGTTTGGGCTTGGTAATGTGCTTGGTTCAGGTGCTTATTATTCGAGATGGCACGCCTATTTTTTTGTTTGTGACAGACCGAGGTCTTTCCACAGGTATATTAGTTGCTTTGCGCCTCGTAGCTTTTGCCATCCCCTTGGTACAAATGCTCACGTTGACTCGGCTTACTGATCTTGCAAATGCTGCAGTTGAAGTGTTGCACGTTCCTTATCGTTACGCTTTTACTATTACTACTGCTCTTCGTTTTGTGCCGATTTTTGCGGATGAGATGAACAAAATCGTTGAAGCTCAGACTGCCCGCGGTGCCTCTTTTGATGAGGGTAGCATTTTTAGACGCCTACGTCTGATGCTGCCGCTTGCAGCACCGTTGCTGATCTCTTCGGTTGCCAAAGCTGATGATACAGCGCTCGCAGCAGAGGAAAGAGGCTTTTATTTGCGCACGCGTTCCTCTTCCTATAAACGCTATCCTTTTGCTGCGGCTGATATTGTTGTTTTTGCCGCAGGTATGTTAATTGTGGCTGCTTCCATCATTTTATAAGGATTAATTTTTACCTTAGCCCAGCTAGGTATAGGCATGATGTCCCTTGGGCATGCTGGGTTTGTTACCATAGAAGCAGCAATCAAGGAGGAAACTTTGGGCGTGAGCTTCACAGATATGTCGAGAATCTGCGTTAAGGGCGGAGATGGTGGTGCTGGCTGCATGTCATTCCGTCGTGAGGCGCACGTACCTAAGGGCGGACCTGACGGAGGAGATGGCGGTCGTGGCGGCGATGTGGTGCTTGTCGCTGATCCCCATATTTCATCTTTGATTGATTATCGCTTTAAGCATCATTTTAAGGCGGAACGCGGTACTCATGGTCAGGGGTCACGTCGCCATGGTAAGGATGGTCATGATCTTGAGCTGCATGTACCGTTAGGAACGGTAGTACGAGAGCTTGATGCTGAGACTATGGAGCCATGTTTTGAGATTGCCGATCTTGTTGCTCCTGGGGAGCGTGTCATTGTAGGTCCTGGTGGTCACGGCGGTCGTGGCAATATTCATTTTGTGAGCTCTGTACGTCGAGCTCCTGCCTTTGCAGAAAAAGGTGTGCCTGCGCGAGAGCATTGGATTGAGCTTGAGATGAAACTTTTAGCTGATGCAGCCTTGGTTGGCATGCCATCAGTAGGCAAAAGCTCTCTTATCGCGCGCATCTCAGCTGCTCGCCCCAAAATCGCTGACTACCCCTTTACCACACTTGTACCTAATCTGGGGGTAGCTCGCGCACAAGACGGGTCATCTTTTGTCGTTGCGGATGTTCCTGGCCTTATTGAGGGCGCAGCTCTTGGCAGGGGGCTGGGTCATGAATTCCTTCGTCATATTGAACGAACAGCCTTATTGATTCATGTGGTTGATGCGACAGGTGGTTTTGAGGGACGCGACCCTGTTGAGGACTACAAGACCATTAATGCAGAGCTTAGCGTATATGCTGAGGAGTTCTCTGAACGTCCTCAGATTGTCGTTGCCAACAAATGTGACCTACCTGGCACCGAAGATGCTATCGCTCGCCTAAGGGCGGCAGCTACAGCCGATGGCAGACCTTTTTTTGCGGTGTCGGCAGCTACAGGTGAAGGTTTAAACTCCCTTGTTGCCGCCTGTGCAACACGTGTTGCAAGTCTTAGGGCTGCTATTAAGGCGGGGGAGTCTGCCGAAGAGCTAAATGCACGTCTTGAAGAACAACGTCGCCGCCGTGAAACGACCATCCACATCACGCGCGAAGAGCGCCATGTCTGGCGTATCACTGGGGACGCTATTGAGCGCATGATTGTGCAAACTGACTGGGAAAACGAAGAGGCTATTTCGTTTATGCAGCATCGCATGCAGCGTATTGGCTTGTTTGACCGTCTAGAAAAAGCGGGAGTTCAGGAAGGTGATGAGGTGCGCATCTTGGGTTTTGCCTTTGATTATGAGAGCGCCCGCAATGCTCAGTCTGTCTCAGAAGAAGAGTTCTTAGAGGACGTGTGTGATGAGGGTCTTGCCGATGTTTAATGCCATACCCGCAGGTGGAACTATTGTTGTCAAGCTTGGTTCCTCAACGCTTGTAGATAAAAATTTTCGAATTGACACCTCTTTTGTGCGTCAGCTTTGTGACCAAATAGCTGAGCTTGAACACCAAGGCTTCAACGTTATTCTTGTTTCCTCAGGCGCTGTTGCCGCAGGTCTTGATAAGCTGGGCTTTGAAAGACGTCCCAAAGATATAGCTTTGCTGCAAGCGTGTGCAGCTGCTGGGCAGGTTGCTCTTGTTGGGGCTTACGGTGAGGTTTTGGAAGAACATGGCATTGCCTGTGGTCAGGTGTTACTTACCCGACGAGATGTGATGGATAGAATAGGTTATCTCAACGCACGCACAACGCTGCGTAGCCTTATTGAGCTTGGGGCGGTGCCCGTTGTCAATGAAAACGATACGGTATCTGTTGCTGAATTTACCTTTGGTGACAATGATATGCTCGGTGCCATCGTAGCTACCTTAGTAGCAGCAGATTTGTACATCATTTTGTCTGATGTGAATGGACTATACACTGCCAATCCTTCGACACACCCTGAAGCTACGCTTATCCATCATGTGAGTCATATTGATGCTCACATCAGTGCAATGGCGTCAGGTTCGGGCAGCTCCATTGGAACGGGTGGCATGGCAACCAAACTTCGAGCTGCTCGTGCTGCGATGGCAGCGGGCATTCCCACGCTTGTGTGTCGAGGACGTATGTCACATATCTTGCTTGATGCAGTGTTGGGTAAGGAAATTGGTACGCGTTTTGAATCTGCTACGGCAAACCATGAGGATTCACGCAAACTATGGATTGGCCTTGCCGAACCTGCACGCGGACAAATTACTCTCGATGAGGGAGCCTGCAAAGCTGTACTCCAACAAGGTGGATCAATACTTCCTGTTGGCATTACCCAAAGTGAAGGACGCTATGCCGAAGGTGATGTCTTGAGTGTATTTGGTCCCGATGGCAGTCTTATCGGTCGTGGGGTGAGCCGTTATAGCAGTGAAGATATGATCCGCGTACAAGGTTTACGCCTTGAGATTATTGGACGTTTCTTGCCCGAGAAAGCATCTACTCCTGCAATTCACCGAGATGAATTGCTTGTTTTTTAGTAAGAAGGATAACGAGACTCAATGAGCGGAGAGGAGAACCCTCGAAATGCCTTTGCGAGAGCCTGATGACGGTAGTGGTGTCCTAAGTCCTGCGCATATCGCGAGTCAAAAGTTGCGTATACGCACGCCTGCCTGTGGTGACTTACCACTTTTGGGTACCGATCCAAAAAAGCGCTATCGTTTAGGTATTATGGGTGGGACTTTTGACCCCATTCATCATGGGCACCTTGTTTGTGCTGAGACCGCTTTTGATGCGCTCAATCTTGATGTCGTTGTTTTTATGCCTGCGGGTTCCCCCGCTTTTAAACAGCATGTTCATGTTTCTTCGGGTGAAGATCGCTATGCCATGACTCTGCTTGCCACCTCAGACAATCCACATTTTATGGCGAGTCGCTTTGAGGTAGACCGTGAAGGTGTGACGTATACAGCCGAAACTCTTCGTTTGCTGAGATCGATTTATCCAAATAATGTTGAGCTTTTCTTTATTACCGGAGCAGATGCTATTGCCGATATAGTGCGTTGGAAGGATGCAGGAAATATTGCAGATTTAGCTCATCTCGTAGGTGCTACTCGTCCAGGTTATGACTTGAGGCATGCACAAACTGCAATCGCAGAGTCTCCCTATGACTTCCAAGTAACTTATCTTGAAGTGCCGGCATTGGCAATTTCCTCAAGTTATCTGCGCAGGCGTGTTGAAGAAGGTCAGAGCCTACGTTATCTTACGCCGGATACTGTTACTGGCTATATTCACAAACATGAGCTTTATGGAGCACATTCGTTGAGTTATGGATCGGTGATGGCGCTGGAAAAAGCCCGTGTACATGATGGGGCTACAGAGGAAGTAACTGCATGAGTGGACTTCAAGTTTATCGCGACATCGATGAAGGTCTTGATGCTCATCAAAGCGCAGAGCTTGCAAAGCTACGTGCTGCTTTGCGTGAGCATATGGCTGTTGTTAAGCCTAAAAGATATGCTCATTCACTTTCTGTAGCGACTGAAGCAGGACGCTTGGCACATATCTATAGTGTTAGTCCCTATCTGGCACAAGCAGCCGGTATATTGCACGATTGGGATAAGACGCTCACCTTTGATGAGCAGTTGCAGCATGCTCAGGCTGCCAATATTGATATGGGTGTTGAGCTTTCCTTGGTGGGAAACCTTTTGCATGGCTTAACTGCCGCTCATGATTTACCTTCCAAATTTCCTGAACTTCCTTCTGAAGTATGGCAAGCTATTGCTCGTCATACCACAGGGGCTCAGGATATGACGCCTCTTGATATGGTGTTATTTATTGCTGATGGCATTGAGCCTTTGCGTCCTGCAAGTCCAGGAATTGAGCGTACACGCTCGCTTGTGGGAAAAGTTTCGCTTGATGAGCTCTATTGGGAGTCGTTTATTGGTGGTGTAGTCTACGTGTTGGAAGGTAGACGCTACCTTTATCCGGGTACTCTAGAGTTATACAACAGCTATGTCCTTAAGCACTAAGGAAGTCTTCAAGAAAGGTTGGCTACATGGCAGTTACACCCCTCGAACTCGTACACGTTGCCGCAATCGCTGCAGATGACAAAAAAGCTCAGGATATTGTCATTATCGATCTTGAAAATGAGACCGATATGTGTGATTACTTCTTGATTTGTACAGCCTCTAGCAAGGCACAAGCTGATGCCGTGCTTGAGGCAATTGAGGAAAAGGTAAAGAAGAATTGCCAGGAAGCACCCTTATCTGTTGAAGGCAAAGCAGGTTCTGGCTGGACTTTGATGGATTATGGTGCCGTAGTTATTCATGTTTTTAGACCTCAAGCGCGTGAGTATTTCCGTATTGAACGCCTTTGGGGAGATGCTCCACGTGTGAATTTTGGTTTAGAGGGTCAGGCAGAGCCAGATTCTTGTGACAAAAACAAATAAGCTGCAGGCTTATCGAGAGCGACCTTCTTCGTCGAGCTCGCCACGTAGACGCAAATCATGCCCATAGGCAATAACTGAATTTCCAAAACGTGATTTTAGTTCGTCAGTGGTAAGAGCAAGGCGACGTAGGTCACGTTTTTTCTTAGCAAGACGTTTGCTCTCTTCCACATCAGATTCCGTCTCAAAAAGACTGAGTTGTTGAGAGTTGCTTGCCTCAAAATTGCTTATACCCACGCCTACAAGACGTACAGGGCTCCCTTCATGCCAAATCTGCTCAAGAAGTTCGAGTGCTACCTGGGCAAATTCGTGTTCATCATCTGTGGGCCTGTCAAGTTGGCGCTGAATAGTATGGCTTTTATTGAAGTCAAACTTAAGCTTTAAGCTTAGTTCGCTACCTTTAAGCCCTTTTTTTCTCAGGCGTGTACCCGTGAGCGCGGCTACATGCAAAACTGCGGCATGGACATCTTTTTTATTGCATAGATCGTGGGCAAAGGTACGCTCAGAAGAAACTGACTTTGGCACTTCATGTACGGCCCGCTCCGCGACAATGCTTTGTTCTTTGCCTGCTGCGCGCTCTATGAGGCGAGGTCCATAACTCCCCATCATTCGTCTGAGTTGTTGTGGATCTGCTTGGGCAAGTTGTCCGAGAGTTTTTATATGTAGCGCTTGTAGTCTTGCTTCCGCTTTGCTTCCGATACCACTCATAGCGCGTACGGGCAAAGGTGCCAAAAAGAGAGCTTCTGTACCTGGAGGTACAACGGTGAGTCCACGGGGTTTTTCTCGCTCAGAAGCGATTTTGGCTATAGTTTTGTTAATGCCAAGTCCGATGGAGCAACTAATTCCAAGTTTTTCCACACGATTTTGAATTCGCCGACAAATAACAAGGGGATTTTCTGCAGCATAACGACCAGGTGTTATATCAAAAAAAGCCTCATCAATAGAAACTTGCTCTACCAAGGGTGTTTCATCAACAAGAATATTCATGACAGCTGCAGATAACTCGCGGTATCGCGAGAAATGACCTTCAGTCCAAATTGCTTGGGGGCAAAGACGTTCTGCCAGAACACTAGGCATAGCAGAATGTACGCCAAATTTGCGTGCCTCATAAGATGCGGTCGAAACGACACCACGACGCTTTGAAGACCCTCCAACAATAAGGGGCTTACCTCGCCATTCTGGGTGATCAAGCTGTTCGACCGAGGCAAAGAACGCATCCAGATCAAGCAAGCCGATTGCTCGTCCTGACCAAGGAATTACCGCTCTGTCATCCTTTACATTCTCCATGCTTATCATTATAGGTAAGTAGCAAGATGGCTCCTTTGTTCTAGATGCCTGTGCAATAAGCTGAAGTTATGCTTATTCAAAAATTCAAAAAAACATTGATAAATTTGTTCTTAGAGCTGCTTAAACGTTGCTTTTACATGGATTTTGTCTTTAAGATATAAAAACTATACCTTGCACCAAACGCTAAGAGTCGTATAGTAGGAGAGCATTTGTGTGGCAAAGCGGCACAACTACTACTACCACGGTGTCGCTCGTCTGAAGGAGTTTTCATTGGCAGTCAAGATTCGTTTGGCCCGTCACGGCGCCAAGAAGCGTCCCTATTATCGCGTTGTCGTCGCTGATGGTCGTATGCCTCGCGATGGTCGTTATATTGAGGAGGTTGGTCGCTATAATCCTTTGACCACTCCCAAGACCATTCAGCTTGACCTTGAGAAGATTGATGAGTGGGTTGCTAAGGGTGCTCAGCCCAGCTCTACCGTCTCTCATCTGATGGACATTGTGCGTACTGGTGCTCCCGCACCTGAGAAGAAGGCCAAGCTTTCTAAAAAGGCTCAGGCCAAGGTATCAGCAGCCCAGGACGAGGAGTAAGCCATGACCGGCGAATTCGCCGACGTCACTGAGGAGACCATCGACGTAGTCGAGGAGATTCAGGACGACGAGGAGCTCGCCTCGGACAAGGTTGCAGATCTCGTGGAGTATATCGTGTGCGGTTTGGTAGCTGATCAAGATAGTGTTTCTTTGGATGTTACCGACCGTGAGGGCAGCGCACTTATTGAGGTGAGCTGCGCCGAAGAGGACGCCGGCCGTATTATTGGTCGTCGTGGTCGCACGATTAAGGCCATTCGCACGCTTGCTCGTGCCCTTGGTTCACGTGTGGGTACTTCTGTCGAGGTAGAGGTTGTAGGTTAGGTGGCCATGGCGCGCAAACATTGGCGCTTGGTCGCAGGTATAACAAAGACACATGGCAAAGGTGGGGAGGTCGTAGCGACTCCGGTCGCGGGGCTTCCCCCCTTGTTATACGCTGGTATGCATGTGGCTTGTGTTCCACCTGTGCTCAAGCGAGATAGGTTCCATCGGATACATCATGTGACCAACGCAGGTTCAGGTCAACTGATTTCCTTATCTGATGTCACAAGTATTTCTGATGCCCAAGCCCTGGTAGGTCATTGTCTTTTAGCTCTTGTAGAAGAGCTGCCTGATGATTTAGGTCCTACTTTGGATGAACTGTTGGGTCGTCATGTGGCTGACCGCAGGTATGGTGAACTAGGACATATCTCTGAGATTATGGTAGGTCCTGCCAATGATGTTTGGGTGGTGCGTCAAGGCAACAAAGAAGTATTGATTCCTGCCATTGATGAGTTCATTGACGCGTTGCCTGCTCAAGGCGTTATTCATGTTCATTTGCCTGATGGACTTGTTTAGGGAGGAGAGGCTGTGCATATTGAAACACTTTCCGTCTTTCCCGAAGTCTTTGAGCCTTATATGAGCACCTCTATCATGGGTCGTGCGCAGGATAAAGGAATTTTGAGCTTTCAAGCGTATAATCTGCGTGATTGGACACATGATAGGCATCACACGGTGGATGATGCACCTTTTGGTGGTGGTCAGGGCATGCTTATGAAGCCTCAACCCATCTTTGATGCTGTGCGCAATCTAAAATCCCGTAGTTTATCTTTGCCCTATGTGGTTTTCTTTTCACCTTGTGGAAGGCGTTTTGATGAGTCTTGCGCACAACGTCTTGCCAAAAAAGAGCAGCTATTGTTTGTTTGTGGTCGTTATGAGGGTATGGACGAACGCTGTTACGAACTGGCAGATGAGATTATCTCCCTTGGTGATTACGTACTTACAGGTGGGGAGCTTGCGGCTATGGTTGTAAGTGATGCCGTCGTGCGTTTATTGCCAGGCGCTTTAGGTGATGAGAATAGTGCGAAGGACGAGTCTTTCTCGGATGGTTTGTTGGAATATGCCCAATATACTCGGCCCGCAGATTTTGAAGGTAGGAAAGTCCCTGAAGTTTTGCTCTCAGGCAATCATGCAGAAATTGCAAAATGGCGGGCTCAAAGTGCGTTGGAACGTACCCAAAAGTGGCGTCCCGATTTGCTAGAAAATGTTTCTTTGGCGCTTCAGGAGGGGAGAGCGTAGTATGGAAAAACGTGGTATTCCCAATTGGCTGCAATGGGTGTTGGTCTTTGTTATTGCTATTTGCGCCAGTTTGCTGATACGCCGTTATGTGGTTGAGTTTTATGAAGTACCGTCAGGCTCGATGCTTCAAACAATCCAGCAAGGGGATCACCTGATAGGTTCGAAAGTGAGTCTATGGTCAAATGATCCTCAGGTGGGTCAAATCGTAACCTTCAACGATATTAAAGGTACAGGCGATACGCTTATTAAACGCATTATTGCAGGTCCCGGTCAAACTGTTGACATCAAGGATAACGCAGTTTGGGTTGATGGTAAAAAGCTTGATGAACCCTATACCTCGGGTACGCCTACCCTGCCTTTACGCGATACCTGGGTTGCAGGTGGAATTACATATCCCCTTACCATTCCTGAAGGACAGGTTTGGGTTATGGGGGACAATCGTACCGATTCTCTTGACTCGCGTTACTTTGGACCCATCCCTCTGAGTTCCATCACTTCTGAGGCGATATGGATTTATTGGCCGCCTAACCGCTGGGGTGCCTTAAAGTAGACACGCAGTTTTTATGAGTTGCAACTGATGCGACGAGAAAATCAAGGTATGGTTTTGCCGTACAAAAAAGTTAACGAGAGGAAAGCAGGACTATGAGTACTACTCCACTAAGCTTCCAAGATATGATCTTGGCCCTTGAGCATTACTGGGCAGATCAAGGTTGCACGGTTATGCAACCTTACGATAGCGAAGTCGGTGCTGGTACCTTTCATACCGCTACTTTGCTACGTAGCCTGGGACCCGCTGCTTGGCGCACCTGCTATCCACAGCCTTGCCGTCGCCCTGCTGATGGACGTTATGGGGAAAATCCCAATCGTATGCAACATTACTATCAATTCCAGGTAGTGCTCAAGCCCAGCCCTGTTGATTCTCAGGAGCTGTATTTGGGATCGCTTACAGCAATTGGCCTTGACCCTGCCGAGCATGACGTCCGTTTTGTTGAGGATGACTGGGAAAGTCCTACGCTGGGTGCTTGGGGCTTGGGTTGGGAAGTCTGGATGGATGGTATGGAGGTTACTCAATTTACCTACTTCCAACAGGTGGGTGGCATTGAAGTTGACCCTGTTCCCGTTGAGATTACCTATGGTCTTGAGCGTATTGCTATGTATGCTCAACAGGTTAATTCGGTTTATGACTTGGTATGGAGTTGGCTACCTGATGGCACCGCCATCAAATACGGTGATGTTTTCCTCGAAAACGAGCGTGAGTTTTCGGTATATAACTTTGAACTTGCCAATGTTCCCATGATGCGACAGAAATTTGATGATTACGAGAGGGAATGCCACGCCTGTCTTGATCGCAAGTTACCGCTCCCTGGCTATGACTGCGTTATGAAGTGCAGCCATGCCTTTAATCTACTTGACTCTCGTGGGGCACTGTCTGCTGTTGAGCGTGCAAACTATATTCTTCGTGTGCGTACACTTGCCAAAGCCTGCTGCGAGTCATATTTGGCAGAGGTCGCGAGCAAGTCTGATGCAGAAAAGAAGGAGGTGGCCTAAATGGCTCATAAGAAGGATTTTCTTCTCGAAATTGGTACTGAGGAAATGCCGTCCGCACCTCTTTCTAACGCCGTTGTTCAACTAGGAAAACTCGTGGACGAAGGCCTTGATGAGCTTGGGCTGTCTCACGGTGAGGTGCGTATTATCTCGACCCCGCGTCGACTAGCTGCTCTCGTGGCAGACGTTGCTTGTGCTACCGAGGAGCGCAATGAGTCTCATCGTGGACCTGCTGCACGTATTGCCTTTGATGCTGAGGGCAATCCTACCAAAGCAGCTCTTGGATTTGCTCGTAAACAAGGGGTGAGCCCGGATCAGCTGCAAAGGCGTGTAGATGCTGATGGCAACGAGTATGTCTTTGCTGAGATTCACGAAGAATCCCATCTGGCAGAACCTCTGCTGACCCAACTTTGTGAGTATGTCATCTCGCATCTTGAATGGCCTAACTACCGTAGTCAGCGTTGGGGTTCTGAGCACGTGAGCTTTGTGCGCCCAGTTCGTTGGATTTGCGCTCTTTTGGGGAGTGAAATTATAGAGCTCACGTATGGTGACGTGACAAGCAGCAATACTACCCGTGGTCATCGCGTGTTAGGTGCGGGCGAGCACGTAGTCGCCGAGCCCAAGCTTTACGAAGATGTTTTGCGCTCTGTTTGTGTACTCGGTGAAGAAGAGCGTGCAGCGGTTATTCGTAAGGGCATAGCTCAAATTGAAGCTGAGCGTGGTGGTGCACATGTTGATACGCCTCGTGCTACGTTCCAAGAGGTTGTCAATCTTTGTGAGTGGCCCTCGGTTATTGTGGGTAAGTTTGATGAGGAGTTTCTTGCTGTTCCTCATGAGATTATCTGTGAATCCATGCTTTCCAATCAACGTTATTTCCCTATTTATGACAAGAATGCCAAACTTACCTGCGAGTTTGTTGTTGTGAGTAATGCTGACCCTCTCTGTGCCGCAACGGTTATCGATGGTAATGAGCGTGTGGTGAGGGCTCGTCTTGACGATGCAAAGTTCTTCTACGATGAAGACCTTAAGGTTCCGATGGATGAATTTGTTGAGCGCTTGAGCCAAGTTGTCTTCCAAGAAAAGCTGGGTACCATGCGTCAAAAGGTTGAGCGTATGGAAACCCTTGCTTTGGCAGCTGCACATCAGTTGGATGCTGACGAAGAATTAGTGCAGAAGGTACAACGCACTGCACATCTAGCCAAGGCAGATCTTGTGAGTCAGGCAGTTATTGAGTTTACGAGTCAGCAAGGTGTTATGGGCGGTTACTACGCTGAGGCAGCGGGGGAGTCTGTTGATATTGCTGATGCAATTCGCGAACACTATCATCCACGTTTTGCAGGTGACCAGCTGCCTTCTGGTGTTGTGGGGCAGCTTGTAGCTTTGGCTGACAAGATTGATACCACTTGTGGCATGTTTGCCATTGACGAGCCGCCCACAGGCTCTGCAGACCCCTTTGCCGTACGCCGTGCAGCAATTGGCGTGATTGCTATTCTCAAGGTTTTGCCCAAGCTTGAGCTTCGTAAACTCATTCATTGTGCGCTCTCTAGCCTTGCTGCACAGGGCATTTGCTTTGATATAACTAAAGTTGAGGCAGATGTTGCCAAGTTTTTTGCAGGTCGTCTTGCTGCTATGGCCAAAAAAGATGGCATTGCTCCAGACACCATTGATGCTGTTTCTGCGGTAGGCGTCATTGACCCTGCAGAATTCTTTGCTCGCGCTCATGCTCTTGATGAGGCGCGTTCAAGCCAGCCTGAACTTTTTGATGATTTGGCGGTGGCATACGCCCGTGCCGCGCACCTTGCTGACAAGAAGTTGGGTATTGAGGTTGACGAAACTTTACTCAGTGAATCTGAATTGAGCTTGCTCCAAGCTTGTTGTGAAGGTGAACAGAATGTGGAGAAAGCATTGGCTTCAGGTGACTATGAGGGGGCTTGTCGCTCTCTCGCGGCATTAAGAGAGCCCATCGACCGATTCTTTAGTGACGTACTTGTCATGGACGAGCACACTAAGTTAAGGGAGAACAGGCTTCGGCTGTTAAACCGCTTTGCAAATGTCTTTGCAGATGTGGCGGATATCGGAGCACTTTCCCGCAAACGCTAGGTATGCACGCCTTGTCATGTGTATAAAGTCGGACACAAAGGTCCGGTTTGAGAGGAAGGAACGCATTCATGCCTGAGGACTTCATCGGTGAGGAGATTGGGGAAGAGTCCCTTCCCATCGTATTCGTTCTCTCTGACGCTCGCGGCAAGACTGCGGTTGGCGTCGTAGAGGCTGCGGCTGACCAGTTTGAGGATGGTGCGATTGTCGTTAAACAGCTGGGTAATGTAAACAATGTTGAGATGGTTTGTGACTACCTTGACAAGAATCGCGAAGAGGATACACCTACGGCTGTTTTCCACACGATCGCTGATAAGAATCTTCGCCGTGATATTAGGCGCGAGCTAGACAGTAGGGGTATTCCTTCTGTTGACTTGCTCGGTCCTGCCATTACGGTTATTGCTAGCCTTACGGGTTCTGAGCCCGCAAGTATCAGTGGTCATCGTGCAGAAACTTCTGTACAAGAGCTCGCGTAAGCTGCTCATATTGTGAAAAATTGAGTTAGACAGCAGGCCAATATTTCCTCGTAGTGTGGAAATGATGGTCTGCATGTCTGGCTTTATTAATTTGAATTCAGCTTAACTGCTGGATTGCGCTATCATGCTGCTGTTGGTACAGGGGTGGCTTTGGCTACCCAAAGTAACGAATCAAGGAGTGCGTATGGCTGAAAAGCACGTTTACCGGTTCGGTTTTGACGAAAACGGTAAGAATGTGACTGAGGTCGCAGGCGAGACCGTTAACAAGGCAAAATGGATTACAGGTGGCAAGGGTGCAAACCTTGCCGAGATGGCCAATATCGGTCTTCCTGTTCCTCCAGGATTTTCTATTACCTGCCAGACTTGTGTTGAGTATTCTGGCGCTGGCAATGTTTGGCCTGAAGGTGTACTCGACGAGATTGATGAGTACCGCAAGGATCTCGAGAAGCGTATGGGCAAAAAGCTCGGTGACGCAGAGGATCCTCTGTTGGTATCTGTTCGCTCCGGTGCTCCTTTCTCCATGCCTGGCATGATGGATACGGTCCTGAACCTTGGTCTGAATGATGACTCTGTTCAGGGTCTTATCAAGCAGACTGACAATCCCCGTTTTGCTTACGACTCCTACCGCCGTTTTGTTCAAATGTTCTCTGATGTAGTTATGGGTGTTTCTGGTCAGCTTTTCGAGGATGCCATCAACGCCAAGAAGGCCGAGAAGGGCGTTAAGCTTGATACTGAGCTCGATGCTGATGACCTTAAAGATCTTGTTGCTACGTTCAAGCAGATTTTTGCTGATAACGTTGATGTCGAGAAGTATCCTGAGGTTGAACTTGACGGCAAGGCTGTCTTCCCCCACGATCCCATCCTGCAGCTCCGTCTTGCCGAGCAGGCAGTCTTTGGTTCTTGGAATACCGAGCGCGCCATCCTTTACCGTAAGCAGAACAAGATTCCTGATGAGCTTGGTACTGCTGTCAACGTGCAGGTAATGGCCTTTGGTAACAAGGGCAACACCTCTGCTACTGGCGTTGCATTTACCCGCAATCCTGCTGATGGTACCAATGAGCGTTACGGTGACTTCCTCGTCAATGCTCAGGGCGAGGATGTTGTTGCTGGTATTCGCAACACTGAGCCCATTGCTGACCTTCCTCATGTCCCCGGTCTTGAGGAGGCAGGTAAGGAGCTCTTCCGCGTCTTTGAGATTCTTGAGGACCACTACGCTGACATGATGGACCTCGAGTTCACCATTGAGCAGGGCAAGCTTTGGATGCTGCAGACTCGTGTTGGCAAGCGTACCGCTTTGTCTGCACTTCGTGTCGCTATCCAGATGGTTGAAGAGGGTCGTATCGACAAGAAGACCGCTGTGTCTCGCGTTGCTCCCGATCAGCTTGATCAGCTGCTCCATCCTCAGTTTGACTCCAAGGCAAAATATGATGTCGTAGCTAAGGGTATGAATGCTTCTCCTGGTGCAGCTGTGGGTGCTGTCGTCTTCTCCTCTGCTGACGCTGTTGCTTATCAAGAGGCTGGCAAGCCCTGTGTTCTCGTTCGCTGGGAGACCACTCCCGATGACCTTGCTGGCATGGTTGCTGCCGAGGGTATCTTGACCTCTCATGGTGGCAAGACCTCTCACGCAGCAGTTATTGCTCGTGGTATGGGTGCACCCTGCGTATGCGGTTGCGAGTCTCTCCATATTGATGTCGCCAAGAAGGAAGCTAGCATTGCTGGTACCGACATTGTTTTGAAGGAAGGCGACATCATCTCCATCGATGGCTCTACGGGTAACATCATCCTTGGTGCCGTGGATTTGGTTCGTCCCGAGCTCGCTGGTGACCTCGGTACCATTCTTGAGTGGGCTGACGAGATTTCTAACGATGAGTCTCTTGGTCGCGTTTTCCAGGTTCGCGCCAATGCTGACAACCCTGCTGACGCAAAGCTCTCCCGTGAGTTTGGTGCAACTGGTATTGGTCTTGACCGTACTGAGCACATGTTCTTGGGTGATCGCAAGCAGCTTATCCAGTCCTTTATTCTTGCTGAGGATCAGGCAACCAAGGACGAGGCTATTGCCAAGCTGTATGAGGCTCAGATTGGTGACTTCTACGAGATGTTCAAGGCCATGGATGGTCTACCTGTCATCGTGCGTCTACTTGATCCTCCTCTGCATGAGTTCTTGGAGTCCCCGCGTGCACTTGAGGTTTCTCTCGCACGCGCCGAGGCAAAGGGTGAGGATATCAGCGAGGGCAAGGCTCTCCTCAAGAAGCTCGACAGCTATCAGGAAGCCAACCCCATGCTTGGTTTGCGTGGTTGCCGTTTGGGCATCGTCTATCCTGAGCTCAATGATATGCAGACCCGTGCCATCGCTACCGCTATGGCTCAGCTCAAGAAGGAGGGTCTCGATCCTCAGCCTGAGATCATGATTCCTCTTGTCTCTCTTGAGACCGAGATTGAGCAGGTTCGCGCTCAGGTCGAAGCTCAGATCAAGGCTGTGTGCGAGGCAGAGGGTGTCGAGCTCTCCATCCCCATTGGCACCATGATTGAGATTCCTCGCGCTGCTGTCATCGCTGATGAAATTGCAAAGCATGCCGATTTCTTCTCCTTCGGTACCAATGACCTCACTCAGATGGGCTTTGGCTTCTCTCGTGATGACGTTGAGTCTGCGTTTGTTCCTCAGTATCTTGACCGTAAGATTCTCAAGGCTAACCCCTTCGAGACTCTCGATCCTGGCATCGCTAAGCTCGTTAAGCTTGGTGTTGAGGGTGGTCATGAGGGCAATCCTGGCATTGTTTGTGGTGTCTGCGGCGAGACCGGTGGTGACCCCGAGTCTATTCACATGTACTACAAGCTCGGCCTCGACTATGTGTCCTGCTCGCCTTATCGTGTGCCTATTGCACGCCTTGCAGCAGCACAGGCCAAGCTCGACTAGTTTGATTTTTGCATCAAGCTGATTTTGAGAGGAGCCTCTCGGGGCTCCTCTTTTTGTGAAATTGCACGTAACTTATGTGATACGGTCGACAAAACCCTTATTAGTACTTGTAAGGGACTTGATAAACGCTTAGAATGACCGACGGTGTGTAAACATGCCATGTGCCGTGCTTGAGTTGGCGGCACCTCTGGACGAGAGATGAGGAAGTTTCATGGACTACATCAAGGCGATTGAGCGTCAGCAGATTCGTGAGGATATCCCCACAGTCATCGTTGGCGATAACGTCAAGGTATACTACCGCATTAAGGAAGGCGAGCGCGAGCGTCTGCAGGTCTTCCAGGGTGATGTTATCCGCATTAGTGGCGAAGGTGCTCGCGAGACCTTTACGGTTCGTAAACTGAGCTTTGGCATTGGTGTTGAACGTACATTCCCCATGCATTCTCCCAAGATTGCAAAGCTCGAAGTTGTTCGTCATGGTCAGGTGCACCGTGCAAAGCTGTACTACCTCCGCGATCGCGTGGGCAAGGCTGCTCGTCTTCGCGAGAAGCGTATTTAGTTTTAGTGCAACAAAAAGAGTGTTTAAGCCGTCCCTTGGGGCGGCTTTTTTATGGTACAGACTCGCTGTGTGCTACATTTTATTTGGACAAAACAAGGGAGGATGTTTGTGGAGCATGCTGCGACAGCACGGGAGATTGCAGGGCTTTTTAAAACTGCCTCTCATGATGAACTAGACAACTTGATTTCTCGCTACGCAGAAGATCCGCGGGCGCAGGTGCAGCAGGCGCTAAAAAGTGCACGTAAACGTCAGGAACATTTCTTGCAGGAGCGTAGTCGTGTGCACGAGATGTATCTCTTGCAGAAAGAACTTGGTGGTTCAGGCATCATTGTAGGTGTAGATGAGGTGGGTAGAGGTGCAATAGCAGGGCCTTTGACAGTTGCCGCGGTGGTATTGCCAGATGAGCCAGAGATTTTGGGTGTCAATGACTCCAAACAATTAAGTCCCCAGCAGAGAAGCGAGCTTGCTTTACGAATTCAGACCATAGCAGTTTCTATAGGTATTTCTCATATACCTGCTGAGCTAATCGATAAGCAGGGTATGGCAGCTTCGCTTAGACAAGCAATGAGCGAAGCTATTGTTGATACAGGGATCAAACCAGACTCTGTTTTGATTGATGGAAATCCCGTTCATGCTCATCCCAAGGAACGAACAATCGTTAAAGGTGATGCAAAGATTGCCGCAATTGCTGCAGCTTCGATTGTTGCCAAAGTGACACGAGATCAACTGATGGTCGAGTATGGCAAAAGTTATCCTGAATACCACTTTGCTTCTTGTAAAGGCTATGGTTCTGCAGAACATATTGCAGCAATTAAGCAATTTGGACTCACACCTCTCCATCGTGTAAGTTTTTGCAGCAACTTTGTGGAAATGCCATCGCTTTTTTAAGAATATTTTTGTGCCAATCTTTTGTGATTCTTGTCAGTTGAACTATTGCTGCTGGACAGCCTTGTTATGCAGCTGCGATTGCAAGACTGCTTGTAGCTGAAGGTCAGATTAACAACAAGCAAAATCCAAGTTGCTTTCTTCAAAGTCTTGTGAGAGACCGAGAAGGGAGAAATTTTGGAAGCAGTAGAGCGTGAAAAACCAATTGCAGAGTTGACTTCAAAAGAGCTAGGTCATCTAGGTGAGTGCTTAGCCTGTCGCTATTTGGAAAATACTATTGGCCTAAAAATTGTAGAGCGTAATTGGATTTGTTCTGCCGGAGAGGCAGATATCGTTGCGATTGATGACAAGCAGCATATTCATCTCGTTGAGGTAAAAACACGCTACACAACCAAGGAAGCTTCAGCGATATATCCTGAAGAAGCCGTGAGTCAAGCCAAACAACGTCGCTATCGCAATATTGCACTGATGTATATCAGTGCTCATTCTCTTGAGACACAGGTGTATTTTAGTGTGCTTGCGCTCAACGTCTATGGTCAGCACAATGCCCATGTACGCTACATTCCCCATGCCTATGTGTGGGATGAATAACATGACAACACAGTCTCGATTTGCAGTACATACAGCGGTTATTAGAGGAGTCGAGGCTCTTCCTGTAACCGTAGAAGTATCTCTTGCTGCGGGAATTCCTGGGATGACCATTGTTGGTATGCCTGATTCTGCAGTCTTGGAAGCGCGGCCACGCGTGCGCTGTGCTTGTAAGGCAGCTTCCTATGATTTGCCACGACTCCATATCACGGTCAATCTTGCTCCAGGAGAGCTTAAAAAGCGGGGGAGTGGTTTGGATTTACCTATAGCGGTAGCCACTCTCGCTGCTACCGGACAAATTCCCCATAGAGATTTAGATCGCTGCCTTTTTGTAGGGGAACTTGCCTTGGATGGTGGAGTAGCTGCTGTGCGCGGAATGGTTGCTTATGCGCTTCTTGCCGATGAAATGGGTTTGGAGTTGATAACGGGGGCAGGAGAGGCTTTGCCCGCAAACTTAGCATCACATATGAAGCTGCTTACAAGTTTGAGCCAGCTTAAACAGGGGGTAGATCGACTCGCTTATGACAAGCAAACTCAATTTTTGGAAATTTCAAAGCAGCCATATAGTCTTGATTTTGCCGATGTTATAGACCAAGAGATAGCTAAACGTGCTTTTTGCTTGGCTGCTGCAGGTGGTCATGGCTTACTTATGGTGGGTCCTCCTGGAGCAGGAAAGACCATGCTTGCCAAGCGGCTACCCACCATACTCCCAAGCTTAGCTGCGGAAGAACAGACAGAGGTGCTGCTTATTCACTCCTTGGCAGGAGAACCCCTTGCTGAGGGTTTTCAAATGATTCGTCCTTTTAGGTCGCCTCATCATTCTATTTCATATGCAGGAATGGTGGGTGGTGGCAGGCCTGTTATGCCCGGTGAGGTATCGTTGGCCCATCATGGGATTTTGTTTTTGGACGAGCTCCCAGAATTTGCTCCAGCTACGCTGCAAGCCTTACGCCAGCCCCTTGAAGATAAAGAAGTGCGTATTGTTCGCGTAGATGGCATTTATAAATTTCCCTGCGCCTTTCAATTAGTTGCTGCAGCCAATCCCTGTCCTTGTGGTTATTTGGGTGATGTAGGGCATGTATGTACCTGTAGTCCTGGACAGGTCACTCGCTACCAAGGACGTATTGGCGGACCTTTAATGGATCGTATCGATTTGCAGGTTACTGTGACACGACCTAAGGAATCACGAGTTATTCAAGGGGAGCTAGGTACAAGTTCTACTCAGATGAAAGAGCTTGTCTGTCAAGCTCGCGAGTTTTGCGCATGGAGGATTGCGCATAACGAAAAAAGGCAGACAACTAGCCTTGCTGAAATTGCCGCACTTGATCTTCAAGCTCAAAACACCTTGGAAGATATTGCTCGAAGAAAATCCTTTGGAGGCAGAGCTATTTCACGAGTTGTAAGAGTAGCACGGACAATTGCAGATTTGGATTGTCGGGACGAAGTAAATAGTACTGACATTATCGAAGCATGCTCGTATCGAACAATGAGTTCATAGAGAGGCAAAGGTATGTATACAAGTCATGAATTGCACTTAGGAGATGAAGCATATCCCGCAGAATTACAATTATTAGAAAAGCCACCAGATCCTCTTTATGTCTATGGTGACCTCGATGTATTAGCAGAGCGAAAACTCTCTGTTGTGGGTGCACGACAGGCAACTCCATATGGTATTGCAGCTTCGCGCATGGCAGGACGTGTTGCCGCTGAGTGCGGGCTTTGCGTGGTTTCTGGCGGTGCACGTGGTTGCGATAGCGCTGCAGCGCGTGCGGCTCTTGCTGCAGGTGGAAAGACCATAGTGATCTGTGGCACTGGTGCCGATCTTGTGTATCCAGACAGCTCGCGCGATGTCTTTGAGAAAGCCTTAGCCCAAGGCGGTGCGATAGTTTCTATGGAGCGCTGGGGTCAACCTCCCAAACGTTGGGCTTTTCCTAAACGCAATCAGCTTATTGCAGCTTTAGGTGAGGTGTTGTTTGTGTGTGAGGCAGGTATCCGATCGGGGACTACGAGTACAGCTGAAGTTGCGACAAGTCTGGGACGAAGAGTTTATGCAGTACCTGGCTCAATTTTTTCGCCTCAATCAGTTGGTACAAATCGACTTATCGCTGATGGTGCTGCCATGGTATGCAGTGAGCAAGATTTAGAAGCCATGATTTCTCTTGATTTTGGCTGCCTCCGCGCTTGGACTGGACAAATTCCTGCGGAGGAGGGAAGAGTGCTGTCTGCTCTCATTGCATCTGCTACGCGACCTGATGAACTGGCTTTAACTTTGGGTATGGATCCCCTCACGCTTTTGCGGACACTTTCTGAGTATGAAACCAAAAATATTGTTGAGCGACTTCCTGATGGTCGCTATGCTCCTACTGCTGACTATTTGAATACACGCGCTAGAATTAGACAAAATACAGCTCACCCCTGATTGTTTTTCGATGAACATTCTTTGATTGGTTGATTTTCTATGGCAGTAGTTGTTGTTGGCGGAGGTCTTGCAGGTAGCGAGTGTGCGTTGACGCTTGCGCGTCGTGGCATTGCTGTGAGGCTTTATGAGATGCGTCCTCACGTGGCATCTCCTGCACACAAGACGTCAGATTTTGCTGAGCTTGTCTGTTCCAACTCTCTTAAATCTCTTCGTGCTGATAGTGCGGCGGGATTGCTCAAACGTGAACTCGTACTCATGGGTTCTGCCTTAATTGAGCTTGCCTTTAAGGCAAGCGTGCCAGCAGGTGGTGCGCTTGCAGTGGATAGGGAGCAATTCTCGCAGTTAGTCAATGCTGCTATTGAAGCTGAACCTCTTATTGAAGTTGTTCGCAAAGAAGTAACAGATCTTCCGAAGGGCTATGCAGTAATTGCTGCAGGTCCTCTTTGCTCACCGTCACTTTTTGAGGCACTTTCAAAAAAACTGGGGGCAAGTCGTATGTCGTTTTATGATGCGGCCGCTCCTATTGTTGATGCGGAGTCTCTTGATAAAGAAATAATTTTTAGTCAGTCACGCTATGAAGAAACAGGCAGTGGTGATTATCTCAACTGTCCTTTAAACAAACAAGAATACGAGCAGCTTGTAGGAGAACTCATCTCAGCCAAACGTGTGATTGCGCGCGATTTTGAACAAAAAGACCTCTTTAGTGCCTGCCAGCCTGTTGAGGAAGTGGCTCGTAGTGGTATTGACTCTTTGAGGTTTGGAGCGCTTAAACCTGTAGGTTTGACTGATCCTCGCACAGGCCATCGCCCTTGGGCAGCAGTTCAGCTGCGTGCGGAGAATATCAATAAAACTGCTTACAACCTTGTTGGTTTTCAGACCAACCTTAATTGGTCCGAGCAAAAACGAATATTTCGTCTTATACCAGGTCTAGAGCATGCAGAGTTTTTCCGCTATGGCGTTATGCATAGAAATAGTTTTGTGGACAGCCCACACGTGCTGAAGCGCGGTTTTTGTATACCTGGAACCCACATTCGTCTTGCAGGGCAGATTACGGGTACCGAGGGCTATACCGAGGCTATTGCTTCGGGTCTGTTTGCAGCACTTAACACCTATACAGCCCTTAAAGGCCTTGCAGCTCCAGAGTTGCCACCAACCGCCGCATTTGGTTCGTTGGTGCACTATGCTTCAGATCCTTTTTGCACTGATTATCAGCCCATGCATGTTAATTTTGGCATCGTAGCTCCCTTAGATGGTCCGCGTCTCAAAAAGAAAGAACGCTATGCTGCATATGCCAAACGTGCAAAAAAAGATATGGAAGTCTTTGTACAAAATCGACAAGACCTTTTTGCTAACTATGCAGGTGCATGGCCAGATGCAAACTGGGAAAATGCCTTTTTGGAAGGTCATGAGAACGCATGAATGAAATAGATGTTCAGAAAGAACAGCTACAACAGCAAGATTTTTCAGTATTGGTCAAGCAGTACCTGGCCTATCTTAAAGACATCCGCAATCTTTCTGTCCATACACTACGTGCTTATCAAGGTGATTTGGAAGCATATGGTGCTTGGCTTCAGCGTCAGCAAATTGATGGACTTGATGTCTCTCACCGTCAAATTCGTTCTTGGCTTGCCGAGCAGGTACGTGCGCGCTATGCCTCATCTACCATTGACCGGAGATTATCTGCTATCCGTGATATGTATCGTTGGCTTGTAAGAGAGGGTTTTACTGAAAAAGATTGTGCTGCAGCTGTTGCTAGTCCAAAAAGAGCAAAGACTTTGCCTCATACACTTGATGTTGCTTCAGTAGAAAAACTTCTTGATGCTTGTGATCTCAGCAGTAGTGAAGGAATACGTGATCGTGCTTATTTAGAACTCTTAGCGGCAACAGGGGGACGTATCTCAGAAATATCTGCCCTCAATTTATCCGACATTGATTTGGATCTAAAACAAGCTCGTCTTTTTGGAAAAGGTTCTAAGGAACGTATTGTTCCACTTTATCCTGAAGCGATTACGCGCTTGCTTGACTATTATCAAGCCGCGCGTCCCGCGCTGTTAGCAAAGGCGAAAGTACAAAACGATACTGATAAGCAAGCGGTATTTATCTCTACACGTGGCAAGCGTATGAGTGCAGATGCGTTGAGGATGCGTTTTTCGCACTATATCAAGCTGGCAGGTCTTGATGCTTCACTTACGCCTCATGCTATGCGCCATTCATATGCTACAGAACTGCTTTCGGGGGGCGCCGATATACGTTCTGTTCAAGAACTTTTGGGGCATGCTGATCTTTCCACGACTCAAATTTATACACACCTTTCGATAGACCGGCTTAAAGAAGCAGCTCGTCAGGCACATCCAAGAGCAGAGTAATTGCGGATTTGCGCGCATTGTGATGGCAAAATTGCTCTCGATACGAGCTTGGTGCTGCTTGGATAAGCTGTTATACTGTCTAATTGCTGTGCGTCCGCACAGTATATTTCACACGCGTGGCCACCCAAAAGCCATGGTGCCTAGGCTTAAGCCATAACCTAGGTGGTTTAAGGGGATGACACCACGCGGAGGATCAACCAATGGAGGTTAAAGATGGCTAAGATTACTATTCAGACTTTGCTCGATGCAGGTTGCCACTATGGTCACCAGACCCGCCGCTGGAACCCAAAGATGAAGCCTTATATCTTTGGTGAGCGCAATGGCATCTACATTCTTGATCTCAAGCAAACCCTTTTTGACGCTGACAAAGCCTATACCTTCCTTAAGGAGACTGCTGCTAAGGGTGGCAATGTTTTGTTTGTCGGTACCAAAAAACAGGCTCAGGAGCCTATTTCTACTCAAGCTGCTCGTGCTGGTATGCCCTACATTAATCAGCGCTGGCTTGGTGGTATGCTCACCAACTTTGTGACCATGCGTTCTCGTATTGATCGCATGGAACAGCTCGAGGCCATGGTAGAGACTGGCGACATGGCTCGTCGTGGCAAGAAAGAGCAGGCTGTGCTTACCAAGGAGCTCGAGAAACTGCAGCGTAACCTTGGTGGCGTTCGTGACATGCGCGCTCTGCCTCAGGCACTCTTTGTTGTTGATACCAAGCGCGAGGAGATTGCCATCAAGGAGGCTAACCGTCTTCACATCCCCGTTGTTGGTCTTCTTGATACCAACTCTGATCCTGATGTGATTGATTACGGCATTCCTGCAAACGATGATGCTATTCGTTCCGTTGATTTGATGTGCCAGCTTGCTGCCGATGCAGTTCTTGCTGGTTCTGGCAAGGAGCAAATGACTGCTGCTGAGATGGCAGGCGAAGATGCCGCCTCCATTGAGGCTGAAATGGCTACCGAAGCTCCTGCCGCAGAGTAATTCAGACCAACCACTAAAAAGACCCTTAAAGGAGGTCACTATGGCACAGATTACCGCTGCTCTTGTTAAGCAGCTCCGCGAGATGACGAACTCCCCAATGATGGAGTGCAAAAAAGCGCTTGTGAAAGCTGATGGCGATATTGAGCGTGCAATTGACGTTCTTCGTGAGATGGGCGTAGCCAAGGCTGTAAAGCGTTCTGGTCGTGCTACCAATGAGGGCACTGTTGCTGCTTATGTGTCTGAGGATGGCAAGACTGGTGCTCTGCTTGAACTTACCTGCGAGACTGACTTTGTTGGCACCAATCCCAAGTTTACTGGCTTTGCCGCCGATCTTGCCAAGGTCGTTGCTGAAAATGATCCTGCAGATGTCGATGCACTTAAGGCTTGCGCAATGGGCGAGGGTACTGTCGAGTCTGAGCTTACTGAGATGATTCACGTTATCGGTGAGAACATGAAGATTGTCCGCTTCAAGCGCATGACCTCCACGGGTGCTCTTGCCAGCTATATCCATCTTGGCGGCAAGCTTGCAGACCTTGTGTCCTTCTCTTTCACCAAAGAAGAGACTGCAGCAAATGATGATTTCAAGGCTTTTGCGCATGACGTTGCTATGCAGGTTGTCGCTGCCGACCCTGTTGCTGCACGCCGTGAGGATGTTCCTGCCGATCTTCTTGAGCGTGAGAAGACCATTTATGCTGCACAGGCCACTGAGTCTGGTAAGCCTGAGTTTGTTCAGCAAAAGATGATCGAAGGTCGTGTGAACAAGTATTACAAGGAAAACGTCCTTACCGAGCAAGTCTTTATCAAAGATTCTGATGTTACCATCAGTGAGCTTGCAAAGAAGGTTTCCAAGGCCGCCGATGATACCATCGAGATTCTCAGCTTTGAGAGATATGCTTTTGGTGAGACTGAGTAAGCTTTATACGCTTTAGGGGGCCGGCGCAAGTCGGCCCTTTTTTATGCAACGAGACTCTACCGCCTACCTATGGGAAATGCGTTAGCTTTCATAACTTTGTTAAAATGTCGTACCAGGATACGAGGAGGTCATATGTCTGAATATAAATATAACAGGGTGCTGCTCAAACTCTCTGGAGAAGCCCTGATGGGTTCAAAAGAATTTGGCATTGATCCAAGCGTTCCTGAGCGTATTGCTCGCGATATAAAGCCTGCTTATGAGGCTGGTGTTGATATTGCCATCGTGGTTGGTGGTGGCAATATTTTTCGCGGTCTTACGGGCGCTGCGGCCGGGATGGAACGCGCTCAGGGCGACAATATGGGCATGCTTGCCACGGTTATAAATTCACTGGCTCTCCAGGACACCTTTGAAAAGGCTGGTATGGACTGCCGCGTAATGAGTGCCATCGAAATGCGCTCTGTAGCTGAAACCTATATCAGACGCCGTGCCATTCGTCATTTAGAAAAAGGTAGGATTACGATTTTTGCTGCTGGTACTGGTAATCCATACTTCACCACTGATACTGCAGCTGCATTGCGTGCTTGTGAGATTGATGCCGACGTTTTGATGAAGGCTACCAAGGTAGATGGTATCTACGACCAAGATCCCATCTCACATCCTGAAGCGCTTAAGTTTGATACCATCAGCTACAACGAGGTATTGATTCGTAACCTCAAAGTTATGGACGCCACTGCTACGGCACTTTGTCATGATAACCACATGCCAATTATGGTTTTTAGCCTCGACGAAGAGGGTGTTTTTGACCGTGCCCTCCGCGGGGAGCCTGTAGGAACTACCGTTATCGAGGAGGACGCACAATGAGTGAGTTTACCGATTATGCCAACAAGCACATGGACAGATGCATTGACAATCTTATTACTTCCTTTGCAAAGGTGCGTACGGGCAGGGCAAACCCTCACGTGCTTAATCCGATCAAGGTTGACTATTATGGTCAACCAACGCCTATCACGCAGTTAGCAGCCGTCAAGGTTCCTGAGGCCTCTCTACTTGTCGTGGAGCCTTGGGACAAAAGTGCGCTGCGTGCCATTGTTAAAGCTATTGAGGCTTCGGATTTGGGGATCACTCCTAACGAGGATGGCGTTGCTATCCGTCTTCCTTTCCCTAAGCCAACCGAAGAGCGCCGTCGCGAGCTTTCAAAAGACTGCAGTAAGCTTGCTGAAGAAGCAAAAATTTCTATCCGCAATGCTCGCCGTGATGCTAATACTCGTGTTGATCGTGCTCAAAAAGAGGATGATTTGCCCGAGGATGAGGCCAATCGCACTAAGAAAGCTATTCAAAAACTCACTGATGAGTACACGAAAAAAGTCGACGACTTGCTTAAGGCTAAGACTGCTGAAGTGATGGAGATCTAAGTGAAGCGTGACGAAGCAAAGCTTCGCGCCTATTACCGTGATGCTCCTTCTGATATCAATCTTGATGATGTTGACTTAGCACGCATTCCAAGTCATGTTTCTATCATCATGGATGGTAATGGGCGTTGGGCACAGGCGCGAGGGTTAGACCGTGCAAAGGGCCATGTGGCAGGCGTTGATTCCTTACGCGAAGCAGTTACTACGAGCGTACGCTTGGGTTTTGATGTCCTGTCTGTCTATGCATTTTCTACGGAAAACTGGCGCCGACCTCAACGCGAAGTTGATCTCTTGATGCATCTGTTTGCAACAACTTTGGTTAAAGAGCTCCCTCTATTTCATCAAGAAAATGTACGACTACGTTTTTTTGGCGATCTCGAAGCGCTACCTCGTGAGACATATAAGGTGTTCCAAAAAGGTCTTGCAGAAACGGCCAATCACACAGGTATGACCTTTGCTTTGGCGGTAAATTATGGTTCGCGTGCTGAGATTGTTCGCGCTGCCCGTCTTTTAGCGCACGACGTAGAGGATGGTAAGCTTTCTGCAGATGATATCGACAGCGAGATGTTTGCCTCGCGACTCTATACGGCAGGCCTTCCTGATCCCGAGCTTCTTATTCGTAGCTCGGGTGAGAAACGCTTGTCAAATTATTTGTTATGGCAGTTAGCCTATACCGAGTTTTATGTAACAGATACCTATTGGCCTGATTTTACGCGCTGGGACATGTTAAGGGCAATCCATGCATTCCAAAATCGTAACAGGCGCTTTGGGGGAGTGGTTAATAAGTGAGTGGCGACGACAACTCCACGACAAGCAAGCAAAGTAAGCTGCGCAATCGTGGTATTGATGCGGGCATTGCTCGTCTTGAGGCACATCGCAAGTCTACGGCATCTTCGCGTGCTGAAGGCAAGCTTCGTGGACAGGTAGCGCGTGATAATGCCGAAAAGCTCTTACAACGCAGCTTGTCGGGCGCTATCTACGCGATCACCATCTTTGTTTGCTTGTATTTGGGCACCATTCCTACTGCCGTTATTGTTGCTTTGATGGCATGGCTTTGTTGTTCCGAATTTTTTCGCATGGTGCGTATGGCGGGTCGTATGCCCAATGAACTTATTGGCCTGACAGCGGCCGCCCTTTTTCCACTTGTACCTTTGACCGGCAGCTATCCTTATCTGGTATTAGCAGTTTTTTTGCTTATTATGGCAAACGCTATTTGGTATGTGTTGACGCCACGTGCCACCGCAGCAGATGTTGCACTATCGGTCTTTGGACCTATCTATACCTCACTGATGTATGCCAGCATCGTTGCAATTCGTTGCGTCGATCCGGGCAATACGGGGGCTTTTTTCACTTTTGCTGTTATGGGCTCAGTGTGGCTCAATGATGCGCTTGCATATTTTGTCGGGTCACGCTTTGGCAAGCATAAGCTGGCTCCCCAGATTTCGCCTAAGAAATCTCTTGAGGGTTTTTGGGGCGGTATGGTGGGCGGTATTATTCCTTGGATTATTCTTGCAATCCTTCATATCCGCGGTATGCATTTTGGACTCGCAATTGCTGTGGGACTGCTTGTCTGTATTTCTGCTGTTTTGGGTGATTTATTTGAATCACGCATCAAACGCGGCGTTGGCGTTAAGGATTCAGGAAATATTATTCCTGGGCATGGAGGAATGCTCGACAGGGCTGATTCTATGCTTTTTGCGGGAACAGTTGCTTGGGCTGCCTTGTTGTTAGGAGGCATTTTGTGAGTATCTTTGAAGATACATCACCCAAGAGTCCTCGTCCGCGCCCACTGCGTGTAGCAGTTTTGGGCGCGTCGGGTTCTATTGGGACTCAAACTTTGGATGTTTGTCGGCAGCATGCTGATAAATTGCAGGTAGTTGCCCTATCGGTGTGGTCTGCGACAGATAAACTTGTTGCAGCTGCGCGTGAATTTGGCGTGAAATATGTCGGTATAGGCGATAAGACCCATGCGCATGATGGCGTACTTGATGGCCTGCCTTTAGACTGTCAAATTTTTTCAGGTGATGAAGCTTCAACTGAGCTCGCTATTCTTCCTGAAGTTGATTGTGTTGTGTCAGCTGTAGTGGGATTTGCGGGTATTCGTTGTGGATATGAAGCCCTTAAGGCCAAAAAAATTCTTGCGTATGCCAATAAAGAGTCTATTGTCTGTGGCGGAGACCTTTTAATGCCTCTCGCAGGGCCAGGACAGCTTATTCCTGTTGACTCTGAGCACAGCGCTATTTTCCAATGCTTGGTGGGTGAGCGTACTCGTGACGTGTATTGCCTATGGCTTACCTGTTCTGGTGGTCCTTTTTATGGCAAAAAACGTGAGGAGTTGGCTGGTGTAAAAGCTGCCGATGCTTTAGCACATCCTACGTGGGCTATGGGACCTAAGATTACCATCGATTCAGCTACGCTTGCCAATAAGGGCCTTGAAGTACTTGAAGCACATCAGCTGTTTGAGGTCTCAGTCGACCAGGTACGCGTACTTATTCAGCGGCAAAGTCGTATTCATTCGATGGTAGAGTTCAGCGATGGCGTTGTCATGGCTCAACTTGGGCCGTCTGACATGCGCCTGCCTATTCAGTATGCACTTAGCTACCCTGAGCGCTGGGAAACCCCCGCAGCGCGTATTGACTGGTGTAGTGTTCCTGCTATGAGTTTTGGTGAGGCTGATGAGAAGACTTTTGGCTGCCTAGCTTTGGCAAAACGTGCAGGAAAGCAGGGCGGAACGGCGCCTTGTGTTATGAATGCAGCCAATGAAATAGCAAATCTCGCTTTTCGTCAGGGTCGTTGTGGTTTCCTTGATATCGAGCATATTATTCGTTCTGTTATGGATGAAATGGATAGTAGCGTTGTTGAAAGTATTGAGCAGCTTGTTGCTATCGACGCAGAAGCTCGTAGGCGTGCCACAAATGTTCTTGAGAGGTGTGGCGCTTAATGGGAGCTGTATCGGCACTATTCTGGGGACTTCTTATCCTTTCTATACTTGTGACTGTCCATGAGGCAGGGCATTTTCTTGCAGCGCGAGCTTGTGGCATGCGTGTAACAGAGTTTTATTTGGGTATGCCCAGTCGCTTTCACTTGGCAAAGAAGTCAAAAAAATATGGTACGGAATTTGGAGTAACTCCGCTGTTACTTGGCGGTTATACCAGGATTTGTGGGATGGAAAATGCTGGCGACGAGCATTTATCTGAAATTTTTGCGTATGTGCAAAAACAAGGTCGTTGCGACTCGAGCCAGATTGCGAACGCTCTTTCTATAGACGAAGAAGAAGTTGAAGCCAACCTGAATGTTTTATTTGATTGGGCCGCTCTTCGTGATTGTGGCATGCTCGAGCAGGATGAGAAAAATGTTTTGGTTGCAAGCACCCTTGCTCGTGATCCTTTCATGCTCACGGAATATGATCGTGGACACAACTTTGAGCTTAAAGGTAGTACCTCAGAAGGGGAGGTGCGCCCTCTTGTTGATGCTAAGACAGCTCTGGAGTTTGAGCGTGCGCGCACCTACGATGGCAAGGGCTTTTTTAAGCGCTTCTTTTGCCTTATTGCAGGTCCTGCAGTCAATATTGTGTTGGCATTCTTGGTTGTCGTGGGTGTTTCTATGGCAACAGGCTTTGAGGTCGTATCTGGTACCAATGAAATTGGGGCTGTGACCAGTGATAGCTTGGCACAAAAAGCTGGCCTTAAGGCAGGCGATAAAATTATAGCGATTAATGATACGGCGGTACAAAATTGGCCTGAGATTGTCGATTCGCTCGATAAAGAGTTTAAAGATCCTCATCCTTTTGAGTTGAGCTACGAACGTGCTGGCAAACAGCAAAAAACTACTATCAATTTGCCACGTGATGGAAGCGTCAAGTTGATTGGTATTGCTGCCAAGACCACACATGCTTACCCCAATTTTTTTGAAGCATCCCATATAGCCTGGTCGTATGCCCAGATAATTGCAGGCTCTGCTGTACGTCTTATTATGCCTCAACACACTGTTGAAGTGCTCTCTCAGTCATCCTCAGTCGTTGGTATTTCGGTTATGGCCTCTGAGGCAGCACATTCTGGCATTCACAGTTTATTGATGTTTGCTGCATTAATTTCGATGTCTTTAGGCTTTATGAATCTGCTGCCTATTCCTCCATTGGATGGCGGCAAGATTTTGATTGAAATGATTCAGGCAAGTATTAAAAGACCCATGTCCCTCAAGGCAAAAGCAGTTTTGAGCTATATCGGGCTTGCGCTGCTGCTCGCGCTGTTTGTCTTTGCAGTAGGCAATGACGTTTTGCATTTCATCATCCGCTAATATCACCACTCAGTCAAAGGGGAGAGGTATGAGTAGCGAGCTTCCTCATAACAAGACGCGCCGAGTCGTGGTGGGTTCTGTAGCAGTTGGTGCTGGTGCGCCTGTATCAGTACAGTCAATGTGCAATACAAAAACGGATGATGCAGCGGCCACCCTTCACCAAATTGCTGAATTTGCAACGGCAGGGTGTGAAATTGTGCGTGTAACTTTGCCCTCTGCTGCAGCTATCTCTTCATTTGAACGTATCTGTGCCGAAAGTCCTTTGCCGGTCGTGGCAGATATCCACTTTGACTATAAGCTTGCTCTTGCAGCTATTCATGCTGGAGCGGCGGCTATTCGCATTAATCCAGGCAATATCGGATCTTTTGATCGAGTTGATGCAGTTATTGATGAGTCTGGTGCTGCTGGTACGGCAATTCGTATTGGTGTCAATGCAGGTTCTTTAGATAGGGAAGTAGACGCTCGAAAGGATTTGAATCTAGCTCAGAAGCTTGTCGAAAGTGCCGTTAGCTTTTCTCAACATTTTGAAGAGCGTGGTTTTCAGAATTTTGTGCTTTCCGCAAAAGTCCATGGGGTATCAGAAACCATCGAAGTCAATCGCATGCTTTCGCAAGCACTACCCGAGGTACCTTTGCATATTGGTGTGACCGAAGCCGGCACTGCTCGCCAAGGCACGGTCAAAAGTGCTATAGCGCTGGGTACTCTGCTTGCTGAGGGCATCGGTGATACCATGCGCGTTTCTTTGACAGCAAATCCTGTTGAGGAAGTACGTGTGGGTTGGGATATCCTTTCTTCGTTGGGAATTCGTCGCCTTCATCCTGAGCTTGTGAGTTGTCCTACCTGTGGTCGTACTCAAGTTAACCTTATTGAGATTTCGCGCAAAGTTGAAGAACGTCTGCAGACTTTACGCGTACCTATTTCGGTGGCTGTTATGGGCTGTGTGGTTAACGGTCCAGGCGAAGCACGGAGTGCTGACATTGGCGTTGCCTGTGGTAGGGGAACCGCGATGCTCTTTGCCAAAGGCAAACCCATTCGTAAAGTAGCTGAAAAAGATATTGTTGAAGAGTTGTTTGCTGAAATTGCCCAGCGCTGCCCTGCATCTTAAGGCTAGTATGGGTGAGCTTATGTTTTGAGCGGAAGGATTTTGGATGATGAATTATATGAGGATGTCGCGCCTCTATGCTCCGACTCTCAAGGAAGATCCCACAGAGGCTGAGCTTGCGAGTCACAGACTCCTTTTGCGTGCGGGTATGATTCGCAAAGAAGCTGCGGGGCTTTATGCGTATTTACCTCTTGCTTGGCGCTCTATCCGCAAGATTGAAAATATCTGTCGCGAGGAGCAGGAAGCAATCAATTCCCAAGAGATGATGGTCCCTATCTTGACTGATGCTGAACTTTGGCATCAATCTGGTCGTTGGGACGCGTATGGTCCGGAGCTCATGCGTTTTTCAGACCGCCATAACCGTGAATTTGCCCTTGGTCCCACTCATGAGGAGACTTTTACCGACTTGGTGCGTAGCGAGCTTCGTAGCTACAAGCAGTTGCCTGTAACGCTCTATCAAATTCAGGATAAATTTCGTGATGAGTTACGCCCTCGCTTTGGTTTGATGCGCGGTCGTGAGTTCATCATGAAAGACGGGTATTCCTTCTCAGCTACGCAAGAGTCTCTACAAGAGTGTTATGACATGCAGAAAGACGCATATGCACGTTTCTGCCTTCGCTGTGGTTTGCGTGCGCTGCCCGTAGCCGCTGACTCTGGTCAAATCGGCGGTGACACTTCTGTTGAGTACATGGCTTTGGCTGATGCGGGCGAAGCTGCGCTTGTCTATTGTGATGAATGTGGTTTTGCAGCTAATACTGAGGCCGCAACAGCTCACTGTGAAGTAATTGATGATGTTACGGGCGAGCTCACGCGTGTTGAGACACCTCATGTCACGAGCATTGCAGATTTAGCGACTTTTCTTGAAGTGCCTGAGGCGCAAACACGCAAAGCAATTGCCCTCATTGATGGTGAGGGTCAAGCTTGGATTGTTATGGTTCCTGGTGACCATGAGATCAATGATGTCAAAACTGGTCACGCCTTTGGTGAGTATCACCTTATGACTGATGAAGAACTTGAGCTTGCTGGTCTTCAGAAAGGTTTTATGGGGCCAGTAAATGTTCCTGACGGTGTTTTTGTAGCCGCAGATATTGCACTTAAAAATTCAAAGTCATGGCTTGTGGGTGCAAACGAGGCGGGTTACCATTTGCGTTCTGCTCAACTTGGCCATGATTTCGAGATAAACCAGTGGGTTGATGTGATTACCACTAAAGCTGGGGATATGTGCCCCCATTGTGGACAGACACTTTCTGGCGCTCGTGGCATTGAGTGTGGACAAGTATTCCAACTAGGTACTAAGTATTCTGAAGCAATGGGAGCTACGTTTACCGATGCTGATGGTAAAGAAAAGCCACTCATCATGGGATGTTATGGCATTGGCATTTCGCGTACACTTGCGGCAGTAGTTGAACAACATCACGACGAAGCAGGTATTATATGGCCTGTTTCTGTTGCGCCTTATGAAGTTGAGGTTATCTCGCTCGATAATAAGGGAGAGGTTTTTGAAGCTGCAAAGCAAGTTGCTACCAAGCTTACTGAGACGGGCTTGGATGTTTTGCTTGATGATCGCAAAGAACGACCTGGTGTTAAATTTGCCGAAGCAGATTTGATGGGATTCCCTTGGCAAGTAGTTATTGGCAAGCGTGGTCTTAAGATGGGTATTGCAGAGCTTAAGTGCCGTGCAACGGGAAAACGCGAGGATATTGCGCTCGATGAGCTTGCAGACAGGCTGAGTGAGCAGATTGTTCCTGCGCGTATGGGTCTTTTAGCCAAGTAGTACACAGTCTCAGCAATCTGCCACGTCAAGTGATCACAAAATTTTTTTGAAAGATTGCTTGACGTGAAGTTTTGCTCTGCTATAGTTACTAACGCACCAACGCACGGGGATATAGCTCAGCTGGGAGAGCGCATGACTGGCAGTCATGAGGTCAGGGGTTCGATCCCCCTTATCTCCACCATTTGATTTTGTGATAGCGCCCCTGTTTACCTGCGGTTTTGCAGGAGCAGGGGCGCTCTTTTTGTGTCTAGTGGCTCAAACTGTCT
>NZ_CAMXYY010000003.1 GCF_947253395.1 uncultured Olegusella sp.
TTTTGATATCTAGACTATGCTGCTGTCAAAGTGCGCAAGAAATTGTACGTTACCTCGGTTTTGAGGGTGAAAAAGGTAGCGTTGATTATATAAAGACTTCAGATTCTAGGGAATACTACCTCAGCCTCAGAGGCACTGTTACACTAACTTTTGTTTGCAGAACCCTATCCACTCTACCAAGTGAGTTAGCTGGTACTTTTATGATGTTACACTTGCTGGTGGGGTTGGGAGAAAAATCTACTGTGCTTGATTTTTATGGTAAGAATCCCAGATAGTTTGCTTAGTACTCCACAAATAGCGAGGCTTACCAAAAAGATACTGGTGGCAGTACAAAGGATAAAGGAGAGAGTCCAAAATCCTGACATCCCATGTAATAGGTGAGATTTAATAAAAGGGATAATTCCATTGGAATTAAGCATATCAATAATAAATTCATGGATGACGTATACGGGGAACGTGAGTGATGCTACAGTGCAAATGATAAATTTGAGTTTGGGATGAGTATCTTTTTGTATTAAAGATTTGCAAAGTATATAGATACAGATGGTAACTAATAGACCGAAAGGTGAATACCAAAAGATCGCCACAGTATGATCGAGTCCCTGCATATAGGCATGATGCTGGAATATGGCACGTATATTGTTGACGCAAACTATCCCTGTTAGCGCAACTAATGCAATAAGAAGTTGATGAGAGGCTAAGCGAAGCTTTATATTGTTCCACCTGCGGTAAAAAATATCCCCCCAGAGAACTATGATAGCTCCTGGAATCATTGCATTAAGACTATGGTGCGAAAAAGCAAAAGTCTGGTTATTTGTTAAAGTATTTATCGTCAATCCAATAAAGGAAAGCGCAAGAAACACATTCTCTCGTTTGTCAGATTTTCTGAGATAAAGTGCAAAAGAATTAAGTGCAGGAGAGATTAAAAGAAGTAAGAAATAAGCTATAAGAAACCAGAGATGTCCGCTACGTTTAACGGGAACAAGCAACTTAGCTAAACTATATACCAAAGCTTTATAGTCGCTGAGTGGATGACTAAGAGATTTTAAGATGGGTGTTCCAGATATAAAAAAGTCATAAAAGAAAAAAATAAAAAGACAAAAGACACATACGGGGATACCTATTTTCTTAGCAAAGTGACTCAAAGAACGTTGATAGTTAAAGTCCTCTCGAAAAAGAAAACATCCGGTAATAAACCAAAAAATTGCTACTCCATCAGCAACTAGGCAAGTGATAAAAATTTGAGAGTTATATGCCACTCCGTGTTTTAAGGGGCCCGGATTAATATGGCATGCGATTACACAAAGACAACCAACGATGCGCATTAATTCAATTGCTGGATCACGTTTTTGCTTATAGTTCTGAGGTTGAACTTCATATCCCTTGATATGTTTCATAAAAACTGTCCTATTCCAGACATAGTAAAATACGCCTAGTTATTGAGTAAATTATGGGTGGGAAAGCTAGGATAGCCCTAGCTTTCTTAGGATAAGTTTTGGATTGCGTAGCGCCCTTCTTGCCCTTCTCAAAAAACGCCTCAACCTCAAACCTAACTTAATAATTTTATTGTTCTTTATCTGGGAGAGCCTATCCTGCAATCTATTTGCAGCCCTGAGATTTGAGGCGGCCAATCTGTTTAAAGTATTTATCTCATCATTCTGAGCCTTGATAATTTCTTTGAGCTCACAATAGCTTGTGATATTTTTTTCAAAAAGATAGAGCTCAAGTTCAGGCATGAACCATCGTTCGTTTTGTTCAATACTAGAGAGCTTTGAAAATTGTGCCCTAGCATGCTGCAACATGTATTCGCGCAATTCACATGCAACAGCCCATCCCTCATCCTCTGGAGAGTGAGCTGAAATTTCGTCACTCATAGCAAGAAATATTTTAAAATAACTGTAGCAATTGAAGAACTTAAGTTTACCTGACATTGTCGATCCTGAGCGGACTCGGCGCTTGTAGAGTGAATCATGCATACAATTCGCTCGTCTTGCATGTAAGAGAGACTTGAACGTATAAAAGTTATCCTCATAAATGATTCCAGGAAGAAACCAAAGATTATTATTAATAAAATGCTCTCTACGTGTCATCTGCATACAGGGAGAAACCCAGTAGTCCCCGTCATTCCATAATTCTTTTAGTAATGTGGGTCCATTAAGGACATCTGAGTGTAGATAATGCCTTTGATAGTTTCCCTCAAAGTGTTGGTATGTTTCAATGTCATCGGTGGAATGTGCGAAGCTTATACCCTCAAAAAAGAGGACATCGAGCTTTTCAAGCTCCATTTTTTTGTATAGTCTTTCAAGTGCATATATATCAAGTACATCGTCGCTGTCAATGAAGTAAATATATCTTCCTACTGAATAACTTACACCTGTATTTCGAGCGACGCTCTGACCTTGATTTTCTTGATGTAGCAGTATTATTCGTGGATCGTTTTCAGCAAATTTTTTGATTAATTCGGATGAGGAGTCGATGCTTCCATCGTCCACACAAATGATTTCAATGTCGTTTTTACTTTGATTTACAAGAGAATCAAGACATTCTGAAAGGTATTCTTCGGAGTTATATATGGGAACCACAACGCTAACTGATGGTTGAATCGTGCTTTTTCGGGGAATTACTGTGATTTCTGCCCGTTCCGTAGATGAGGATATTTTTTCAAATCCAGCTCGTAATCCTTGGAAGAAGTTGTAATCTGCTTCCTCTTCATACGATTCACAAGCCAAATCGAAAACACCTGTGTTGCGTACAGCATCAGAACTAAGTGCATGTACTGCGATACTTCGCGCATCGTTGCTGGTCAATGAATCAAAGTCGCTACGAATAGTATGTGCAGCTAACGCACGGGCACTCGAGAGAACGAGTGGGTTGTTGTATGTATTAGATGCAAATACACCATTTGCTCCAAGAAGATCTATCCATGGTTTAGCAAGTTCAGATGCATAGGGATTTATATGATTTTCTTTGCGTTCTTTTGAAGTACTTGCCTGGACTATTACTGCAGTATCACAGACAGAGATCTTTGATGCTTGCAACAGAGCGATTAAGCACAGAAGAGCATCGTTTCTAAACGATGTATTAGTCTCAAATTGATAGGGAAGAGACTTTAAAAAGCCTGTTCTATAAACTTTGCCTAACACAGTTGGTGAGCTAACTTGTAGTAATTGTTTTGGTGCTGTAGTTGAATTGAACGGGTAAATGCTGCTGTAGATTACTTCGTTGTATCCGAATGACTCTTGTGTCAGCTTTTTTGAATCTAAGTTATAACATGTTTGTTTATTGAGTAGGATGTCAGGAGATTGCGTTTCAATAATTTCTCCTAAAAGCTCAAGACATGATGGCTGTAGAAATGTGTAGTTATTGATAAACAGGATAAAGGCACCCTGCGATTTGTTTATTGCGGTATTGCGCAAAGATTCTCCACCATCGCTGATAACCTGGAATCGGGAATCCTCATGTGCATATTTGGCCAAAATTGTATCAGTATTGCCTAGTGAGTTTTGATCAAAGCATAGAACTTCAAAACTAGAAAAAGTTTGAGCGAGTAAGCTATCTAAGCATGTGCGAAGGGTTTTTTCTCCATTGCGAACTTCCAGCACTATAGTGAATAGTGGTGAATTCTTAAGGTTTGAGGACTCAAATTTCTGAGATATTGTCTTGTGCTGCGCAGCATAGGATTCTGGGCTCTCCAGAACTTGCTCAATAAATCTGCGATATCTACCAGTAAGATAGTCTAATTTGAAAGACCCTGACTCTAGTCCTTGGGTAAATTCAGCTTGGACTTCTTTTAAGAAATCAATTCTCAGGCTGTCAGCAAGACGCTTATCATTCCAATCGTACACAGTAGCCGTGCGTGACCAGATATCTGCTCTATAAGTCTTCTTAAGGGTAGGTCGTGCATTTATATAGGCATGGACGGATTTCATTTCATCGCAGACACAAAATACTTTGCCTGAAGAATGTACACTGCTAGTGTCATTATCAATACGGTAATGCAGCCATCCCCTTTTTAGTAAGATTATAGATTTGGCTGCCATAATAACTTTTAACAAAAAAGCTGTATCTTGATAGGAAGCGCCGGGAGTTTCTAGAAAATCAATTCCTTTTTTTGTGAGAAAATCTTTCCTATAAATGCCACTCCAGATTCCTGATGCACCATCTAAAATCTTTTTCTTTTCGCCTACGGTAAGAACTTTGTTATAAGGTAAACCAGCATAACGTTCAAACAGAGTATCATGCTGGATAGGCTTGGTTTGAAAACGACGCCAATTTGCTTTGACAACGTCTGCATCCCTCTTCTTAGCGACTGCAAAAAGATTGGCATACATGGTTGGGGAGGCAAAATCATCTGTTTCAACGATTCCTATATATTCGCCTTGAGCATGCTTAAGCCCCAAATTCATTTGGTGGCCATAGCTTTTTTTATCTAAAACTATGACAGTTACGCGAGGATCGTTTTTTTCGAACTCTCTTAGTATTTCTAGCGTGCCGTCAGTTGAACCTGCATCTACGCAAATGATTTCAATATTGCGAAGAGTTTGATTACAGACACTTTGTACGCATTCACGAATATAAGGCCTCACGTTGAGTGAGGGCATAATAACGCTTATTGCGATGGGTTTCCAATTTAGCACTTTTTGTACTTCAGACCAGCTACCTGTCTTATAAAAAAATTTTTTCGGTTTGTCTGCCACGCCTAATTCTTTAAAAGCTCTAGATAGCGTTGGGACTATTTTCTGGTACGTCGAGATGTCAACGCTATTTTTATACCAATTTGTAAACGTGACGCAATAGTTAATGAAGTCCTGTTCAAAGCGATCATAAAGTTTTTTTTCTTGGAGAAAATCTCTTACCTTAATGAGAGCATCAAAAAAGCAGTGCCAACTTTTTTCTCGTGTAACAACTAGAGATCCTTCGTGTACCCTCTGATGAATTAAGACATCGTTGATATAGTCAATTTTCTTGGCAAGCAGGGTGGCTCCCACCACAAAAAATAGGTCGTTTGTTGTGCGCTGTTCTTGGAAATACAACGAGGAATCTTTAATAAATTGAGCTCTGAATAGCTTGTCCCAAGGCCACCAAATAAAAGCTTCAAAAAAGTCCTTCTTTATATCGGTTGCTTGGAAGTAATTATTAGCTGGTATCAACTCAGATTTGATAGTCCATGGAGTATCAATAGTTTCTTTTGTCTCGTGAATGAATTTGTTACACCTACATATAGCAACATCAAGTTGCTCAAAATCAGAAATAGTAACTAGTTTTTCTAACATGGTTAGTTCAAAGACGTCATCACTATCCAAAAAACTGAGATACTCTCCAGTAGCAATTTTCATTCCTTTGTTTCTTGCAGCACCTGCACCAGCGTTTTTTTGTTCTATTACTTTAATGCGCGAATCATTTTTTGCATATCTGTTTAGGATGGTAAGGCTTGAGTCGCTACTGCCATCGTCTACACAAATTACTTCAATATCACTTAGGGTCTGAGATAGAACACTTTTCAAGCATTCGTCAAGATATTTTTCTGCATTAAATATTGGAATAATTACGGACACTTTTGGCATACTGAATAGCTCTCTTCTCTATTTATGTTTATGTTTCCTTATTATCTCTTATAGCAAATGTAGAAAGCAAACCTTCTTCTACGTTTTATTGCGGAGCATTCCATTGCATGGTGCTTGTGTTGGTATTCAAATTTTACTTGTGGGAACGAGTACCTGTATGCACATATGAATCCATTAATACTTTTCAATTTTATTAGTTAATCCACCATATGGTGGTGAACTGCATAATTTTTTAGTGTGATAATACTTATTTGATTGGTCTATTAGGTGCTGATATTTCCAAGGAGATAAATAATGCCTCTCATTTCTGTTGTCCTATCAGTGTTAAATGATGCGCCTTTCTTGAATCAGTGCCTTGACAGCTTTCTTACTCAGACATCGGATGATTTTCAACTTATCTGCATTGATTGGGGGAGCAATGATGCATCACAAGTCATTCTTGCTGAATATGCCCAACATGATGAGCGCATAACAGTTATCAATCAGTCTGGTAGCAGCCAAGATGAGATGTATAATTATGTTATTCAATACGCAACAGGAGATTACATCTATTTTTGTGATGCAGGCGATTATGTTGAACGTATCTTTATAGAACGTCTAAAAGATCAGGTAAATACCTATCAAGTAGACGTGCTGTTTTTTGATGCAAAAACGTTTGAATCCCATACCAATACAATGATTCCGAGGACTCAAATGTGGCCTCAGTTTTATAGCAATAAAACAGTGTTCTCTTACAGGGACGCTCCTCAGCATATTATGACAATCTCTTCAACTGATATTTGGACTAAATTGTTTAGCTTGAGCTTCCTGAAAGAGAAAAAATTAAGCTTTTTACCATTTAATAAGACTGCTGAAATTGTTTTTATTGCACTTGCTTTGTGTGAGGCGAGTCAATTCTTAAGCATCAATGAAAAGTTAGTACATCATCGCACGAAGAAAGGGAATCTTCGGCATATCAAACACTCACCAACAGATGTTCTTACTGCGGTAACACAATTGTATACTGAGCTGTGCAATCGAGAACGTTATGAAGAACTAGAATTTCCGTTTGCAAATTTTGCTGTTAGAACACTCGCGCAATGTTTACATGGAATGTCCGATGCTCAGGAGCGCTTTGTGCTTTGCAGTCATATTGCACACTCTGAACTGATACAAACGAAGGTATTAGCTTTTAAACGAGAAAGCTATGAGAGTTGCGGAGATTATGACTGTGTTTGTGGATGTGAGTCAGCGTATGAGTATCACCCTAGGATACAAAATCTGAAACAAGGTTCTACGGAACCCTATGTCCTTCAAGAACGTACTCCAACGTTATGTGTGCCAAAAGTAACTGTTATTGTACCTGCCTTTAACGTGAGTCTCTGGATTGGACAATGCCTTGATAGTATACTTCGTCAAACTCTACAAGAGATAGAAATAATTATTGTTGATGATGGGTCTACAGATGCCACTCTCGATGTGGCATTGAACTATGCCCAACACGATACACGTATAACGGTGATGTCACAGCATAAACCAGGCCACTCCTGTGCCAGTTCAAGAAATGCGGCGTTGAGCTGGGATCACCAATGGGGCGATTATCTTTATTTTCTGGATGCTGATGACTGGATTGAGCCAAATGCACTTCAGACTCTTTGGGAGAGAGCGGAAAAAGACCAGCTAGATGAAGTTATTTTTGATGGCGCTGCATTTCTCGATGATACAAAAATACCGAGTAAACAAGCAGAGCGTGAGTTTGCCAAGTATTCCAAGTATTACCGTCGCTACCAAGATTATACGGGTGTGTGGGATGGAAAAGATCTCCTTTGTGTCTTTCACGCGGCTGAGGAATATCGCGTAAATGTTGCCTTACAATTTTTTAATAAATCCTATTTTGATGCGTCTCATCTACGCTTTAACCAATCAGCTGCGCATGAAGATAATACATTTACCTTTCAGGCACTCTGGCACGCTAAGCGAGTTGGATATATACCACAAGCATTCTATCGTCGGCGTGTTCGCAGTGATTCTCTCATGACGTCCGCCAAACAATTCAAACATGCGCATGGTTATTTTCTTGCCTATCAAGAAGTTCTTGCGGAATTATGGCGTTATCCGTCTGATGTGGCTGAACAGACACGAACCGCAACTATGATTGCAACACAATTGCTCCGTAATGCGCGCAATGATTATCACAAGCTTTCTTTTGCGGAAAAATATGCATTTTGGGCGTTAAACCCGATTGATCAGAGGAATTTTGAGGTGTTGGTGCGTGAGCTAGATACCTTCCGCACACATATGGAAGATGCTGAAGCATCAAGAGAGAGGGCGCTGGTGGCAAAATGTGCTGCGGAGGCGATGGCATGTACGCATAAACATGCCGCATCCTCTGCCGCTACGGATCTTAAGAAAGAGATGCAAGCGCACAGGAAGGCTGAGTCAGCACTGGCAGACGCGCTTGAGAAAAACAGGCGGCTTAAAAAACGCCTAGATGCTCTGCTTTCTTCCAAATCGTATCGTATAGGTTCAGCCCTTGTGACGCCTGCAAAGAAGATACGTGAAGCGTTTAAGCCAAGGAAAAATAGCAGCAAGCAGTAAGCTTGACTAGTGTTTGAGTAAGTTGCGTAGTATTGGCCCAAGCGGCGTTTTGAGTATGTATCTACTAAAGCCCCGCAGTCCCTTTCGCTTGAGCTCTTGCCGAAGCTTTGTATTTTGTACGCGTTCCGCATGATAACGTTCTCGATAGTTATCGCGCTGCTTACGCATTGTGCCATAGCGTTTTTGGCCTATCTGCTTATGGTAGAGTGGCTCGTTGTGCTTTAGGAGGTAGAGTAGCTTCTCGGGACTGCGCGCTATAAACTCATGTTGGTCTTCGAGATGAGGAAGAAGAGCTGAGATACAGCCGTCTATAATGTAGTGTGCTTTAAACTTGAATGAGGCAAAGTCATTATCTTGAAGATCTTCAACGAGGACACTAGCAGCAAAATGCTCGAAAGATTTTTCTGCTGCCTCAAATGCACCTTGTTCTATGAGAAGAGCCTTCATACGGACAAGGGCTTCCATGCGCAGATTTTCAGTATTGATTTGCTCGCGAGCGATACGTACTGCGCCCATTGCACGATCGCGCTTGAGAGTGCGTATACATTTTAGGGGGCTACATTCGAGAGTATGAGCTGTTAGTAGTGTACGCAACATGAGCTCTGAGGGGTCAAAGTCAAAGGGGTATTTTTCCAGATGGTCAAAGACCTGCGAAAGTAAGGTTGTTTTGATACAAAAGTTTCCAAAGTTTGTAGGCATGAGCTCAAAGAGTTGAGGGTAGATTGTCTCAATCGTGCTCATCCCAATAGGGCATTCAAGTGTATTGAGTGAATCCACAAGCAAAATATCTGCTGAGCTTTGACGGGTAACGGCAATTAACTGTTCTGCACTATTCTTTTGCAGGGTGGCATTGCTCGCTACTACATATACTTTGTCAGTACGTATATGAGCAAAGACTTCGTGAGCATTACCATTGAGATAGCTGATACGCTTGTCAAAGCTGGCAACATGCTGGGAAAATATACCAGAATAATCCCAGCTTCCCCCTTCATCCCATGCAATGATATCGATAGATGCAGAGCTGTTTTGGGTATTGAGTAGACGTAAAATACCTGAGATAAACGCATAGTTATTATGCGCATTTACCAGCAGGGTAAGCTCAGGGCTTTTAACGCGCTCAAGCTTCTTTAGTTTTTTGTCGTAGAGCCCCATTACTTCGCGATAAAAAATTTTGCGTGTTTCTTCTATTTCAGGATTTTCGAGTACCGCTTCGGGTTTCAGTCGACTAAAAATTTTTCTTACTCGTTCAAAGAGTTGAGGGTCAGTTTTTTGAAGCTTCATACCATTAAAAATGCTAACGGTAAGGCGTAGTACTCGTCGAGCAAAGTGACGATAAATCTGTGCGTCTGCCTGGGGATAACGATCAAAGATGGCGAGCATATCTTCCATGCGTGATAAAGGAATAGTGTAGTCAGTGGTAAACATCGAAGAATTCTCATTAGTGCGGCGGTAATGGTAGTACGCTTTGGGTACCCATACCAAAGTTTTGGCACTCAACGCCGTGTCAAAAAGCCAAGGGTTATCTACCCATCCCGCGCCACGTGCCTCGACAAAGTGAATATTGTTTTGGGTGAGATATTCACGACGGTAAATACATGCCCAGACTGCGGGATGATCCCGCACAGTTAAAGCTAGCTCGGGCACTGTGCCAAGCGTAACGCGATAAGGCAACCCTCCATAGCCTGGAGGAATGGTTACCGTTGCAGGCTCATACTCATTGGCATCCCAATAATGGTAAAACGAAGAGCGTACAATATCTGCCTTTGTTTGTTCAGGATGCTGTTCAAGATACGACTGGGCACATGGCAAGATGTCTTGACTGGGTAGCACATCAATCTGTGCGTAGCGATACAGATCTTCAAACATATGCGCATCGATAAAGTCGTCTGGCTCGAGAATACCAATATATTCGCCAGTAGAAGCAGCGATTCCTGTATTAACTGCACAACCATAACCACCATTCTCTTTGTCAATAAGCTTGAATTGTGGATAGCGGTTGACATATTCCTGCAGGATAGCGAGAGAATTATCAGTAGATCCATCGTTTACACAGATAATCTCGATGCTTTTGAGTGTTTGTTGAGCGAGTGAGTCCAGAGCCTGCCTGAGATATTCTTCCTCATTGTATGTGGGTACAATTACCGATACTGCAGTCATCTGTGCTTCTTTCACTGTGTGAGCTTTGCTTAAAACTTTATTATCACGAATAATGCTATCTTGTTTTGGACTTGTATGTCTCGTCAATATGTTCATAAATAAGTTGGGCAATACGTTCAGTTGAACCTGGTGTTATCCCTTCAAAGTAGGATTGAGTAAAGGCGGAGTAATTTTTTTGAATGCATGCTAAATATTCGCTGTTATGTAGAGCTGTGGCGATATCTTCAGCATAAATTGTGCCAAACAGTTGTGGGTTGTGCAGAGGATCAATATTGAGGCCGGGGGAGTAAGAATACTCCTCATAATCTGGCATAAAGAAAAGTACCGTACTTCCTATAAGACCAGCCTCCAGAGCGATAGCTGAGTAATCGGTTATTACCACGTCTGCCAAACGAAGTAATTCCTCAGTGCTGTGACCGGGCAATACAAATACGTTGGCAGGAAGTCTGTCAGGATTGTTGAGTGTGGTTAAGGGATGCTTTGACACAATGAGATTAATGGGAAGCTCAACCAATGCAGCAGAGAGACTATTGATAGCAGTCTCTTGCCAGTCATCTTTGGTGTGCGAGGGGCGTAGGGTGGGTGCGTATAAAACATTCATATTGCCGTTATTGAGCCAGGGATATTCAGTGATAAATTTGGTTTTAAGTTCAGCTTGGCTTGGCCCTGTAAGAAGGCGGTCAATGCGGGGGAGACCAAGAGCTACTACATAATCTTCAGGATAGAAAAATGCCTTTTCATATGCAGCATTGCTTCCGGGACCAGCGGAGATAATGAGATCATAGTTTTGATGCATGTGAGCAAGTCTTGCGTATGAGGAGGAACGACCCGCAGCTGTGTCAATGCTCTGAAAGCCAAACTTTTTGATAGCGCCTACGGCATGCCATAACTGTATAACAAATACGCCTTTTCGTTTATGAGGTATACAAACGGTAGGGTTATAGCCATCAAGGACAACTACCTTTGATGTTCTTGCATACCAAAGCTGAGAAGTCATGTGTCGTATCAGTTGCCCCAAACCATGCTGTTCGGGTTTGCTTGTACGAATAACAATAGATAGCTCAGGATCATTTTTTTGTAGATAGTTGGCAAGCATGCAGAAATCCACAGAAGGGACTTTACCTTGCCGCGATAAAAAAGCTACGCGCCGTTTGAGGGGAAAGAGACTAAAAAGCACAGAAAGTAGACGAAGACCTATACCGAGTATGAATAGCATAGATCTACCTACTTTGATTCTATAGGCATGTTAAAGATATGCGCGATTGCTCGTTGAGATGCATATCCATCATCTTTAGGTAAGAAGTATTTGCGGAACTTCTGATATGCCTCCCCATAGTTTTCTTGCCACGTATCAAGTTGTTGTATTGCTTGGATGACCTCTTCTCCCGTACTGCATTTGGGACCAGGAATCGTGTGGGGATCAAAGTAAAAACCACGCACATGATCATCATAAAACTCAAAGTCTGGCCAGTAGAAAATGAGAGGACGCTGAGTAACAGCGTAGTCAAAAAAAACCGAAGAATAATCAGTCATCAGTGCGTCTGCCACAATATATAGATCATTGATATCAGCAACAGCGGCAGCGTTATATACAAAGCTGTCATATTTGGCAAAGTCAAACTCATTTGCAATGTAATAATGTGGACGGAAAAGGATGCACCACTCATCACTGAGCTGCCGCTGCAAAAGATCAAAATCAATGAGGGTATCCTGGACATACCCGATACCTGCTTTGTAATCGTTATCTCGCCATGTGGGTGCATAGAGTAAGAGTTTTTTGTTTTGAGGAATGTTAAGTTCATCCATAATGGCTGCTTTAGCATGCGTAAGACTATCGGGGGTCTTACACGCACGCGCAATGCGATCATTGCGGGGGTAGCCCACTTCAAGCACCGTAGAGGAACGACGTTCTGGTTCAAGCCCAAAGGCATCGCTGAGATGCTTAGAGGTAAAGGGCGATGGCGAGATAAGATAGCTCCACTTTGCTGAATCAATTTTGAAACGATTAGCAAGTTCCAGTGTGGTATTGAGTGCATTAGTTGTATTTACTTGTACATCAAAACCTAATCTTTTTAGGGGTGTGCCATGCCAGCACTGCACATAAACTTGGTCGGGTTTGGGCAGTACATACTCAGGACAACGTGCATTAAAAATCCAGTATTGAGCACGGGCTAGAATACGGAGGTAGTCCTCAGTACTACGTTCAACAAAATGAGCGCGAGAAAGGCGAGGATCATTTTGAAACTGTTCAAGTTTGTCCTCACGGAAAATCCACCACAGTTCATAATCATCAAAGTAGCTGTTGGCACACATTGCCTCATATATAGCACGAGGAGAGTCGGCAAAAGATCGACCCATAAAGCAGCTAAAGACAACTACCTTGGAATCTGTTGCGATATGTGCTGTAAGGCGCTCATACCTCCGACGTTCATGTGCCCACCATCGTGCGCGAGACCACTGACGAGTACTGGGGAAGTAACGTAGAATTGCTTTGCCTGCTGTGCGTATGAGCTGATTTAGCTTTATATGTGGTGTATTCACGTCAGTCCCTTTAGGAGAAATATCCATAGTACTTATAAGTATAGGCGAACAAATAAAACAGGTGGAAATGGGTGGTAGAATATGTGCACTGATTTGATTGTCTATGACAAAAAGAGTTGCTCTCATGCCGTATTGTGAAGAAAACGGAGAATATACCAGACTCAAGCACTGGGAACAAAAACTGAGTGATGTGAAGGACTATCACATTGACACCGTTGTTATGGGTGGTGATTGGGCGGCTTCTAATCGCTTTGAGTATCTCAAGAAATGTTGTGATGTTGCATATCTTGATCGTACGCCTGGAATTTCTACTACTGATGTAAAAGGACGACTTCAGAAATAAGATGAGCATGAGTAAAGAAGCAAAGCGTGGCGTGGATACGACAGGCGGTTATCGCTTTATTGAACAAAGCCTAGAAGGAATTACGGGTCAACCTATTTTTGTCGCAATTGAGCAAAAGGGAAAAATTCTCACAATTAAACTCCCAAAAGGAGCGATACGTTCTGAACATTCTTGGATTGTACTTACTCAGAAGAAAAAAATATTGTGGGCACGATTGGTAACCCAAGAAGAGCTGGCTAATCAGCAGCTTGTAGTTGACCTGGCAGAGATAGGTATCCATCTTTGTGAGAACCATGTGCCACGCGCATCGTTTGCTCTTTTTTCACCTGCAACCGATGCTCCTGTGTGTTATCAGAGCTTTAAGTTTCAGACATCTCATCCTATTCAAGATGACAAAATAATTGTGCATTTTGATCCTGTTGCTTTGCCGGCAAATTGCACACCTCCCCATACTCTGGTTTTTCATCAAGAAACTGCTGATAGCTTCCCGATAATTGCAGCGTATGTTGCCAACAACACTTTATTGCTTGCTGTTGTAGTGTGTTGGTCTGATGAGTTGCCCTCTCGTTTTGTCTCAGGAATTGCTGACGTTGCTCGGTGTAAACGTAACGGTTATATAACTCTTAAAGTCAAGTTACGTAAAGGTAATTACCGAGCGAAAGCTCTTGAACTTATCTATCGCAGTGTATCTGAGCCTGTATCTTTTGTGCTTGATACAACTGTTTACGAACAAGGGGACTGGATTTATCTCAGTACATGCTTTGATACGAATGCCCTTGAGTTCCGTGAGATTTACTGGGACCTGCTTATTGATCTTGAGCAAGATGGCAAAGTGGTCAAAACATTTGTGAAGTGTTCCAGAGCGCTCATAAAAAGACTTGCGGTATGGGGGGATTCAATTTTGCTTGACAGCGGTTTATTGCTCTTCCCTTATCCCACATTGTTAGCTTATCGACTTGCCTTTGCGGTGCGCCCTGCTTCACCATATGATTCGTTTCTAACACGTTTTTATGGGATAGCAGCGCGTATATGCGCGCAGATGTTTGGCTCTTTTTACAAAGATCGACACATTTGGTTGGTGTATGAGAAGTTTTGCGAGCTTGCCGAGGATAATGGCTATCATTTTTTTCGCTACTGTATGGAAGAACTTTCTGCAGAAGAAAAAAAGGATATTTATTATGTCATCGACAAAAAAGCTCCCGCTTATGACAAGGTAAAGCAATATGGTCGACATATTATTAGCTTTATGAGTTTTAAGCATCTTTTTTATGCCCTAATTGCAAAGTTATATGTGGGCTCAGACTCTAGTGCTCATCTTTATCAGTGGCGCCCCAAGCCCAATATCGTCCAATCGTGTATTCGTAAACATGACATGCTCTTTTTGCAGCATGGTGTTATCGCCTTGAAGCGTGTTGACCAAGGCTTTGGTGCAGATAGTGCCAGTCCTATCACGTATTTTTTGACTTCATCACAGAGAGAAAAAAAGATTATTGTTGATCATTTTGGTTATGCAGATCACCAAGTTGCTGTTTTGGGACTTTCGCGTTGGGATGCTTTGGAAAATCGCGCCAACAAGGCGCATCCTTCTATTCTTGTCATGCCCACTTGGCGTCCCTGGCTTGAAGAACAGAGTATGAATATCTTTGTTCAGAGTGACTATTTCAAGGCATATCAGGCGTTGCTGACCAATAAAAAGTTGATTACGCTTCTTGAGATGTATGATGCGACGCTCCAACTTTTTATCCATCCCAAGATTAATGAATTTATTGAGGCATTCCGTACGGATAATCCCCGTGTTAAATTGATACCTTTGGGAGAACGCCCGCTCAACGAACTAATCATGGAGTGTTCTTTGTTGGTGACAGACTACTCTAGTGTATGTTGGGATGTACTGTATCAAGATAAGCCTGTTGTGTTTTATCAATTTGATCAGATAGAGTTTCTAGAATATGTGGGAAGTTATATTGATTTTGCTTGTGATCTTCCCGGTCCTGTAGGTACAACGGTAGATGAAACAATCGAAATAATTACTTCCGTGCTTGAAAATGACTGTGTGGCGCTTGATGTTGATTTGCAAAAAGCTGCACAGTGGTATGCCTTTCGCGATAAAGAAAATCGTGCACGTACCTATCAATTTATCAAGGCACATGGCTACTGATTTTCTCGTGGTAAAGTGCTTGAAATATTAAGCTTCAACTACGCTTCGTAATAGTATGGCTGAGCATATTGTTATAGATACATGACTGTTCCCGCGGTACGTACTAATTGGCGCAGTTTCATTTTGGCTGTATTCACGCCAGTCCCTTCATGATGCGTTTGTTGTTAATCCGAGTATAGGTTAAGGCAGATGCTTTGGGGGGAGGGATGGTAGAATATGTGCGTTGATTTATCTGCGAATACTTGAAGACTTAGGAAAGATAGCCAATGCCTTATTTTTCTGGAAACGGTGAATACACTGGTCTTAAGCGCGTGCTGACCTATGGTACCTTTGACTTGCTGCATTATGGTCATATCCGCCTACTTCGCCGTGCAGCAGCACTTGGTGATTATCTTGTGGTGGCTCTCTCGACTGACGAATTCAATGCAGGTAAAGGTAAGACTTCGTTTTATGACTACGAAACTCGCAAAGAGATGCTTGAGGCCATTCGTTATGTTGACCTTGTAATTCCTGAGAAGAGCTGGGAACAAAAGATCGAGGACGTACAAAAATATCACATTGATACCGTGGTAATGGGCGGTGACTGGGCTGGTTCTGATCGTTTTGAGTATCTCAAGGAATACTGTGATGTGGTCTATTTAGATCGCACAGAAGGTATTTCTACTACCGATGTAAAAAGCAGACTTCAGTCTTAGGTGGATTGTTTCTTATGACTTTTTCAAAGGTACCCGTTTTCCCTTCGGATTCAATTGATACTCTTTCTAAGTTGCTTCCCCATGTTGAAATTTCTGATGTAAAGGTTGAGGCTTCAATTGAAGGGGAGTCACTATTGATTGAACTCCCTCAGAATTTTGTCTTGCATGAGCACATATACTTATATTTGGTAAAACGAGAAAAAGTTCTTTGGGTACGTAAGCTCTATAAAAACGGTGTTTTTTCTTATCGAATTTCCCTTAATTTAAAAGATTTCCTTAGATATTTTTGTGAGCATGATATTAAGCGCGCCACTTTTGCACTGTTTGATGGTGATGAAAAAGAAAAGCGTATAGTTTCGTATAACTTAAAGATTGTGTCAGATGCAAAGACTAATCCTTATGATCGGTCAGCTGATTACTATCCTTCACTCCTTGAAACACAGTTTCATCAGACTCCGTATCCAGCACTTTCACATCAAGTAGATAATGAAACTACCTTAGCAATTACTCCTTATGTAAGAAAAAATGATGGAGCACTTTCTTTAATGGCTTCTTGGGCGGATGAAGTTCCTTCAAATTATTTATACGGAAAGCTGTTATCGTTGTCCTGCAATCGCGCAGGGAAAGTAACTGTGTGCGTTCAAGTTCCAAATGTTGATTTTAACTGCCAAGGCATGGAACTAGTATATAGGAGCATCTCAGATAGGGTTGTACATAATCTAAATACACAGCTTAACCAGCAAGATGGACAAACACTTATTTCAAGTTCCTTTTTCCCCGAGCAATTAGGGGTGCGAGAAATATACTGGGATTTCTTTTTGATTCTTACAAAAAGCGGACATCGCTTTAGAATTTGTGTAAAAGTACCAAAAAAGACAATTCATCGTTTTATTGTGTGGGGTACCCATATAAAGTTATCGAATGGTTTGATTTTCTTTCCATATGCTACTACAAAGGCAAAACGTCTTGCATTTACCTGTAGACCAGTGTCTAAATACGATAGTTTTGCTACGAGAATGTACTCCCTGTTAGCTGTTATTCTTGCCCCTGTAGTAAAAAAATTAATTCCTCATAGGAATATTTGGTTGATATATGAGAAGTTTTGCACCTTGGCAGAGGATAATGGTTACTACTTCTTTCGCTATTGTATGGATAGCCTCACTCCTGCTGAAAATAAAGATATCTATTACGTTATAGATAAAAAATCTCCAGCTTATGCGAATGTTAAAAAGTATGGCTTTCATGTATTAAATTTCATGGGTTTTAAGCATCTTTTGTATACGTTACTCGCAAATCTTTATGTGGGTTCTGACTCTACGCAACATCTCTATCAGTGGCGTGCTATGCCCAACATTATTCAAACTCGCATGAGAAAAAAAGATATGCTGTTTTTGCAACATGGAGTTATTGCAATGAAGCGTGTTGATAAAGGTTTTGGTGCAAATAATTCAAGCCCTATTAAATTCTTTCTCACATCCTCAAAAGCAGAGCAACAAATTATCGTAAATTATTTTGGATATGCCAAACACGAAGTTCCTGTACTCGGACTTTCTCGCTGGGATGTTCTTGAAGATCGCTCTAATTTAAAGCACCCTATGATTTTGGTAATGCCTACTTGGCGTCCTTGGCTTGAAGAGCAAAACATGAATGTATTCATTGCTAGTGAGTATTTCAAGGCATACTCTCAATTACTTTGTGACAATAAGTTGGCTACTATTCTTGAACAATCTGACGCTACGATTAATTTCTTTATTCATCCCAAATTGGGGTCTTTTATAGAAGCGTTTAGCACTGATTCTCCGCGCGTGCATTTTGTTGCTTTGGGTACAAGACCTCTGAATGAACTCATTATGGAATGTTCGATGTTAGTGACTGATTATTCGAGCGTTTGTTGGGATGTCCTCTATCAGAACAAGCCTGTGGTGTACTACCAGTTTGATCAGCAAGACTTTCTGAAATATGTTGGGGCGTATTTAGATTTCAATACAGATCTTCCAGGAAGTGTGTGTAAGACAGTTCAAGAATCGATTGAAGCAATTGAATCTGTGTTAAAGCGTGACTGTAAACTTTTGCCCGAAAACAGTGTTAAGGCTGCACGTTGGTATATTGCTCGAGACAAAAACAATCGAGAACGTACTTATCAATTTATAAAGCAGCAGGGATATTAATTATATGGGTTAGTTTTTGCATTACAGCCAGCGATTTGCTGTGTAATATTCCCGCAGATAGAAATGTATTTGCTTATGTAGTATCAGATATTTAATACCTATTACCGTAGGTAGTTTATCTTTACCGAAAGCGATGAAAAAGGTGTGAGCCTGCGTGATCACCTTGCGTTATATGCGAGTGATTCACAGGTGCAAGATACGTTTTTATGTTAGATGATTCTTTTCAGAAGGAAGGTACTTCTATAAAAAGGATTGACAAGGCTATATGGCACTTGACGAAAAGCCAGATGACTTCAAGCTTATACTCTCTCAAGACCATATGAAACTGCATCAGATTGTTTCTCAGTGAGCTGTAGCTGTTTAAGTGCTTTTTAGATAATGTTCATGTATCTTGGAAGTGTTGGACATACAAGACTTCTCTTACTAAAGGAATTCCAAAATGTGGATTCAGTTTTTTTGGGCAACAGTGTTCACTCTTATTTTTGTATACTTACCAGGATATCTATGTGTACATGCGCTTCATTTTGATCCAATTAGTTCTTGGGCTGCAGCTCCTTTAGTAACGACTGTACTTGTTTCACTAATAGGGCTCTGTTTTGTGGGAGCTCGGGTATTTGCTACGTGGCTAAATATATTTGGTGTACTGCTATTATTAGCTGTATTAGCTCAAATACTCAGTAAGTTTTTTTTCAAAACAAATAAAGATTATTATTACTTCAATAAAACTAGCGAGTCTATGCAGACTATAAGCGACGAATTAAAAATTTTCCTTCCGTATCTTATTTTTGGAATAATTGTTTGCTTACTTTACTTTATTAAGCCCCTTGATGGACCGCTCTCTTTCTCATGGAAAGTAGACAACACCAAGCATCTCAACCTCGTTTGGCGTTTCGTTAAAGATGGTAATTGGTCGATGATGACCACCTCTCTTACTGAAAGTTTGCCTAATTCCATTCCAATAAGGATGTACTACCCAGCGGCTTGGCATATGCTTGCCGCAATTCCAGTTAGTGCTTTTTCGCTCCCGTCTCCTTTTGGGGCAAACGTACTTAATGCCCTTCTTATCGCTATAGTGTTACCGTCAAATTCCTATTACTTTTTGCGTACTTTGTTATCTCAGAATTCAAGAGCATTGAGATTTGGTTTCATTTTTCCTTTAGCTTTTGGTGTGTTTCCTTGGCGTATTATTGTTCCTCAAGCAAAATATGGTTTCTTTTTTGGAATGGTCTTGTTACCTGTTGCCCTAGCGTTCTTTATTCAGTTAATTGAGCATTGGTCAGATAGCAAACAAAGAAAACGCTTTCTAGTGCTATTTGTCCTATCGGTTTTAGCTCTTATTTGTGCTCACCCTGGGGTTGTATTTACACTTGGTGTTTCGCTTATCCCTCTCATTATTTGGAAGATTTGGAATAAAGCCGTCACTCAAGCTTTAATAAAGAATAAAAAGGTATATATAAGAGGCGTTTTAGCTTGCATGGTCTTTATTATTTTTGTTGCACTTGTTTGGTTTGGTTGTCTGCATGTACCGCCTGTGAAGGCGATGACAACATTTGTACATTACCGTTATGCTCGACTACCTAAAGCATCTTTTGATGCCGCTCTTTTAGGTTTTAAACAGATGCCTGTGCAGCCAGTTCTTGCCGTTCTTGTTTGGGTGGGCTTTATTAGAGCTTTAAGCAACCCACGTTATCGCTGGGCTACACTGAGTTTTTTGAGTTTTATAGGGCTGTATCTTGTTTGCGGCACGATAGAAGGTCCTATCAAACAAGCCTTAACTGGATTTTGGTATACCGACTATGATCGGATTGCATCAGGAGCATGTTTCATAGCTGTATTTTTTGCTACGTTGGGTATGGATGCTTTTGTGCAGCTGTTTAAGGCAGCTGTAAGGCTCGTTGAGGACTCTGAAATAAATAAGCAATTAGCGGAGCACATTACAACTTATGCCCTAGTTGTGCTCGTGACTCTCTTAGTATTTTCGCCCTCAATCACTCCCTACAAACAAGAAAAGCAATTTACAAGTTTCGGGCAGGTGTATAAGCTTTCAAAAGAAATCAATTCCCCAGATCAATCAATGCTTAGTAAGGATGAACGTCTTTTTTTGAAAAAGGTTAAAGCGGTGGTTGGGAGCGATTTAGTCATTAATATCCCCACCGATGGAAGTGCGTTTGCATATGCGTTAGATGATATCAACGTGTACTACAAAAGATTCTATCCATCTGATGCAACTCCAGACGCGGCAATACTGTCTACTCGCCTTAAAGCATTTAGTAGAGACCAAGAAGTGCAACAGACGTTAAGGGATCTTGATGCCCATTATGTTTTGTTGCTTGATAACGAGTTTAAACGAGGCTACCAGTACCGTGAAAAACTATGGCCAGGTTTTTTTGGAATTAGCGATAAAACTCCAGGTTTCACCGTGGTGCTATCAGAAAGCGATATGCGACTCTATAGACTGGAACTAAAGTAAGCTTGTAGGTTCTACTTGTTAAAATACTCGTGCACGTTGCCTGAAAACTCAATTTTGATAGCATATGTTAGAATTAAGCAACTGAAATAGCGCTCATAAGGGGTTGTCATGAATAGGAATATTAAGAGTTCGATTGCTGTTTGTGGACTAGCGTTTGCTTTAGGCTTAACAGCTCCGATGATGGCATATGCCGAAGAAGTAGATGCCTCGCAGGAGCCTAAAGATATGGCTGTAGCCGTTGTTCCGTTTGATTCTGCCGAGGATGTTGTGAAGTCTTACTCAAATGAGAAGGAATTAGTGAATTCTTTCGATGAGCCAGCGGCCGGAGTTGAGGAATCATCTGAAGACAACTGTGATGTCAGCGAATGTGAAGAGGGAGAGGATGGCGCTGAAACTCCTGAGTCCAACAAGGAGGAGGATGCACCCTCTACTGAAGAACCCTCCGTTGTAGTCCCTGAGCGTACTCTTGATGATGGCACTTATGTTATAAAAAGTTCTGTATCAGGGCGCAAGGTCATTGATGTTACGGGAAATAAAAACAAGAGTCGTACCAATGTTCAGGTGCATAATTCTAATGGTACAGATGCACAAAAATGGGATATTAAACGTGACGAGCAGACTGGCTATTACACAATTAGCAAAAAAGGCACAAACCTTGTTTTGGATGTCTCAGGTGCAAGGGTAGTAGAAGGTAATAATGTCTGGCTTTATGAGAGTAACGGCTCGGATGCTCAGCTTTGGGAAATTTCCCGGAGGCATGGGTACTATTCACTTATCTCAAAACTAGATAAAAATTTTGTCTTGAGTATTGCAAATGGTCTTGTCCAAAATGGCAGTAATGTACAGCTTGGGCTAGACACAGATTCTCAAAATCAGTTGTTTAGTTTTATAACGGCAAATCCCTATGTTGCACCAGGACAACAGCTTATTACGGGTGATGGTGCTTATACCATCCAATCTAGCAATAAACAATATGTAGTAGATATTGCGGGGGGATCACGTAAGAGCGGTGCAAATGCACAGCTATATTCATCCAACAAGACAGGTGCTCAAAGGTTTTATTTTCATAATGATGGACAGGGCTATTACTGGATTACCACTATCGGATCAGGTAAGGCTATTGCCGCAGCAAATTATGATGTTGTAAGTGGTGCGAATGTTGTTCAATCGGACTATGCAAATAGCAATTTGCAGAAGTGGGCAATCAGTTATTCTGGCGGTTCCCTGATGCTTATAAATAAAGCAACGGGTCTTGTGCTTGATGTTGCGGGGGGACAGTTTAAGAATCGTACGAACGTTCAAATTTGGGAAAGAAATAATACTGCCAGCCAGAAGTTTACACTGAGTGAAACTTCAGTTTTGGATGAAGGTATCTATACACTCGAGAGTTTCCTCAATGCGTCCAAAGTAATTGATGTGGCAGGTGCTTCAACCTCACGTTCAGCTTCTAAGGTTCACTTATTTTCTGCAAACAAGACTAATGCTCAAAAATTCCAAGTAATTAAGATGGAAGATGGAAATTATCGTCTACGAACGGCAGCTTCAGGCGGTTGGCTGACGGCAACTGACACAGGTGATGTTGTCCAACAAGGATATTCAAAGACAGATAGCAGTGTAAATAATACTTGGAAGCCAGTTTGGAATGGATCATATTTCTCGATACTAAATCTTGCTACTCAGAAAGTAATAGATGTGAGTGGTGCGAGGATAAGTAACGGGACTCATATCCAAACATATAACCAAAATGGGACTGACGCTCAGCATTTTTATTTCACCGCTACAAGTTTGATTAATGCGGGTAGCCATCGTATTCAATCTTCGTTTGGCACACTGTTGGGCATTGCGAACTCCTCGACATCAGATGGATCATCTCTGATTACTACAAACGCAAAAGGTAGTAAATCCCAAAACTTTATTTTTAAGTCAGTGGGTACGAATACCTACGTCATTACGAATAAGAATTCGAACAAATCCCTTGGAATTAATGGTATATCCACTATTGATGGAGCTCCTGTAATTCAAAAATCAGCAGATGGTTCTAACAATCAACGTTGGGTTGCTGAAATTATTGATGGTGGTTATATATCGTTAACAAATCTGAACTCTGGAAAGCAATTAAAAGCTGATCGTAACGAAGGTGCGCAGGTTTATCAGAGTATTAATAACGACACGGCTGGATTTGGATGGAAAATCCTCTCGTCTGCTAATTGGTATGATGTGGGCTGGCTGCTGGAAAACAATAAGTATTACTTCGTTTTTGCTGATGGTCACAAGCAGGCTTTTAACAAATCTTCTTATCGTACCTATGCGAAGATTGCCAATCTTAAAAGTACAACAAAGTATTTAATTTCGGTAGATCGAGATTTAACTTATACAAATGTATATCTCAGGCAAAATGATATCTGGGTACCTCACAAGACGTTCCTATGCTCAGTAGGGCGTGGTGGATTGCGTGCAACTCCTGCTGGACTAACAAAAATTGGCCGTAGGGTTTATGTGAGTCGTGTCTCGGAGACTTCTGGTTTAAGAGAATTTTATGTAACTGAATTTCGCAGGCATACATCATCAGATCCTAAGCTCGATGGCTCGGGTACGTATTATAAGAACGGCGATTTTGGCTGGGCATTCCATTCTGTTCTTTATAAGGGTTATACAAATAAAGTGGGCGATGGCAGGCTTGGTAGGCATATTTCCAATGGTTGTGTAAGAATTGCAACGGCAAATGCAAAATGGATTTATAATAATATTATCCGCGGTACTACTTGCTTTATTTATTAATCGCTGGCGATAGTCAATCGATGGTGGTATAACAAGCTGCAGACGAGAAGTTTTGAAATCAATACTTCTCGTCTGTATTTTTTGATTGAGGATTATGAATATGCCGATTGATCAACATAGAAGAGATGCGGAAGCACTTCTAAAACTTAATGAGCAGTGGATCGCTCTTTATCATTCTTCTCATTATCATCTTGGATATATGATTCATAAAGTGGGATATACAATTCGTCATGGACGCTTTTTTCGTGACAGTTTTAAATATTTGAGGTATTTAAATTTCGTTAGAACAAATATTCCCGATGGTCATAAAAAAACAAATAACCCATTAGTAAATTTCGACGGTCGTTTTGCAGTTTATACAGCCATGACGGGAGGTTACGATAGTTTAAAAGAACCTGTTACCGTCCCAAATAATGCTGATTTTTTTGCGGCTGTTGATAATGATATACCAGAGGATAGCGTTTGGAAGAAAATAGATATCGACTCTGTTCCTGGCGTTGCCCAGCTTGATAATGTCCGCAAAGCTCGTTTTATAAAAACGCATCCACACGTCCTTTTTCCAGACTATAAGTACTCAATCTGGATAGATGCTAATTTTTGGGCGATAGGGGATATTTCGCAGTTTTTAAACTGCTTAAGTAAAACGTTGCCATTTGCTTCTAATAGTCATCCTACACGTAATTGTATATATGATGAGGGTACTTCATGTTGCATAATTGGCAAAGACAATATCAAACTTATGCGGCATCAGCTCGATACGTATCGTAGAGAAGGGATGCCAGAGCATTTTGGTCTTTATGAAACCAACCTTATTGCTTGTGAACATAATAACCCACTCTGTATAGCTGTTATGGAAGACTGGTGGAACGAAATTAATCGTTTTAGCCGTCGAGATCAATTAAGTCTGCCTTATGTCTTATGGAAACAGGGATATCACATGGATGAACTTGGTTTTACTTGTGATACAAACATTCGTTTGAATCCAGTTTTCAGGGTGTATATGCATTCGGAAGACTGGACATAGTATTTTAACTATTTATTTCAATATCAAATTAGTGAGGGGTTGATGTTATTTGGGTAAGTCCTTAGGAATCTATGCGTATAGGATCCTGCCGAAAAGATTGCTTCATACATTTGCCCTTACCTATCGGAGTTGTACGCAAAAACGAATAGAAAAATATGGACCTTCCTGCTATAGGGCTGAGCTGGCAAAATGGTTTCATCGAGCAACAGGTGAGATCCTTGATGTGGATAATCCAGAATCTTTTAATCAAAAAATTCAATGGCTAAAGTTATATGACTCTACCGAAATCAAAGGCAGGCTGGCCGATAAGTTTCTTGTTAGAGAATGGATAGAAGATAAATTAGGGCAAGAATATCTGGTGCCGCTGCTTGGGTCATGGAAGAATCCTGCTGATATTGATTTTGATGCTCTCCCTAGCTCATTTGTTTTAAAAACAACTCTTGGAAGTGGTACAAACCTCTTCATTAAAGACAAATCAAAAGTAGATTTTGAGGCCATACGACAGCAGCTTAATGAGTGGATGACTACAGATTATGCTTTCTCAAATGGATCCTTTGAATTGCATTACTCATTAGTACAACCTCGAATAATCGCGGAAGAATATATGGACTTTTCTTCTTCTGTTGATGAATTAATCGACTATAGATTTTTTTGCTCTTGGGGTAAAGTATTTTCTATTTGGTGTGATATAGGGAGTGCTACACATGACTATAGAAGGAGTGTCTTTGATTCCAGTTGGAAAGAGCTTGATGTAAAAACTGGACATCCTAAGGCTGTGCCCGCTCTTCCAAAACCTCAGCATGCAGAAAAAATGAAAGCGATAGCTGAGCTTTTGAGTAAGGATTTTGCGTTTTCGAGAGTGGATCTTTATGAGTATAAGGGGCAAATTAAGTTTGGTGAGATTACATTTACGCCTCAAAGTGGAAGTATAGATTTTATTCCCACTTCGTTTAATTATTGGATGGGTTCAAATATTACTCTTCCTACTAAAAAGAAGCCATTTAAGGGCATCATGCTCTAAGAGATCACATCGTTACGTGTAGCCTTGTGCTTCATATGAGTAATAGGGAGGAGGAGATATAAGTGCAAAAAAGTAATACGACAAAAAATCTTGCTACGGAAGCAGCAAATGCAGCAAAATGGTCCATTGTTACTGAATTTGTTGTACGGCTCATTTCTCCTATTACCACGATGGTGCTTGCTCGTGTGCTCACCCCTGCTGTTTTTGGTGTAGTAGCAACAGCAACGATGATTACCTCACTGGGCGATATGTTTTCAGATACAGGTTTTCAAAGCTATATCATCCAACATAATTTTAAAGATCGGGATGACGAATATCTCAGTGCCTCGGTTGCTTTCTGGACCAATCTTGTAGTATCGCTCTTTGCAGTATTGCTTATTATCGTATTTCAAACATCTCTTGCTGAAATACTTGGTATTAAGGGATTGGGAACAGTACTTGTAGTTGCCTCATTATCGCTTCCAATAACATCACTTGTGAGCGTGCAGACCGCACTTTATCGAAAGTCTTTTGACTTTAAGACTCTCTTTGCATCAAGAACGGGTTCGCACCTGTTAATTTTTTTCGTGTCTGTTCCTCTGGCTTTTTTAGGTTTTAGTTACTGGTCAATGATATTGGGTACCATTAGCTCCAATCTTTTTATGGCGCTTTGGCTTACGATACAGTCTCCTTGGAAACCTAGATTTGAGTACAGTTTTTATCAGCTCAAGCAAATGTTTTCATATGGTGCTTGGATACTTGCGGAGTCTGTTTCTGCTTGGTTAAACACTTGGGCAGGCACGTTTATTATCGGCGCTCTACTCAATTCAACCCTTGTGGGTTATTACAAGACGTCAACAAGTATATGTGCTGCAGTTACAGGTATCGTGACATCTGCGGTACTTCCTATTGTTTTTCGTTCTTTGTCCATTCTCCAAGATGATGAGGAGCGTTTCTCTGCGATTTTCTATCAGATGCAGAAGTACTTAGCATTATCTCTAGTTCCACTTGCATTAGGTGTTTTTACTTATAGGCAAGCATTTACCATGATAGCTCTTGGACCACAATGGCTAGATACTTCTCTGTTTATGGGCTTTTGGATGCTAGCAAGTTGTATCGTGATTGTTTTTGGCTATATGTGTAGCGAAGCATATAGGGCAAAAGGTAAACCAAAATACTGCACTCTTGTGCAGGTCCTTTATCTTATACCCTTTCTCCCATCGTTATATTTTTCTGCAGTTGGGGGTTATGAAACTATTTCGATTGTAGTTCCTTTTGTTCGTCTCTCGCTTGTAGTGATTAACTGTATGGTTGCTAAGAAAACACTTGGTTTAGATCCACTGTCTATGCTGTATAACTGCAGATGGTGCTATATACACTCAGTACTCGCTATGCTACCAGGATTAATAGTTACAGCGATGACTGATTCTTTGATAGTCGCCATATTCTCTATCATTATTTCGATAATTATTTATTGTGTGTTAGTAGTAGTAACAAGAGATACTCGCGTATCAGCATTTTTTTTGATGAGCAAGCTGGGACTTATGAAATTCTTGCCTACTGTACTTCAGCGAAAGTTGTCCGAAGATTAGTTAAAAAGGGAAATTATGCCTTGTGTATCGGTAATCATCTCTATTTATAAACCTAACAGCTTATTTCTAAAGAGGCAATTAGAGTCAATAGATAATCAAGACTTTGATGATATGGAAATTGTTATCTATAACGATTGTCCAGAGGATAGTACTTGGGAGAAGTTTTGTACCAAATATTGCAAAAGGCATCCCTTACGTTTCTTGCAAGGTAATAAGAATCTGGGCTATATCAAGGCTTTTGAGCATCTTATTACACTTGCAAAAGGAAAATATCTTGCTTTTTGTGATCAAGATGATCGCTGGCTTCCTGGTCGTATTAAAGAGGGGGCAAAAAAACTTGATGAGGGTTATTTGCTTACCCTCTGTGATCGTCAGATTATAGATGCAGATGATGTAATAATTAATCAATCATGGCGACATACGCATCCTTTGGATCATTCTGTTAATTGGTCTGATGGGGAGCATTTTGCTAGTAAGGCAGCGTTTAACTGTTATTCGATAGGTATGGCAACAATGATGAGGGCTGATATTGCACGTCAGCTTATACCTTTTCCCATCTGTACAGGCCATGATAAGTGGCTTGCGCTGGGGGCAAATACGCTTGGACCTTGCGCAAATATCGATAAAGCTCTAGTTCAATATCGTCAGCATAGCAAAAATGTTACCGGAGCTATGAAAGGCATCTATTCAAAGCAAGATTGGAAAAAACGGAGAGTAGAGTCCTCTTACTCATTGGCACAAGAGTATTCTAAGCGCTTCCCAAAATCTCTTGATGCTCCAATCATTTCTGAATTTGCTAATGCAAGGATGATGGGTCGCCCTTTTACCCTATTACGTTATTGGTCGCTAGCTCCACGTATTGTTGCCTTTGAAACGCTAATGAATCTTGTTCCACAAAGTCTATTTCCGTTTTTTTTGAAACTTGCCAAAATGGCAGATCGTAAGTAATAAGGCTATAGAATCTGTAAGCGTAAGCTACTTTTATATCCAGCCTTTCATTACGTTAATGCCATCACCAAAGTCGAGAACATAAGGTAGATGGGTATAGCGATCCTCTAAGGGTGGAAATTCCATATACGTATAACCATAATCTGATTTTAAAAAAAAGTCTGGATCTTGAGGTGCCATTACCGTAAGTGGGCCAAATTTAATATCGCGTACGGGAAAAAGGGAAGATTCAGGCAACAGTTCTTTATAGATGTAGCTACCATTCATCCAATATTGTCCACGCTGCTCGTCAGGAAGATAGTAGGAACGTTCCCAGTTGTTTTGTAGCTGTGCCGGGGAAAATAATTGAGCAATTGTATAGTGCATTAAAATACAGCCAAAGTACTTGAGACGTGCAAAACGTTCATTTTTAGGAATATTTGGATGAGATAAACCCCTAAGATATGATAGTTGCTGCCATTTTTTTGCCCTTCTACATTGTTTCCAGGCTTTTTTTACATTTTTGTCTAGACGAAAGAAGGGGATGATATCAATAAATATGCCTTGTTTACATCCTGCTTCTAGGATATGTTCATCGGCGAACTCTGTTCCATCTATATAAATTTTTGTCCAGAGAGCAGTAAAGCCAGGAGTATTTAAAGTGTTGTGCAGAGAGTAACCTTTAGGCAGCACAGTGGGTGCTATTTTGAGGAAACGACGATAATCTTTTTCGCTCATTCCGATATCAATATCATCATCCCAAGGAATGAAACCTCCATGACGTACCGCGCCAAGCAGGGTGCCAGCAATAATAAAATAGGAAATATTATTGTCTCTACACACCTTATCAAAAACTCTTAAAAGCTCTATTTCTTTTCTTTGTAAGCGTTCAAGTATTCCAGGAGGATAGGGTTTTCCAGAGGCCATATGTTTTCTCCAGTTAAAAGCTAGCGAATGATAGCTTTGAGTTTTTCAATGGTTGAATTCAGCGGGTCAAAAATTTTGTATCCATCTTTGGTAAGTTTTTCTTGTGCTTGGCGATAAATGGGAGGAAATTCAGTACAGCCAATAATAACATTTTTATTATCGCCTGACTCAACTACTTCGATAAAGTGACTAACGGTATCTTCATCAATCATGTCCTGCTTGACATCTTCTATTAATGAACGGAATTGAGGGTAATCTTCTTTTCTAGGGGGTTCTATCTCAATCCCATATGGCTTGAGATAACTTTGATAGACACCAGAGTCTAGAGTACCTTCTGAAGCAAGCAGACGATAGGGGCCTTTACTATTTTCTAGTAAGTCTTTAGCGAGTGAATCGATAATGTTGATAAATTTTCCTTTAGCCTCGGGTACATCTTCTAGAATGCCAGGTAAAAAAACATGTGAAGTATTGCACGCAAGAATAAGAATATCAGCACCATTGTGGAGTAAGCTGCGCGTCGAGTTGGCTAGTGATTCCCTTACCTCATCGCATGCTTCGTGGTAAAGGATTGCGCGCACGCGACTGGGCATAGTGCAACGATTATCAATAATAATACGTGGGCGATCCCACTCTTTTTCTGCAGGAAATGCGGTAAGAATTCTATGAAAAAAATCTAAGGTAGCATATGACCCCATACCACCGATGATTCCTATGGTCTGTTGATATCGTGTCTGCACTAATTTTCATCCTCCTAGCGATAGGTTAGGTAATTAAACGAATCTCCCGCTGGAGCCAAAAGATTGACATCAAGAGGAACAATTCGAGTGTTTGCAATAAAATCAGCATCGCCTTCAATGGCAGTTCTTAGGTTTTGATTTCGTTGAATGCCAGGTATTGGGAGAAGGCGAACTCCGAGAGGCTTGTTGTATTTACAGGAAATAGCCGCAATATCTCTACAACATGAGTCAATTTCTTCTGTACTTATGTTCTCACTTAACGGGACCATATCTAGCCCACAGCCACACATGGTAGAAAGGGTGCTTAGCTGTTCTAAGGTGATTCCACGCTCATTGTTAATAGTACAAAGATCAAGATCCTCTAGGAGAGAGTACATAACACCAGAAAATCCAACAGATGGATAACGCTTAGCTAGCTCTTTGAGAATATCTGTAATAAATGAAGTAGCGAACATGGTACCTGTATTCCCAAAATTATAGACGCCAAGGCTATTAAGAATAGTAACAACGCTTCCCAGCTTTCCGATAATTGGCGCCAAGGAAAAATCAAAACCACGAAATTTAATGCCTGTTTTACACTCTACTTCTTTTGCTAAATCGTAGATATAGTCAATCTGAGGGCACAGCATTTCTAAAATCTTAGTGCGCATTTCAATGAGACTTGCATGCCTTAGATTTCGTAATACTAGGTTGACTTGCTGAATAAATTCTAGCGCTAACGAAAAACTCAGCTCCTTACCCGCCGATCTGGTAAAAGGATAAAACGGGCAGTCATAACCGATATTGTAGGAAAGACCAAATCTAAAGTTTTCTTTTCCCGTATGATCAAAACGAGATATTTTTTTTGTTAAATCGGCATATGTATAGAAAATGTTATTAAATATTTCTCCATTGTCTACGGCTATCAGGTTAGAAAAAGTTCTCCCTGAGTATGTGAGTATATCAATTGCAAAATTTGCAAGATCGGCATTATTGCCCTTATGGGGATTAATCGGGATATTAATCCAGCGTATAGGACTATAGTCACAAAGCCCAAGTGCAGTGTCGAGCTGTCTTAAAGGAAAAGGATCTTCAGATTGAGGCAAGGTGATACGTTGAGTATGCGGACTATAAAGACGATCCCATAAAGCAGCGGTTTTCAATACGGTACGAGTAAAGTTTTTGCTACTGTAGTCTGAAGTCGCATTAAAGGTGACTGCGCGTATGCCAATTTTTTCCATGGTAATCCTACTGCTGTAGTTCATCAAGCGAGAAATTAACGGAAGGAATCAAAAAGCCAAACTTGTGTTTTACCGTTTTGTAAGGATAGATATTATTTTCACGTACACGCTTATAGACAAGTGAGTGAGTAACCCTATATTCGGGACGCAATGACCAGATAATAATATCTTTGTAGTTCACAACAATGGCTGGTATCTGCTTGAGCCCTAATGCTTTAGCAACTTCAAAACGGTGTTGACCATCGAGTACAAGATGATCTTTTGATTCAATAATAATAGGGGTATCCCAAATTCTCTCAGTAGTAATTTTTTCTTTTAGTGTATCCACACGTGCGTTGTCAAAATTTTCGATGTGCTTGAGTGTGGAAACCTCAACAAGTTGAATTTCAGGGGTGGGCTGTAAAATACCGATGTCTGATTTTTGCATTTGGTAGAATTCTGCAGGTTTATTGAAAGTAAAGAATTCAAAAGGTGAAATATCCGCCGCAAAAGAAGGGAGAAGACTAATATTCTCAATCCACGTATTGAGGAAGTATTGTTTAAGCGTGGTACGTGCGTATTTATTTACAAGCGCACGAAAGAGATCAATTTCATCAGGTCCAATGCGCATGATTCCAGAAAGCTTAGAATACCGCTTATATCGTTCTTGCCAAGCTGGAACGATATTTATATTAGTTACTTCTCCAAACTTATTTGATTTGAGAATGCCACCATATTGATCTTCTTTAAAGGGGCCCTTAGTAAACCAAACAGATTTTTCCTCGAAGTCAGAGCCGACAACATAGGAGACAAGGGCATCTTCCATTACAGTATCAGCTTCAAAAATTGCACATGGTCCATCAATATGCGAGAGAGCAAGGGACATGGACAAGATATTAACATCTTCTTCATACATTGTATTTTCAACAAGTATTACATCAGAGTCATCATCAAAAATACGATGCATCTCGTCAGCGCGATAGCCAATGGTAATAACTATTTTATGTACGCCCTGATTTTTAATTTGACGTACAAGACGCTTTAAAATTTGCTCACCCTTATATGGGAGTAGGCATTTAGGCAGCTGGTTGGAGAGATCTTCCATTCTGCGACTGCGTCCTGCCGCGAGAATTACTACTTCTTGGATTTCTTGCATCTTTTCAGTCATAAGATTCCTTAAAGACAACGACCGAGTCTAATTACATGGACTAGCAGGACAATATATACGCTGTTCAGTATAGGCCAAATTTATTTTTTATTCTTACGCTTTGAATACTCGAGGGCTGCGATTGCTTGATTAGCAGTATGAGACCAGTTAATCTCCTTTTTTACAAACTGCTCTTCATTTTGCTTGAGCTGTGAAAGAAGCTTCCTATCCTTTTCAAGAGTGCTAATCGCTTGAACAAGACTTTTTACACTGCGATCGGGCAATATAATGCCATGTGATGCGTCAGGAATAATTTCTTTTACACCGCCCACTTTTGTGGTAATAAGTGCTGTTGAGCAAACCGCAGCTTCCAACAGTGACGTAGACATTCCTTCAGAGACCGAAGGAAGGCAAAAAATATCTCCATCAGTTAAGAGTGCAGCAAGGTCCGAATGGTTTAGGCGACCAAGATAGTTCAAGTTGGGCAATGCATGTTGCATCTGAACGACTTTTTGTTGTAGCTCGCCGGTTCCTGCAACAAAAAAATGAAGTTTTTTGTTATGTGAGAGCTTTCTAGCTGCATTAAGGAAAATATCGATACCCTTAATTTCAAGTAGCCTACCCGCAAAGATAACTAATAACACGTTATCATCTAAGCCAAATTCTGAACGGTAATTACGCTCACTGCGCATCGCAATAAAACGTTGTGCATCGATTGCATTATTTATTTCTCCGCAGGACTTAATTCCAAAGTGTTTTAGCCAATTGCTTGATTGCTCGGAGATGCCGTAATAATCAATATCGAACATTTTGAGCCTTTGGGTAACAACATGCTCAGCTTTAGCACTCAGATAGGAGAGCAAGGAATTTGAGAGAGCGACATGTGATGTACCGTGATCCAAAAGTACAGGTCGCATTCCCAGACTATTAGCTAGTTTTGCTGCATAACGCGAGAGCCCATATAGGCGAGTGTTGATCATAATATAGTCAGGGTGAAGACTTTTTATCTTGTTGATACAAGCTTTCGTGTGGGAATCCCAATATATGAAAGGCGCTCGTTTCCACCCCCAACCATGCAGACGTATTATATTGAGATGATTCTCCGAATGACTTTGGGAATCTGCTATTGGGCTAAACGTGCCGGCGGTTCCGATACAAACAATGTAAATCTCGTATCCACGAGAAAGCAATTCCTTGCAAAGGTTATCTGTGAAAAACTCAACGCCGCCCATACTGGGGAGATATTTTGCTGAGAAGTAAATGAGGGTGCGACGTGTTGCTACTGTATTAGGAGCCATAGCTATTCCTAGGTTGTAAGCCCAAATTTAACCTCATGGTGATCACGCTTTTAATCCCTCTAATCCTTTTTAGCAGATATCAATGCAAGTTCTTGAGTTAACTGATTTACTCGATCTTTTAAAATCGAAATTTTTGCTGTATTTCGAAATTCCTTGATGAGGAGCAAAGCAATAATTGTGGCAAAAACTAGATTTGAAGGAGACTGAAAATTGAACAGGTGGGCAAAAAAGTAAACTATATGCGGAAAGATACTGAGCAGAACCAAGATAATGGCAAGTGCTACCCAAAACAGGGAATCGTCAATGAGAATACGTTTCTTGTGTACTGCATGAATAACGACAGAAAAGATTATAACAGCGCCAATCAGCAGGAGTAGTTTTTGGGGGATAACCATTTTTCTCACCTACCTTGACCAGATGAATAGAATAAGAGATGCGCTTGTACGTAGCATATAACGCGCCGCTCTCAGAGGTTTGAGATAACTTTCTCCTCCTTGGCGTGTACGCACTGTAATAGGCACTTCACTTATGGTTGCACCGTTTCGAATGAGAAAAGCAAGTGTGTCAGGCTCAGGTTCTATGTCAAAGCCTTGGGCAAAAACTTTTATCATCTTGCGGTTGTATATTCTTAGACCGCAGGTAGGATCGCTAATTGTTGTACTTGTAGTTTTTTTAATTAACCAAGATATAATTCTAGACCCAACGTTTCTCATGCCATTTGCTTTTTCTCCAGCAAGATAACGTGAACCTAAAACTATGTCGCAGTTTTTATTTGCTAACTCTTTCTCCATTAAAGGAATATAACTAGGAACGTGCTGACCATCAGCATCAAATTGAACGACTGCATCATAATTATTGCGAAATGCATACTTCATGCCCGCTCGAAAAACGGATGAAAGGCCAGTATTGATAGGCATATCAATATGATTCAGTTGATTTTTGTCACAAATTTCAGCCGTTTGGTCGGTAGATCCATCGTTAAAAATTAAATAATCTGTGTTAGGACAGATAGATATTAATTCTTGAATAGTATTGAGAAGGCAATCTTCTTCGTTGTATGCAGGTATGACTACAAGTGTTTTCATATCACTGCTTTCGCTTAAAATAAACCGTGATTGATAGAAGCATAACGTATTTTGTATAAGGTTGTGCGATTGTATCCTGCTTTTCGTATCATATTTTAACAAAATAGTTCATCTATCTGTGTAAATGACCTCATTGTATCTAATATGTTTTGTGGTGGGGTACGTTCAGTGGATAGCAACTTCCCAAGCATTTTTCTGGGCCATAAGTGTGCGGATATCTTTGAGTTGCATATATTGCGTTGGTACATCAAGACCACATGCTTTGAAGAGTTCGGCGAAGCCTGCCTTGTACTAGTAGGGATGTGCTACAAGATTAGCTGCGCGTTCATAAACAGCGCATACGCTCTATGTGTGTATGCTGTTGGTAGGTACGTGACCAGAAAGCAATGTCTTTCACCTCAAGGTGAATGTCTCTTGTTTACTTTTAATCTTAAAGCTAGAACCTGCGTCTTCATCATCTTAGATGCTTTGATAGGCTTCTTTTTGAGATTACCCAGCTTTTAAGTTCTTTTGTTGATTGAACGTCCTATATAGGCTGAGACCATAAGAAGTGCTGTCCTCGAACTGAACCCTACCGTTTGGTCTCTTATTCTGCCTAAGATACATTTCATTTTTCCCTAATTACAGAAATATATCTACATAGTATAAAAAACAACGTATATATGCGTAATACGCATTTAATAAAATCGCCCAAAAATAGTCACTTAACTGGGGATACGGTGAAAACTAAATCAAGTAAACTGCGAGATCATGGCGTAGTTTAGGGTTATGCTATTGTATACATGAATTAGATAGAAATTTAGTAAGAACTGAATTTTCAAACAATACGAAAGTTGACAATAAAAAGAGTTTTTGTAGGAGTTGCATTTTGGATATCTTTTCAAGGCTTGATAATAGACCAGTAATTGCCGCTCTAATTCCTTGCTATAACGAGGAGCTAACGATTGCAAAAGTGGTGGACGATTTTCATAAATATCTGCCTGAGGCAACTATCTATGTTTACGACAATAACTCAACAGACCGCACAGCTGAAATTGCGCGTGAGCATGGGGCGGTGGTTCGCTTTGAAGCAAGACAAGGCAAGGGTAATGTTGTGCGGCAAATGCTTCGTGATATTGATGCAGACTGTTACGTTATGGTTGATGGTGATGATACCTACCCAGTTGAGCAAGTGCGAGAGGTGATTGCTCCCATTCTTGATGGAAGCGCAGATCACGTGGTTGGTGACCGCCTAAGTAATGGTACTTATGGCACAGAAAACAAGCGCGCTTTTCATGGTTTGGGTAACGATTTGGTGCGCTGGGCAATTAATCGTTTATATGGTTTTCGCTATGCTGACATCATGACGGGATACCGTGCATTTTCTCGCGCCTTTGCAAAAACTTTGCCAGTAATCTCACCAGGCTTTGAGATTGAAACCGAGCTTTCCATCCATGCAGTGGACAAGCGTTGGCGGATTACTCAGGTGCCGATTACCTATCGAGATCGCCCAGAAGGCTCTTTCTCAAAACTCAATACCTTTTCAGATGGCGCCAAGGTACTAGGTATGATAGCTGGTCTTTTTAAAGACTATAAGCCCTTACCATTCTTTTCAATCTTGGCAGCTCTTGTTATTATCATCGGTTTGTTTTTAGGCGTTCCTGTTATTTGGGAATTCCAGGCAACACATCTTGTTCAGCGATTCCCTACTGCGGTTCTCGCTGTGGCATTTTGTGGCTTAGGAGCTTTATTGTTTTGCTGCGGTCTGATTTTAGATACGGTTGTTAAGAGCAATCGTCGTGCGTGGGAATTGCAGGTAACTGCAGAGTATGAGCGTGAACGTAGCTATCCATTGAGCTAGTCTTTAAATGACAAGGACGAACTAGACAAAAAGAACCTCCACAGGGAGGTTCTTTTTGTCTCACAGAATATTGGTGTGTAGCGTTATTAATGCCATACCGCTAAATCATTCCAGTCTGAAACACTACCATAGAACACATTCATATCGAGATACTTATCGTAGTTAGGTAGTTGTCCTTTTGAAGTGTATTGATAGAGGGTAGGTTTGCTCCACTCGCGTTGGCCATCTTCAGCATCGTTGTAAATGAGAGTGGGGTTATCTACGTGACCTTTTACGCCGTTATCATAATATTTATAGAGGTACTGAGCCATCCAAAGGCCATAACCAGCGTCGGCAACGCTCTGCCAGTTATAGCTATGGCCAGTAACACTTTTGCTCATATAGATAAGAGGCTTGACGCCGCCAGTTAAGCGGTTTACTTCATCAAGGAACGCCTTTGCATAATTTGGTCCCTTGCTGATATTGTCTTGATGCGAAATATCGTTGTTTTCCCAATCAAGAAACAGCACAGCTTTGCCGATGTAGTTGACCTCTCCTGCTTTACCTCTAATACTATTCACAAAATGGCGAGCTTCGTTAATCGCACCTTTTGTTGTGTCTACGAAATGGTATAGACCAAGCAGTTTGCCTGCAGCAAGTGTTTCTGCTGCATGCCTGCGAAAATAAGGGTTTTTGTAGGTGGTACCCTGTGTTGCTTTCACAATGACAAAGTCTGCTGGTATGCGTGCTATGTTTATGCCTGCATTCCAGCTTGAAATATCTATACCATGGAGACGCTTTTGTTGAGAGGTATTGGTAAAGAGGAACCCTTGGGTCGAATTATTTGGCGATAAGGGTGTGAGGTTGAGTTGACCGTTGGCTGCTGTCATTACTTGTAGCTGGCTAGATGACATCAAGACGATGGAGTTGGTATCAAAATCCCAACGAGGTAGCCATATTGTGCTGGAGTTATCTGTAGCTGTCTGCGTGAGTATCCCAGAGGGATTTGCAGTGATGAAGAGTCCAGATTTTATATTTTGCAGGCGATAATTGTCCTCACCAACTAAGATAAGCTTAAACCTTTGAGCAGGGGAGTTATTGGCAGTATACATTTGTACACGTGCACCACTCTTAGTTGAACCACCTTGAATATCTATGACTTGATTGGGCTTGCCAGAAGGGTTTTCAGCAGCACCATAAATAGTGTAAATTACCCCACTATCAAACAAGCGGGAACTTACAAATAAGAATCTCTGCGCCAAGGAGTTATTGCTGATATATGTCTGTATTTTTGCTCCAGAAGATTTACTTCCGCCAGAGATATCTACGACTACTCGCGCATCAAGAGCAGATTGCAGCATAATGCCTGAGTCCGTCATAATAGGCAACCAGCGCTGAGCCTTGCTGTTGTTGCTCTGATATTGTTGAATAATAGTGCCATTGTTCGTTTTGCCGCCGCGGATATCAAGTGCTTTGCCAGTGGACACATTGACGATCTTGATTAGATTGCCTTCCCAGTTTAGATACCATTTTTGATAGGTACTACCAGTCTTTCTGGACTGTGTAGTTATGGCCGATGAATTGTTACGATCCCCGTCTGTCACAGCTATAACGTTATTGTTGTTATTTGCGGCAACAATCGTATAAGCACCATCGTTGAGCCACTGATCAATATGCTTAAATGTCCAGCGTTGGGCACTCGAGTTATTTGAGGTCCACACTTGTATATTGGCGCCGTTGGTAATGGATCCTCCACATACATCAAGCGCAAGCCCGCCTATGGAAGAATAGATTCCATACAGGCCGGGGGTATTATTATCTGTTCGAATAGCCCAGCACTGGGCATGTGCATTGCTTATTTCACCTTGCTGGATATTGCCGCCTTTTGCGTTAGATCCGTTTTGGACTTCAAGACGTTTACCGCTTTTAACATTAGTGAAGGTGTAGTATCCGTCCTCATGGTTGTAGTGGGCATAAAAGTAGTGAGAAGAATCGGGCTGAGCACTTACCTGCTGGATATTTCCCCCATGTGCAATGCTTCCCGACTTTACTCCAATTGCAAGATGAGACTTGAGATTGTTGAGCTCATAGACTCCATCAGCAATGCATTGTTCAATTTTTGAAAGTGAAAAATACTGTGCAAGTGTGTTATTACTTTTATAAAGTTGCAACTTAGTTCCATTTGCGGTTTTTGCACCAGTGACATCAAGAGCCTTGGTGGTATCAAGTATTGATGTCACCGTAAACATGCCACTATCTTCAAGGGGATTTAGTTTCCACATTTGATTATTGGCATAGCTAGCAGTGCGCTGTGAAATAACAGAATTTAGTTTCCCTCTGGTGGTATTTGCAGAAAGATATTTGCCTGTTCTTACATTTTGAATGGTGTAGCAATCTTTCCCGGCAAGGGTGATGCGCCAGCGCTGACTTGCTGAATTGTTGGGAGTATAAATTGAAATGGGTGTGTCATTTTTTTGGTTACCACCAGGTATCTCAATGGGCTTGTGAGAATTGACGTTGTATATCTCATAGATACCATTGCTTATGGCAGCGGTAATCTTCTCAAAGGTAAACGCTTGCGAATCTTTATCTTCTGCAAGCTTAAGTGTGATATTGTTCGTTTCTGTATCGAGGGCAAGACTGTTTTCGAGATGTGTACGTAGGGTAAAGTAGCCTGCTCGTTTTTCATCGGGGACGATTTCCCATTGTTGCGCGCGTGTTGAGTTTCCTGAGTATTGCTGTATTTTTGCGCCCTTTACTGCTTTGGCAGAGGGAACATCAAGATATTTGTCTGACCTCAGGTTTTGTAAGGTGTAAATGCCATCGCCAAGATGTTTAACACGCCAAATCTGAGCACCAGTGCCATTCGAGCGATAGGTTTGTATGGCAGTGCCGTTGTTTCGAGAACCACCAGTTACATCAATAACCTTATGAGGATTACTAAAAGTGGCTATTTCATAAAGTCCATCGGAGAGTATTGCATGAACCTCTCGATTTTGTGGCGCATGTTCTGACACAGTATTTGTAGAAACGATTTGTTCTGTAGAGGTCGCAGTGGTATTTGGGGAGGTCGAGACGGCAGGCTCTCCATTGGCTGTATCGGCAGCTTCGTCCTGCTTGGGCTCGGTCGTCTGAGTTTGTGTAGAAGGAGTTACATCGGCAGTATCGATGTTGTTTATTTCAGAAGTGGGAGCAGCAACCATCAGACTGTGGGTCTGATCGGAGGTGGAGGTCACCGACACTTCGGTGATTGCCGTGGGAATAACTTCGCTGCTTGGTGTCTCATCCACAGCAAAGGCAATGCCTGGAGTGGCTAACAGGGGAAGTGCGATAGCCATAGCTGCAATGGTATGACGTTTACGGAATAGACATTTTTTGATGTTTGACTTGGAATTATTAACCATGGACTGCATTCCTTTCCGTAAGGATAGAAAAAATTACTAGACAAAGCACATAGTAATAACTTGTCAAAATGGACTCATGTAACCAATACATGAGTTTTTGCGGATAAATACAAGCTAGGATATATCATACGGAGTAATCATGATCTAGCAAAACTGGCAGAGGAGAAATGATGTGCGCTCATAGTCTACAGATAAAGCAGATTTTGCCGACGCTTGCACTGGGCTCTATGCTCGCTCTAAGTGCGCCAACGCTTGCTTTTGCTGAGGATGCAAGCAATGATGCAGTATCACCCTCTTTATCACAGGCAGCAATTTCTGCAGGTTTGCAGGGTGACGCAAGCTCTTATGGTACTTCAGATTCGATGGCTCTCCAATCTAATGATGCTACTGAAGCGATTCCACCCAATCAGGAAGTTGCGACTACGGTAAACGAAAATCAGGTACAAGAGCCTGTATCTGAGAGATCTGGAGATACTGGGTCCCCTGATGAGATAGCCATACAGGGTCACTCGTTTGTAATTGAATCTGCTGTGCCTGGACGTGGCTCTGTTGATGTAAAGGGTGGTTCCAAGAAAAACGGTGCTAATGTGCAGCTTTATGAAGCAAATGGTACAGGCGCCCAGGAATGGAGTTTTCATACAGATAAAGACGGATATATCATTAAAAATAAGAAGAGTGGTTTGGTGTTAGATGTTGCTGGCGCAAAGACAGCAAACGGCACCAATGTCCAGCAGTATGTACAAAATGGCACTGTAGCACAGCGCTGGTATGTTGACTGGGTGAATAAACAAAAAGGCCAAGCGCGTTTACGTTCTGCTTTGGCGGGTAACTTTGTACTTGATGTCAGCGGCGCTCGTAGTGCAAACGGTACTAATCTTCAGATTTATAAATCTAACGGGACAGATGCACAGATTTGGAATTTGATAGATGTTTTTGCAGGTTTTGCCGGTGTGAGTGACCCAATAGAGTCTTTATATCCTGCCGAAAACCCTAGCGTACAGCCTGAAGTGGGGTCATATACATTTACTGCTCGCTCAAGTGCTCTTACAGTTGATGTAACTGGCGCGTCTGATAAGGCTGGTGCAAAAATTCAACTGTATCGCAAGAACAATACAATGGCTCAGGGCTTCTATCTTTCTCGTGAAGGTAAGTACTGGCGTATCCGTAATGATAAGTCAGGGCTTTCGGTTAGTACTTCTGCAGCAGACATTGTTGCGGGTACTGTGTTAACACAGCAGATAAATCAAAAAAATAATCTTTATCAGCTGTGGGAGTTAGTATCTGATGGTGCTGGTAGCTATTACTTTATTAATGCAAAGACCCGCCACGCTCTTGCAGATATAGATTGTGTACTACAGACCGCAGACGTTGCAGCTAAATCGCCTGCCCAACTTTGGGATTTATCCAAGTGGAGTCCCACTATCAGCCAAGGTTTTTATCGTGTTAGTAGCGTAAACCATACTTCTCAGGTGCTTGATGTATGCGGTGGTAGCACGAGAGTTGCTGCCAATGTCCAATCTTATTCTTGGAATGGGGGATATGGGCAACGGTGGCAGCTCAAGCAAAGTTCAGCTGGTTGGCTGCTCAGAAATATTGGCTCTGGTTTATATCTTTCACATGAAGGTAACAATGTCATACAGACCACAGCGGATAAAGCAAGCTACTGGTCGATTGCTTTTGGTTTGGGCCATTTGGGCTCGCGTGGTGGGTTTGGTCTCCAAAGTTCTTTGGGTACTGTCCTCAATATTGCGGGTGGTGTTGCTAAAAATACAGCAAATATAGACTTAAAGCAGCAGAATGGATCTGATACACAGCTCTGGACGTTTGAAGGCATCCAAGTTTTTGATGGTGAGGGTTGGTACGAAATTCGTGCAGCGGGTAATGGTGATTTAGCTTTAGACGTGAGGGGCGCATCGGGAAATGATGGTGCGAATGTTCAAATATATAAAGCCAATGGTAGTGCAGCACAGACATGGCGTATTAGCTCTCTAGGTGGCAATCAGTATCGCATTGTATCTGCAAGCTCAAACAAAGCTCTTGGCGTTAAGGGCTTATCTCAGTCTAATGGAGCTAACGTTGCACAATACACCACAAATAATACGCTGGGACAAAAATGGCAGATTGTTTTTGGTGATACTGGCTTTATCTTTGTGAATGGTTCGGGTAAGGTGCTGGACATTACAGCGGGCCAGCTGTCATCAGGGACAAATGTCCAACAGTATCAAAATAATGGCACAATAGCCCAAGGCTGGCTTTTACGTAAGTCAAGCGCAAAGGGCATAGGAACCTCTATTGAAAAGTTCTCCCAGCGAATGGTTGCTATTGCCAATAATAATAAACATGGCTATGACCAAGCTTATCGTTGGGGTGAGCGTGGTGATTATGATTGCTCATCTTTGGTGATTGCTAGCTTGAGAGCTGCGGGCTTCAAAACAGGCAGTGCATCTTGGACAGGAGACATGCGTTCCAATCTCAAGAGTCGCGGTTGGCAAGTACTCTACATTAATGATGTGCGAAATCTTCAAGCAGGAGATATTCTGCTTTCTGATTTGAATCACACAGCAGGAATTGTCTCGAATACCACCGAAGTTGCTGCTCATCAAAATGAGTGGGGTGGTATTACAGGTGGTCAACCTGGTGATCAGACTGGTTATGAGATTTGTACCCGTCCCTTGGCGTATTACCGTTCAATGGGTGGATGGAAAGATCAGTGGTGGGATGTTGTACTAAGACCGACATCTCAATCAGCACGTATATAATTTGTGCTTGTGTCTTTATTTGGGAGATGAAATATGCAACTTAAGCATATAGATTATTTAATGCTTTTTGGACGAGGGGAGATCTAAAGCACGTATCGTTGAGTAGTCGCAAGCGTGGCGATCTTATCTCTTGGGAAGGCCATATTGCCATTTACTTGGGCAACGATCGCAGGATTGAGGCTGCCCCTGGCGAAGGTGTCGTCACTAGCAATATATGGCACTACAACAGTACACCTCGTGGCATCATTCGTCTGTTTAACTAGTTGGATAAGGTATTTGAGAAGGAGTCCCACATGGCAAAGCACGAAGCAAACAACACCAGTCAACTTCCACGCATTTCTGCTGATATGTTGCCCGATCCTGCTCAGGGTTCCCTTGAGGGAAATGCTATTGCTGTAGAAGCTGCGCCTGATGTACGCAGGGGCGTACATGCTGATATTGCAATGATTCGCACCAATGGCGGGCAATCGATGATTGACTTTGTGTTGGTAGATACGCCTCCTGCAGCGGATGGGACTGCTTCTGGGGTGCTGTCCTCTCGTGTATTTATGAGTAATGAGAGTTTGGTGACCCTAAGAGATGCGCTCATTGAGTACACACAAAACTGGCAATAAATAAAGCGTCAACTCTATATAACTTGTGTACTTGTGAAAGGACTGTGGATATCCACAGTCCTTTCTCTATGACTTTTTCATTTTTGCTTTTTTAAGCGTTGTTGCGGCTTTTACTTTACCAGCTCATCCAAGCTGCCGTTGCGAGACTGCCTGCGGCTGTCGGTCAGTAAACCAACAAGTTAAATCCAAGCTGCCCCCTCTACAGTGCCCTTTATCAGAGCTGATGGGGGTGATTATGTTGCGGCGCTCTACAAGACGACTGTGGTGTAAGACCGTTTTGCTTTCGACAGGGATCTGCTCGCTCGGGCTTTCTGCAGGTATAGTTGTCTCGCTTGTACTTATGCGTTTTGCAGCAAATGATGCTCAGCGCTATCTCGCAGCGGGGTCGCAAATAAGTGCAGAGCAGTCGGTCGATGTGCCCGATGCGCCAATTTTTCCTGTAGTGGACTGGGAGAGCTTGCACCGCGAGCATCCAGAGGTTATTGCCTGGCTCAGCGTGCCTGATACACCAGTCTCACTGCCTATTGTTGCCGCTGATGTGGATAGACCATTTTTTTATCTTACGCATGATTTAGAAGGTAGAAAAAATATTTATGGATGTGCCTATCTTGATGCAGCTTGCAAGGGCAATGTATTAGCGCCGAATGCAGTGATATATGGACATCATTCACCAGACGGTGCAATGTTTGCTCCCTTGAGTAAGTATCTTGATGCTTCATGGGCAAAAGCACATAGCCAGATTTTGCTACAGACCCCTACAAAAAAACTGCGCTTGCGACCGGTTTTTGTGAGGGTAGTTAATGCTGCTGTAGAGGGTCCAAAGCTCACATTTTCAGATGAACAAGATTTTATTGCGTGGTATCAAGATGAGTTTTTAAGAGCTGATATCACGATTGATAACGCGTCCTCTCCAAATCATGTAGTAAGCCTTGTTACCTGCAGTTATACAAGCTGGTCAAACGAGAGAACAGTCATTTATTGCATCGAAGGAGACGCTTGATGAAACACATCAAAAAAAGAGTATGGCTCTGGCAGCTTGTGCTTGGAGTATGTGGTATTGGTCTTATAGCAGTAGGAGTTGCCTTTGTCCTTACAGGGCAAAACTATCTTGTGAATGCAGTGGATTATGTGGGTGATAGTACGGGGCTGCGCAAGTCAAACGCGGATGCGCATGCTGTGATTGAGGAATATACCAGCTTTCAGAGTGTACCCGATGTGTTTTGGGAATCTGGTGCGAGTCGAGTGGGGTTGTTGCTTGCAAATCCCCAGGGTAATCCTGTTGATATGGTTCCTGTGGTCTACGTGGATTGCAATGATGATGGTAAATTCTCTGATAACGAAATTGTATGGAATGCCAAGCATACAGATAAAAATCCTCAGAGCCTAGCTCCAGGAACTCATCTTGATGAGATAGATCTTGAGCGTGAAGTTCCTACAGGGGAACACCGTGGCCAGGTAGTTTTTTCGGCATTTCATATCAAGACTCAACAACAAGCAAATGGCATGACCATGGACTTCCGTGTAAAGGTGGGCTAATTATGCCTAAGGATTGTCGATATTGCTCGCGAGCTCGCTCGCCGTAGCCTGTTGCGCTGTTCTCAAAGAAATAAATGCTGAGAAAGGATATCCCACATGCAAATTAATATTGCTCATCTGCTTCGCTCTGCTCGCACAGCTGCCGTCATAAGCGCAGGTATTGCTTGTGCTTTGTCTTCGACACCAGCTGTAGCAATGGCTGAGCAAGCAAATACTGAGCCGCCTGTGCACAAAGCTGCGGCTGCTCCGGTGACCTATGGTTGTGACTTTACGGACAACATTCAGATGAATGGTCATATCTATGTTGCAGGTGACTGGACTGCAACGGTGCAGTACCGTTCTGCTCTGGTAGATGACACAACTCAAACGGCTCATGAGGGTGGCCAGACTCCAGGTGCGAGTGGCCAAGAAAGTGAGATAGGATCCGATTCAGACTTTGCTCTTGAAGGGTACCAAGTTTATGACTCTCAAACCAAAAGCTGGAGTGCTGCCAAGGACAAAGGTCGTGCTAATGAAGGCAAAGTTGATGTGCTGTATTCCACCAAAGATGGTGTTTGGGTAGATGGTGCCAGTGTAGACGGCGATGATAAGCCTGACGGTGGAGGCGTTGAACATGCGAACGGTACGTATCTCTTGACGATACCTACAGCCATTAAGTACAGCGGTATGCGTGTTGGTACAGTTGATACTTCTGATGACTACATCATTAATGTCCAGGGTGCTTTGCCTGCAGGTAAGGCAGTAAAAGTCTGGGCAGAGACAGGCAAAATTTTGCAGGGTCCTCGCGATGGTGGTTCTGAAATCAAAGAGACAACTTCAATGAAGTCTCCCAATGGGGTAGGTGAATACACTCTGGCAGCAGGTGAGTATGCTGCGATTCTGAAAGGTGATGAGGCTCCCGAGAGCAGCTATCGTATCGTCTCTGCGCGTGAGGCTTGGAACGAAAACAAGGATGCTGAAGCTGGCCAGTCTGCAAAGGTCGCCCGTGAATTCAAGGATATTGTGACGCAGTAGACAGGAGCTGATACGCATGATCGTAAGAAGAAAAGCAGGGAGTGTGCCAAGCCCTCCTGCGATACGCCTGTTTGCTGCTGTGGTTTTGGCTTCTGCTTTGGTGTTTTCTATACGCCCTGGGATAGGTTTTGCCCAAGGCACTGGGGCCCTATCTGCAGAAAGCAGACAGCTGATAGGTGACCAGACATACGACTTACAAAGCGACCAATGGAGTGGCTCTAAAGAATCGGGTAGCGCTCACAAGGGGGCAATTGATTTATCACTTTCGGTTGAGACGAACCCGCCCTCTCAGCCTGCAGAAGAAAAGACGAGCTATGGCAAAACAGGCATTGATCTCATGGGATATGTCCTTGCGGCTGTGGGTTTTGCTCTTGCTGGTGGGGCTGCTTTACTTGCAGGCAAAACTACAACACAGAGTAGCCGAGAGAGGTGAGCAAAAATGACCTGTGAATCAGGCACTTCCGTGCGCGTATATGTACAAGATTTCTATAGGCACGAACGAGCTTTTGCGTACAGACTTGGTCGCGCTTTGTTAGCGCTCATGCTTACCTTGGCGTTGCTTGCAGGCTTTGCTGCTTGGGCTCCCGAGGTCAAAGCTGCTCAGCGCATCCAAGATGGTGTGTATGTTATTGCGAGTGCCGCTGATGATGCCTTTGTTCTGGATGCTGCTGGAGGACACACGACGGTGGGTACTAATGTACAGCTTTACCATCGCACAGACCGCAAGTGGCCCCTGTCCAATGAAAATCAGTGCTGGAAGGTTAGCTATGATGCAAAGACTAAAAGCTACAAAATTGTTGGTTTGCTGAGTGGAAAGGCTTTGGGTACTGCAAAGGTAAAGGATTCAAATGTTCAGCTAGCCTCCACGCCGATTCAGTGGACTATCACTACCGATGAAAAAGGTTTGAGCACGCTGACTTCCAATGACGGAGGAAAGGTGCTTGACCTCAAAGGTGGTAAAGCCGAAAACGGTACAAACATCCAGCTTTATAAGCCAAATTGCTCTGTGGCTCAGAAATGGCATCTTTATCGCGTGCCTTCTCAGCTGGCAAGCAATCAGGTCAAGACAGATATTACAACTGAGGGAATTGCAACTCTGAGCTGGGATGCGGTGCCTTATGCCAAGGAATATCAGGTATGGGCGCAAAGCTCTGGAGAAGATACTTTTGCTGATAATTCAAATTGGTTTGCGCTGACTACGGTACGTGATACACATTGTAAAGTTTCGGGTCTTGGTTCTGGTTTTACATATCGGCTACGTGTATTTGCGCTTGGTGAAGGACGCGTTGGTGCAACAGGTGCTGCTCCAAAAGAGTTTATGCTTGCACCCAAACGCTCCGATAAAGTTATCTCAAAAGACTCAAAACTGCAGATAGATGGTAATAGCTTTGAACTGAGAACCGTTGACCTTGACTCGGGAGAGGTACATAGGGCGCATCTTTATGCCGATGGATCTTTGGGAGCGGCAGATAGTACTGCTTTAGAGTTAACGCATAGTTTTGAACTTGCCGATGCTTTGGCAAATGATGGACTCGTAGGCCCTGGTGCTTTGCGTCCACAGCTGCTGTCGGTAGCAGGCGCTCCTCACTATACAAGCTATCGTCAAGACAAACATTCTCGTACTGAAGAAGTGATGGTCAATGCCTTAAATGACACCATCCACAATTATGTTCCTCATCACATGGCAAATCAGTATGTTTGCCAGTCAGGTCTGCTGCTGGAGGCTGCGGGTATGCGTGAGGGCCAGCGCATGACTGCGGCTTTTGATTTTCCCATTGTGGGTACTTACACGCGTAAAGATGGCAAACTTATTCCCGTAGGGGCAACCCTGACAATTTCAGGCGCAGCTCGTCTCGATGAATATGCATCCCGCGGTAAGACTGGAAACTTTAATAACGGTCAGCCCTTAATTGATGTGGCCGACTTGTTGCGTGGTGGTTTTTTAGCGATAAATCTTGGCGATATAGATGTGTCAATTGTGATTCACGAAGTAGCGGATGAGCAGATACGTGCTACTTGTGATGCGTACTTCCAAAAGAAGCAGTTGCACAATTACCTGCCTGCAGCAGATTGGAATGATAATGGAGTGCTAGGAGAAATAATCCCTATTAGCAACTCGTACCTTACCCTAGAATCTCTCAACTACCCAAGACTTGCGGTAGGTGATACCAATGCAGGGAAGTTTTCAGAATCTAAATGGGTACTCAGCACTCGTGTACTTGCTGAGGGGATGACAAGCAAACTCAAAGCGATTGAACTGGTAGATCGTGACTGGTCAGGAGCTGTAGGGCAAGCGGTCTCGCATGGCAATGCGATGAATATTCAGGTTTTAGATGATGGCACCATCCACTGCTATCCCACCCAAGGATTTCCCGATAAAGCAAAGGTAGGAGCTGAGACGGATACGATTAATCCCGAAGGAGCCAATCCCTTCTTTGCCAATCGTGCCGTGAGCATTTGGCAGGATGGAGCCTTTGCGTTTAGTGAGTCGTATTTAGGTGCGCAGACGGGCTGGACGTCGTTTTCTACCAATAGTCTTTATGAGTCTAGTCGTACGCCTGGTGTGCATAAGCTGACTTATCTGCCACATCAAGGGGTGATTGAAAATTTTGGCGAGCCTAATGAAGCGGGAAATTTTGAGCGAGATGATCTTCACAAAGATGATGCGGTAGTGCTTCCTCCGGCGAAAAGAAAAGGCTATAGCTTCAAGGGTTGGTATCGGATGGAAAGCTCTGATAATCCGTTTGTACAGCTTTGGGAAGAGTCAAAGGTTAAGGATGAAGCCTTCTCTGAAGCAGAGTTTGAACAGGCCTTTGGAAAGGGGGGCAGTCTGAATGAAGCTGCTCTGCTCAAGGCAGATAGCGATGCGTACATGCCAGACAGTGATTTGTATCTACATGCAGTTTGGGTGCGCAAGACAGCGCAGTTGAATTTTGATATGAATGGTCATGGTAAGCAGGTTGAGACCCAGACGCTGGGATTTGAGGATAAAACTCAAGAGCCTCCTGCTCCTCAAGCAAGTGGTTGGCAATTTGGCGGCTGGTATAGCTCGGATAGCTTTGATGAGGTATTTGAATTTGGAAAGACCCTTGAGCATGATCAAACAGTACATGCTAAATGGATTCCTGCAGTATGGAAGGTCTCTATTCCCACAGCTTTAAGCTATACCAATCAACGTTTAGGCAAGGTGATGACATATAACGAGCTGCCCATCAAAGTGGCGGGTTGGTTGGGTAGTGCTCACAATGTTTTGCTGAGTGCCGATACGCCAAAAGATATGCTCTCTATGGGAGGATCAAAAGAGCATATTAACGTAAAAAGTGATATCGCTACAGGTAAAGGCCTGAGTTTTGAAGCCCAAGCTGATGGGGCAGTACATGGTTCTGCACAAGATGCACTGCGTCTTATGGGGGAGGTTCATACGGTTGATAGTTGGAAGGGTTTTGTGCAATATCACGCTACAGCAGCAGGAAAGCGGCCTCTGACAGAACTTGAGGTTGTAGATGCAGACGGCGATGGTATAAGCGATATTTGTCCTGCTGGAGAAACTCCTCACGTGGTGTTACCTTAGCGCTGTTTTGCTGGTGAAAAAAGTTCCGACACGAGATTGGATTCTCGTGTCGGGCTTATGTGCATCATGCAATTGCAAGAACTGCTTTACCAGCCAAGTATCACACCCACAAAAGTGAGAATCGACATCAGTGCGGCATAGCCAAAAGCATAGGGCGCTACGCGACTGAGCACATCTCCATCACGCCCAGCAAGCTCAGGCGTAGCGCAACCAATGGCAATGTTTTGCGGACTGAGCATCTTGCCTGCGGAAATACCAACAGAGTTAGAGGCGGCAAGCCAAATAGGATTGGCGTTGATAGAATGTGCTGCTTGTACTTGTACGTTGCCAAAAAGTACTTCGCTGGAAGTTCCAGAGCCAGTTACAAAGGTCCCCATCGCGCCGAGCAAAGGTGCAACGAGGGGATAGAAGCCACCAAGGGTTCCCACAAAGAATGCAGCGATGCTGGCAATCATGCCTGAGTAGCCCATAATTTTGGCGCAGGCGAGGACTGAAAGCATAGTCAAAATGGTTTTGCTCATTTGCTTGCAGGTTGCAATGAGTACCTCCCAAATTTCATGAGGCTCGCAGCCTTGAACAAAGGCGCCAAGAATGCCACAAATGAGAATGAGTACACCAGGCGTATTAATCCACGAGAAGCTTAGCGTGGCGGTGGGATCGCCTTGGTAGATATTAACCGTGGTCTTGATTGCAGAAAGAGGACCATTGATTAGGGGAACAAGCTTGCTGGTAAAGATAAGGACGATAAACACAAGAATAAAAGGACACCAAGCTCGCAATGCTTGATCCCACCACACGTTGATATTTTCTTTGGGTTTAAGGGGCGGGTAGAGTACATCAATCTTGTCGTTGGTTGCACGGGCGACAAAAAATGTTGCAATGAGCGAGACGACTGAAGCCACAACCATGGGCAAGTCTCCACCAATAACGGCTGCTGTTGCAATTTCGGGAATAGCCATCGAAAGACCTGCAGTGAGCGTAACGGGAAGCAGGCCGCGCAGCGCACGAGGTCCGTCTCCGATAATCATGACTATGATGAAGGGCGTTGCAATGACAAAAGGAGCCACCTGTAGGGCCTGAGTAAGAGCAAGAGCGGTGCCGTCAAGTCCTGTAATTGCTGCAAGGGTAGTGGTGGGGATACCGATGGAGCCAAACATCGTTGGTGTACCGTTTGCAACAAGGCATACCAGCACAGCTTTGAGAGGGTCAAAGCCCAAGGCAATCATCATTGAGCTAGGAATGGCAACAGCAGTGCCAAAGCCAGCCATACCCTCAAGGAAGCCGCCAAAGCACCAAGCGATAAGCACCGCTAGTACGCGCTGATGAGAGCTGACCGAAGTGAGCATGACCTTGATGGTCTCAATAGCACCTGTATGAACGGTAACGTTGTAGGTAAAAACTGCTGCGATGATGACAATGACAATTGGCCAGATTGCCATTGCGATACCTTCAAGGGCGGCAGTTGCCATATTGATGAGCGGCATATGCCACCACACAAGCGAAAGTATGGCAGCTATCAAAAGTGCGCCCGCCGCTGCAAGGTGAGCAGGCATTTTGATACCTACGAGTGCGATCACAAGCCAAAGGATAGGGGCCAGTCCAAGTAAGAAGGGGATGAGGAGATCCATAAGGCTCCATTCGCTTTTTTGTGTGTCTACAAAAAATGCGAGACGCACAGTTAATAGGTACTTTGATTATAGGCGGACTCATGAAGAGAGTTGGGAATTTGTATTGAGGAAGTTATGTCCTGTCTAAGAGATAGACTTATAGCTAAGCCATTAAGAGTGCTTTGGTGGCAGTTACGCATACTTTAGCCGCACAAGAAAGCTTGTGAGGAGTTATATATGGGTTTTGGAACTACGCATATGTGGTCGCCGCGCAACAGTGAAGGTAAGGCTCATCGAGGCCTTCTTATGGTGTTGCTTGTTTTGATTTTGGCTTGCGGTGCAGGAGGGTTTGAGCTGTATCGCGAAGGTCATGCAATCAAATCCCAGTCAGCAGATATCTTGGCTAACATGAAGACCCTGAGCAAGCAGATGACAACAGGGGACTTTGAAGGCGTCGCTACAAGCGCTGCACAAATTGAAAAACAAGCGGCTGAGGCGCGGTCAACAGTGGAAGGACCTCTCTGGCAGATTGCCTCTCAGCTACCCCTTATCGGTGAAGATGTCAAAAATGTTCGTATGCTTGTTGGTGCACTCTCTGATATTTCCGAGAAGGGCATTGGTCCGGTTGCTCAGCAGACTAAATCTGGCGATGTGTCTCGCCTCGCTGAGGCTTATATCCAGCTTGATGCAGAGATTGAAAAGGCAAAAAAGACCGTTGATGAACTGAGTCGAGGCTCAAATGACGAAGTAAACAACGCTGTTGCGCGTGCAAAAGAATATCTTGGGCGTGTACCTGATTTTAGTGAGCTTGGAGCCACAAAAGAGTCTGACAGTCGTAGCTATGACTTGGATACGTAGGGCATACAGCTCATTTTGCGAGCTGACTATTGGGGATATTGGGCTTAAAAAAAGGAGAGAGCCATGGAGTCAAAGTTTAAGAAAAGCTGCAACCGTCGTGTTGCCATCTTTTTTGCTGAAGGTCTTGAGGAAGTTGAGGCCCTAGCTCCTGCGAATATTCTTTTTCGTGCGGGCGTTCCTTGTGATTTAGTGGCGATTGGTCCTGATTTGCTTGTCCAATCGAGTCACGATATTTATGTGCGTTGCGACCGTAGTATTACTGATGCTGATTTTGACTTTGACGAGTATGATTTGCTTTTCTTACCTGGTGGTATGCCAGGGACGCTTAAGCTCAAGGCCTGCAAATCTTTACGTGCAGCGCTTCTCCGTTTTGCTGAAGCGGGGCGTGGAGAGGGTAGTGCGGGCAAGCAGCTAGCCGCTATTTGTGCTGCTCCTTCTATTTTGGCTGAGCTTGGCTTGCTTGAGGGTAAGCGTGCTACTGCAAATCCTGGTTTTCAGGATGTACTAAGCGAGCATGCTGCCCAAGTATGTGCTGATGAGCCTGTTGTTGAGGATGACAACATCATCACTTCTCAAGGTATGGGAACGGCAGTAGATTTGGGCTTGGTGTTGGTGCGTCGTCTTTGTGGCAAGGAAGCTGCTGAGCGCGTGAAGTCTGAAATTGTTGTATTACATTAGAACTCATATCAGCTTATGGCAGTGCAACGCCACTATCTCGTAATTGATTTGAAGTCGTTTTATGCCTCGGTTGAGTGTATTGATCGGGGCTTAGATCCCATGATCACCAAGCTTGTTGTGGCAGATCTTACGCGTACAGATAAGACAATCTGTCTTGCCGTGTCACCTGCAATGAAGGCTCTAGGCGTGCGTAATCGCTGCCGCGTATTTGAGATTCCCGCAGGTATTAGCTACATCACGGCAACCCCTCGCATGCAGCGCTATATCGATGTGTCTGCTCAGATTTACGGTATTTACCTGCAGTGGGTGGCTAAGGAAGATATTCATGTCTACTCCATTGACGAGGCATTTATCGATATTACAGGTTATCTGAGCTTGTATCATTGCACACCACGTGAGCTGGGTGAACGCATACGAAAGAGCGTTGTGAGGCAGACGGGAATTCCTGCGTCTTGTGGTTTGGGGACCAATCTATATCTGGCGAAAATTGCTCTTGATATCATGGCAAAGCATCGTGCCGATTTTTTTGGTGAGCTTGATGAGCAAAGTTACAAGATAGAACTTTGGAACCATCGTCCACTGACTGATTTTTGGCGCATAGGATCTGGTATTTCGCATCGCTTAGCAAAAATGGGCATCACCTGTATGGGAGAGCTGGCCCTCGCATCCCAAGACCCAAAACAACATGAGGCGCTTTACCAGGAGTTTGGTGTTGATGCTGAGATTTTGGTTGATCATGCATGGGGGATTGAAACTGTGGGGATGCCTCAGATAAAAGCATACCATCCCCAGGGGCATTCTCTTTCTAATGGGCAGGTGCTTGCCGAGGGTGTTGATGGCCGCACAGCTTTGATTCTTGCCAAGGAGATGGCCGAACGCCTTGCACTCGATTTGGTTGCATACCAAGAAGTTGCCCACTCTTTTTTGGTGTGGGTGGGTTTTGAGTTGAGCGATGAGGAGCGACATGCAGTGAGGCATGTTGGTGCTCGTGGTGCAGTTATGGGGTATGGGGCCCATGCGGGCAAAACTTTTGTTACACCTACAGATTCACGTAGAAACATCGTTGAGGCCTTAGTAGAAGTCTGGCCTCAGATTGCAATTGCCAAGCATCGTATCAAACGTATCGGGGTTGAACTCGGTGGTGTCGAGCCTGCGCAGAGCACAGGACAACAGCTTTCTTTATTTACTAATAGGACTGTCGAGGAGCGTGAACGTTGTAGGCAAAAGACGATAAATGCCATCAAACAAAAATATGGTAAAAATGCCCTGCTCAAGGCAATGGATTTGCTTCCCGAGGCTAATGCTCGCGAACGTAATATGCAGATAGGAGGTCATCGTGCCGGATTATAAGAGTCAGTCTTTCCGCCCTCATCCTCCTTGTGGTCGCGTGCGCATGTCTGTTGAGCGGCGTGCCAAAATTTTTATGCCTTTTGATCCGCTTGATGGCTTTAGTGCGGCCTTACGTGCTGTGGACCTTGAATCCAAAACCTTTTCCCATGAGGACAATCACGATCCAACATCGGGATACAAACCACAGATGGTTCGAGTGTCGAGCTAAGTAAGCGTAAAACTGCAGGTCAGATTTTCCTCTAGCTCGACAAACGAACCATCTATTGAAATTGTGGGTGTGTAAGAAAATGTTAGGCGTGTAGGGGCATTGTGGGTGTGTGAGAAAATTCGGGAGCCGGCAATCAGACTTGAACTGATGGCCCCCGCTTTACGAGAGCGGTGCTCTACCAACTGAGCTATGCCGGCGTATTCATGTTGACGCATTCGTCAAGCAGCTAACTACTATACGGAGCAAAGTGCTTTGACGCAAGAGCTAATACGTGCGAATTTTGCGGATATGAGCTAGTCTTGTGCAGATTACATTGGAGGATATTTTGGCAACCTATCTCAATCCACCGCTGGTATTTGGTCCTATATACAGCCGCAGACTTGGTATTTCCCTCGGTCTTAATCTCATGCCAGGAGATGGCAAAATTTGCAATTTTGACTGTATATACTGCGAAAATGGCCTGAACGCTGAACGCAAAACACGTGCTGCTTATCCCAAAGCAGCAGAGTTGGCAGAAGCGTTAGAAAAAAAGCTTCGTGAGATGTCAGCCAAAGATTTCCTGCCTGATGTCATTACGCTGGCAGGAAATGGTGAGCCAACAGCAAACCCCGAGTTTCCCCAAGTGGTTACGGTTGCGGTGAGTCTTCGCAATCAGTTTGCTCCAAAGGCACGTCTTGCCGTATTAAGTAATGGCACCTTGGCACATGTGCCGCGTATTCACGATGCCCTACTGCAGCTAGATGATAATATTCAGAAGCTTGACACGGTAGATATGCCCTACATTAGGCTGGTCAATCGCCCTGCGGGTAGTTATGACGTACAACGCGTCATTGAAGCACTTGCGGCTTTCCATGGACAGGTAATTGTGCAAACAGCCTTTATGAAGGGAAGCTATCAGGGACACGATCTGGATAATACAACTCCAAAATATGTACAACCCTGGCTTGAGGCCCTTCGTTATATCAAACCTCAGGCGGTCACTATTTATGCTATATCCCGTGATATGCCTGTGGAAGGTATCGTCCATGTAGGGCCTGAAGTGCTTGACAGGATAAAGTCACAGGTAGAGGCCTTGGGAATTCCCTGTATCGTTGGCTATTAGTCTACTTATGACTGTCGTGTGCGTCCTGCGATGGTCTCACGAGTTGAAACCATTTTGTCAGCAAGACATACCAACCATGCTTCACGATGGTGTGGCGGGCAAGGTGTGAGTGGCCACATATGATGGGCAATCACATCTTTTTCGATATCGCTCAGCTCAAAATCCTCCAGCGCATTGTCAAGAGCAAGTCCTGGATGACGAAAGCCGTGTAGTTTGGAATGCCCCGGCTCATGCCAATCGTAGAGATAGTAGTCGTGCAAAATGGCACCACGCACCAATGCAAGCTCACTGCAAGAAATGTGCCAGCGACGTGCCAGTTTGAAGGCTTGCCAGGCCACAGCTTCCACGTGTTCTAGGGTATTTGTTGTGCCGTGCTGGATAAACTGAGCCATCTGCGGCACTCGCGCGGAAGCAAGTATGGGTCGGGCAAGCAGCAAAAATTCAGTATGTAGAGCCTCTTCTCTTACAGAGAGATTCATAGTTACCTGCTCGTTTTGCTGTGCCATGTCGCCTCCTTATGCTGCATGAAACCACCTTTAGCTCACGTTATTTTTGCGCTGCGGGAGTTATTGTGCCATATACCTGCTTTCTCTGCAGTTCTTCAAAGATTTTCAAGACTGTTTCGTTTAGAGCGAGCTTGGGAGTAGGGGAGTACACTGCTGCACATCCGCACAGCAGCAAATGCTGCAGAAGGGAGCCTTATGGTAGAGAAGAAGAACATCGACTGGGGTAGCTTGGGTTTTGCTTACCAACACACTGACTATAGCTATGTCAGCAATTATGCTGATGGCGCGTGGGATGAGGGTAGTCTCACTCCCGACCATACGGTGCAGCTATCGGAGTGTGCAGGTCTTCTTCACTACTGTCAGGAGGTTTTTGAGGGGCTTAAGGCATATACCCAAAGCAATGGCGACATCGTGTGTTTTCGTCCTGACCTCAATGCTTCGCGTATGGCTGACTCTGCACGTAGGATTTGTATGCCAGAGTTTCCTGTTGAACGTTTTGTAGCTGCGGTCAAACAGGTGGTAAAAGCAAATGCAGCTTGGGTGCCGCCCTATGGGTCGGGTGCCACGCTGTATGTGCGTCCTTTTATGTTTGCAACAGGGGACGTTATTGGTGTTAAGCCCGCCGATCAGTATCAGTTCCGCATTCTTGTGACGCCTGTGGGCCCTTACTACAAAGGTGGTGTTAAGCCTGTTAAATTGCAGGTTTCCTCATATGATCGTGCGGCTCCTCATGGTACAGGCAATATTAAAGCTGGCCTGAACTATGCAATGAGTCTCTATCCGAGTGTCGAGGCACATAGTAAGGGCTATGCGGACAATATGTTCCTTGATCCCGAGACTCGCAGTTATGTGGAGGAATCGGGTGGCGCCAATATTATCTTTGTCGCTGATGATGGTACGTTGGTGGTGCCCCAGAGCTTTACCGACTCGATTTTGCCATCAATTACCCGTCGTTCGCTGGTCTTTGTTGCCGAAAATATGCTGGGCATGAAAGTTGAACAGCGTCCTGTGCGGTTTGATGAAATCGACCAATTTGTTGAGTGTGGTATGTGCGGTACTGCAGCGGTCATTTCACCGGTGGGCGAGGTTGATTCGGCAGACAAGAAGATTATTTTCAAAAATGGATTTGAGACTGTGGGACCTGTGATGGCAAAATTGCGTCAAACTTTGGTGGATATTCAGCAAGGTGACATCGAGGCACCTGAAGGCTGGATTTATAAAGTTTGCTAAACCCCAGATCAGAGTTCTATAGAGATGAATAATTAAAAAAAATACTCGTGCAGCATAAAATAGATGCTGCACTATTTTTATTTATAGGTAGAATGACTTTGAGATCAGACCCGTCGAGGGGAAAGTATGAACGTCGACTTTGGGCAATTCCTAGAGATGCTCAGCACGAACCCATTCTTGGCAATCGTCATTGTCCTCGTAATGGGTACGATTTTTGTCAATGGTGCGACTGATGCTGCGAATGCTATTGCAGAGGCAGTGGGTACGCGCTCAATTGGCATTGACGCTGCAATCCTCATGAGTGTGGTTTGCAATTTCATTGGCCTTGTTGCCATGTGTTTCATTTCTACAGCTGTTGCTGATACGGTCAGTGGCATGGTTGATTTTGGTGGAGATACGCATGCTGCTTTGATTGCCCTTGCTGCAGCTACCGTAGGTATTGTCGCTTGGGGTGTAGGAGCGTGGGTATTTGGTATTCCTACCAGTGAAAGCCATGCTCTGATTGCGGGTCTCACCGGAGGTGCCATTGCTGTTTCTGGCGGTCTTGGTGGCGTCAATGGCCTCGAATGGATGAAGGTCATTTGGGGCCTCCTTCTCTCCTCGTTTTTGGGCTACGGTGCTGGATGGTTCTTTACCAAGATTATTCGTGTTGTTTGTAAAGACGCGGATAGGCGGAAAGCGGACAAGACGTTTGCTCGACTGCAGGTGGTAGGTGCTGCCTTTGTAGCTTTGATGCACGGTGCTCAAGACGGCCAAAAATTTATGTCTACCGCCATGCTTGCTGTGGCACTTTCCATGGGCAAGGGCGCAGCCGATATGGCTGGATTCCCTCTTTGGATCCAGGTGCTTTGCGCCGCATTTATGGCTATCGGTACAGGTGTTGGTGGTAGGCGCATCATCAAGAAGGTCGGTACCGAGATGGTGCAAATGGAAAAATATCAAGGCTTTTCTGCATCGCTTTCTGCATCAATCGCATTGCTTGTCGCAACTTTGACGGGTCTGCCCGTTTCTACGACGCATGCTAAAACAGCTGCTATTCTTGGCGCAGGTGCTGCAAAGTCTGTGCATTCTGTTAACTGGGGCGTTGCTAAAGAAATGGTCTACACC
>NZ_CAMXYY010000004.1 GCF_947253395.1 uncultured Olegusella sp.
GTGAAATCATGCTGACCCAAAATATGTTCTTGACTATCGTAGTCACGATCAAGCTCAATGGCCTGCGCATCCAACCATCCTCGCAGCGCAGAAAGCTGAACATCAGAATGCGAAGGCAAGAAAAATGCCAAAATAACGCCTGCCAACGTAGCGTGAATACCCGAGTTAAACATGCAAAGCCATAATATGAGACCCACAAACACATAGGGTTTGAGCGAATACACCTTTGCGTGATTAAGCAAAGCAAGTGCAAAAATTGCTCCTAAAGTTGCTGCTGTCCACATCACATCAATGGTTTGCCCATAAAAGAGTGCCAATACCACAATGGCCAAAATGTCATCTGCAATAGCAAGTGTCTGAAAAAAAACCTTTGCTTCAAAAGAAACCTTATCACCCAACAAACTCATGACTCCCAGTGCAAAAGCAATATCTGTTGCAATAGGAGTAGCCCAACCCTGGTGTGCACCGTGCAGATTAAAGATGAGATATATAACTGCAGGTACGACAACACCTCCAACAGCAGCAAGCATGGGAAGCGCAGCTTGGCGGGGGTGACGCAGCTGCCCTACGGTCATTTCATACTTAAGCTCGACACCTACCAGCATGAAGAAAATGGCCATCAAAAAGTCATTGACAAATTGCTCGGCACTGATTTCAACAGCAGCCCGTCCCACACCTACCATTAGCGGCGCTTCAATTGCATGGCGTACTGTTTCATAAAGTGGAGAATTGGCAACCATAACGGCCAGCACTGCAGCAAAGACCATCACTGCAGCAGCTATCGTTGAGCTTGAGCTGAGCTCGGATAGGGCGCTGCGCTGGCCGATGCGACGTATGACCGCATCTTCGTCGTAAATGCGCGCAGCATAGTGGCGTGCCTCTTGAGCCTTGCTCTGGCTAATGAGAGACGTGTATTTATTCCTTCTTTTTTCACTCATATCTCTACTCCACGAGAAATTTTTTGCTGAATAAGAGTAATTCTGCTCTAGTTTCTTTTTTCTTCCTTTTCAAAAATATCCTAAAGCAGCTTTCTGCTAGACGCTAGAGCCTGCATGCTGCCGATATGCATATAGGCGCGAGAAAGGAGTCATTATGAAGCATAGAGGAATTATCAGCCTGCTTTTGGGAACTCTGTTGCTCTGCTTTGTGCTAGTCGGCTGCGGTGGGAAAGCCTCCTCTGCGGACGCGAGTGCCTTTATTGGCACGTGGGATTTATACGAAATTACCGGCGACAATGGTGCCAGCCACGAAGATGTCAAAAGTATGAATGACTTTGGTCTTGAGACCTATCTTGAAATAGAAAAAGATGGTAAAGGCACCTTTAATGTCTTTGGGGAAGAAATTTCCCTTACCTGGAAGGCTAAAAGTAACACACAAATTGATGTCACCATGGAAGGAGAAAAGCAAACTGAATCTCTCACCCTCAAAGATGGCAAAGTGAGTTTTTCCGTAGAAGGTGAAAAGACCACCATGGTCTTTGAAAAGGGCAAAAAGCATGACAAATCAGACAAGCCTGCTTCTGGCTCAGAAAAAGGTGGAGCAGTTGCACCTGACAGCTCGAAGGGCGATGACGATGAGAAAAATGTCAAAGAAATCAATAGCGTAGTAGCTGATGATGACACCGTAAAAATTGAAGCTATCAAGATGTATGACGACACCTTTGGCGATGCCATCATAGAGTTTAAGGTTACCAACAAAAGCGATAAAAACCTGGTGATTTCCTGCTCATATGGTAGTTGGTCAGTCGATGGAAAGATGGTTGATCCATCCATGTATGAAAACATTAAAGCAGGCACCTATACCGATGCAGCCCTTTATTTCACCAAAGATAATCTGGGCGGAGGCACCGAAAAACTCGCCAATATCGACGGTAAGTTTGAAGTTACCGATGATGACTACAACGCCATTGGCACCTATGAGTTTAAGTATGGACAGAAGGGCTAGCTAACGGGCCATTTTGTCCTATCGTTGCGCGGTGCACATCAGACTCGGTTTTTGGATGTGCACCGCTCTTTTTGTTCAGCAAGCCACCTTTTGTTTTGCTTGGCTGCGCTGCCAGTTCGCCGACACGTTGCTACTCCAGCTAGCGCGAGCGCTTTGTAAAGGTCATACTAAAGAAGATTTACGAGCACGTAAAAGGAGTTTGCATGCCTAACGAGACTGTCAACTACCATTGCCCTGCATGTGGCGGGTCAATGCGCTACGACGGCGAGCTTGCCAAACTCCGTTGCGATTTTTGCGACTCAACTTTTACCGTGGCACAAATCGAAGCACTTTATGCGCAGGAACAACAACGGGCAGACTCTGCTGCAGAAGCTACCGATGAACAAGCTGCAGCGGGCACACTCAGTGATTACGAAGTTGCAGGTAGGGTTGCTGGTGAAGGCAAGCGCACGGTAGCCGAATCCCTTGCAGATGCGCGCGAAGTTTCGGCACACGAAGTTGATCCTATCAAGGCCTTTCTTGATCGTGCAAGCTGGAACGAGAGTGAACGAGCAGGACTGAGAACCTATACCTGCTCATCTTGTGGTGCAGCCCTCACGGTTGATGCAAGCCAAGCGGTGGCAGAGTGCCCGTATTGCGGAAGCAGTGCGGTAGTGCCTGGAGCGCTGACCGCTGGTGCAAAACCCGAGATGGTCATTCCCTTTAGAGTGAAACATGACGATGCTCAGGCAGCTTTAGCAAGCTACTACAAGGGAAAGAAATTCTTGCCCAAAGCTTTTGCTTCAAATAACCGCATCGCACATATTCAGGGTGTCTACGTTCCCTTTTGGCTGTATGACTCCCACGCTTCGGGGCGCGCAAGCTTTGAGGCTACCAATACTCACAGCTATATCTCGGGAGATTATCGCATTACCAAAACTGATATCTACGATGTGAGACGTGCAGGTAGCCTAGCGTTTTCACGAGTACCTGCTGACAGTTCATCAAAGATGCCAAATGCACATATGGACGCTATCGAGCCTTTTGATTACGGCGAGCTGACAGACTTCTCAACGGCATATCTCACAGGATATTTGGCCGAACGCTATGACCTTGAGGCGACTGAGTGTCGGGCTCACGTAGAGCAGCGCATGAAGCACTCAATGCTCGATTCACTGCAAGCAACAGTCACAGGCTATGGCAACGTATCTCTTAAATCTGGTGAAGCACAGGTGAGTTGGAAAGACTTGCACTACGCCTTGCTTCCCGTGTGGCTGCTCCATACACAATGGCAGGGCGATGACTACCTTTTTGCCATGAACGGCCAAACAGGGCGCTTTATCGGAAATCTACCAGTAGATAAGTTCAAAGTTGCCCTCTGGTTTGTTGGCATATTCTTGCTCGCGGCGGCAGCTACATGGGCTATCTGTATATTTTTGCTCGATATGGCTGACGACAGCCTGCTATGGCCAGCGGTTATAGGTGTTGGCGCAGCTATTGCAGCGGGAATCTGCTGGATGTTTTATGCCGAAATGAAAACCGCGCATGAGCGAAGTGAAGCTGCTGAGTATATCTCGACTCCTCTAGAGCTCAGCGAGAAGTCGGATCGCTATGTCACCACCCGTGTCACACGTACGCACATTGAACGTTCCAATAATTAGCGTATGACACAAATGGCAGTAAGCTGGGTATGCTAAAGGTGTTCCTCATACCCAAAAAACGATGGAAGGACAAGCACCAAACCGCAAGGTCGGGTACTTGGAATGTAAGGGAATCCGAAGCGCTACGGACGACGACGGATTAGCGAAAGGGGCCACAATGGGTCTAATTAAGGCAGCAGTAGGAGCAGCGGGCGGCGTCTTAGCTGACAGCTGGAAAGAAATGATTTACTGCGATTCTTTGCCCGAGAATGTACTTGCCGTCAAGGGTCAAAAACGTACCAGCGGACGTAGCTCTAATGTTCACGGTGAGGAAAACATCATCACCAATGGCTCACGTATCATCGTTAACGATGGCCAGGCAATGATTATCGTAGACCAGGGAGCTATCGTTGATTTTTGCGGCGATCCTGGCGAGTATACCTACGATCAATCCAGCGAACCGTCCTTCTTCTCTGGTGACCTTGGTGAGAACATCACAAAGATGTTCGAGCAAATCGGCGGACGCTTTGCCTTTGGCGGCGATACTGGCCATGACCAGCGTGTGTACTATTTCAACACCAAAGAGATTATTGGCAACAAGTATGGAACCGCATCACCTGTCCCCTTCCGTGTGGTTGACAATAATATCGGTCTTGATGTTGATATTTCCGTTCGCTGCAATGGTCTGTATAGCTACAAAATTACCAACCCCCTGCTTTTTTATAAGAATGTCTGCGGCAATGTTGAGCAGCCCTATACGCGCGACCGCCTAGATGCACAGCTCAAAAGCGAGCTGCTAACAGCCCTACAGCCTGCCTTTGCAAAGATTTCTGGCATGGGCATCCGCTATAGCGCAGTTCCTGCACACACCCTCGAACTTGCCGAAGCTCTCAACGAGCAACTAAGTAGCAAGTGGCGCGATTTGCGCGGTATTGAAATTGCAGAGTTTGGCGTTAATTCAATTTCTGCTTCACCCGAAGACGAGCAGATGATTAAGGATTTGCAGAAGTCTGCTACGATGCGCGATCCCAGTATGCGTGCCGCCGCCTTGGCGGGTGCTCAAGCCGATGCAATGCGTGCTGCTGCCAGCAATACGGCAGGTGCTATGACCGGCTTTATGGGTATGAATATGGCGGGAATGACTGGTATGGGCGCTCAGCAAACCTACGCTCAGGCTCCTGGCCAAACGCCGACCAATCAGTACCAGACCGCAGCAGGCGGTGGCTTTGCGGCACCGACACCCGCACCCACAGAGGCGCCCGCTGGTAGCTGGACCTGCAGCAACTGTGGGGCTAGCAACACAGGCAAGTTCTGTGCTGAATGCGGCACGCCCAAACCGGCAGCATCTGGCAAGTGGACCTGCCCCAAATGTGGCGCTGCCAACACGGGTAAGTTCTGCTCTGAGTGTGGAAGCCCACGCGCATAGTTAAGCAAAGCGGCTGCAGCTCGGTCGCTGTGCGCACGCATTGCTGCATATCCGCGCAATATCCCGTGTTCGTAGTGACACTCTGCATCTGCACAGCATTCCGTATACATCCGATGCCCCGACCTGCGATACTCCTGCTCGTCGGGGCTTTTTGTGCCCATCAATATGACTTTGTTTGCGCGCTCCCCACATCTGGTTTACCAGACGCTCTTCCACCTACACGCACCCGATACCAACATGCGCTGCTCATCAACCCGACACCAGCACGCGCTGCTCCAACTCAAAGTTTCCCCATTCGCGCGCACAAAAGCAGTACAAAACGGGTATAGTCAACTTGTCAGTTTCAGGGCGGGGTGAAATTCCCCACTGGCGGTGACGGGGCTCATGTCCCCCCAGTCCGCGAGCCGCATTGCGGCAGACCTGGTGTAACTCCAGGACCAACGGTACAGTCCGGATGGAAGAAACGGAGCCATTATGGCAACTTTTTCCTCGCAGCATTTATCTGCAAATCGTCACGATACACACTCAACAACTACCCAAGGCGGATCGTGGTCAACCAAACGCATCGCTACGTTAGCCATCCTTTGCGCAGTTGCCCTCGTAACCAGCTTCATTGAAATCCACATTTTTCCGCCCGCGCCTTGGCTGAGCTTTGACCCCTCTGGCATAGTAGTACTCGTTGCAGGCTTTGCTTTTGGACCAGGCACTGGCGTTCTTGTTGCCGTGCTCAGCTGGCTTGTCCACCTGCTTTTTGCCTTTGACCCCTACGGTGTTCTCATGGCAATTATTTCGTTAGTATCGCTTGTTGCACCAGCATCGGCAATCTATTGGCACAAGCTCAATATGCGTGGCGCAATCATAGGTATGATTGTTGGTAGCATCTGCTCTATCGTTGTGTGCCTTTTGGCAAACCTCGTCATCACGCCACTTTACACGCCCATCGCTATACGTGATGTTATCGCGATGATTCTGCCTATCTTACTGCCTTTTAACCTGCTCAAAGTAGTTTTGACTTCAGGTATTACAGCTCTTATTTACAAGCCCATCTCCAAAGCAATCGCAGGCTAGCGAGCTATCGTGACCAAAGCTCTTACTGGCAACAACACCCTTACCAAGCAACACGCGCAAGGAGACGCACTGCTTGTTGCACACCATGTCAGCCTCATTTATGATGACGCTCACAACAAAAGCACTTACGCACTAGACGATATTTCAGTCGAACTGCGAGCGGGTGAGCGCCTGTGCATTTTGGGTGCGAATGGCTCGGGCAAGTCAAGCTTGGCATCAGTGCTGTGTGGCTTGCTGGCACCTGACTCAGGTGATGTATGCCTATTGGGCGAGCAGGTCTGCCAAGACGGAAAGATTGATTTGGAAGCCTATCGCCGTGCACGCCGTGGCATTGGCCTGGTATTCCAAAATCCTGGCGACCAGATTGTAACGAGCGTTGTTGAAGAAGATGTTGCCTTTGGTCCTGAAAATCTTGGTGTTCCCAGCAACGAAATTGCTGCTCGTGTAAAGCGGGAACTGCATCGCGTTGCTCTTGATGCCTATGCCCATGCAGACCCGCGTCGTCTTTCGGGAGGCCAACAGCAACGTGTTGCCATTGCTGGTGCACTCGCAATGGAGCCCCGGGCAATCGTTTTTGACGAACCAGGGGCGCTTTTAGATGTACGCGGGCGTCGCTCAATTTTGCATGTAATGGACCGCTTGCGCGCTGCGGGAGTCGCGGTTGCTCACATCACTCACTACATGGAAGAAGCTCTCAGCGCTGACCGTGTAATCGTACTTGACCACGGCAAAATTGCGCTGGAAGGTACTCCTGCCGAAATTTTTTCTCAGAAAAATGAACTGTCTGCCCTAGGGCTTGAATGGCCTTTTGCTGCTCGTCTTGCGCACACACTACGCGAGCGCGGACTGCCGATTCCTTGGGTCTCTACAGACCAAGAGCTCCTTGCAGAGCTTGGTAAGTTAAAAGCCATATCAGCAGCAGCTCCCGCTAAAAGCAGTGCAAAAGTCCCCCGCACTGCTTCCGTTCTCGCAGCAGAGCAGTCTGTTTCCGTTCTCGCAGCAGAGCAGTCTGTTTCCGTTCTCGCAGCAGAGCAGCTGGGTTTTTCTTATACTCCAGAGCGCAAAGCGTTAGAAAATATCACTCTTTCAATTCCTGCAGGCAGTCGGGTTTCTATCGTAGGCCAAACTGGTTCGGGCAAATCCACACTGCTTCGTTTGCTTTGTGCCCTTGAACTACCTGATGAAGGCAGAGTGCTCATTGATGGACACGATAGTGCACGTGGAGGTCACGGTCGTCGCGGACGCGCATGGCGCGCAAAGCTCAGGTCACGCGTCGGCTATGTTATGCAGCGCCCCGAACGCCAACTGTTTGCCAATACCGTTGCAGAAGATATAGCTTTTGGTCCTTCCAATCTAGGACTCTCCGCGCAGGAAGTACAAAAGCGCGTTGAGGAGGCAATCAAGATTTGCGGGCTACAAGACAAGCGCACGGCTTCTCCTTTTGAACTTTCGGGAGGCCAGCAACGTCTGTGCGCGATTGCTGGTGTACTTGCTATAAAACCCGAGGTACTCGTGCTTGATGAGCCAACGGCGGGACTTGACCCGCAGGGGCGCCAGGAGCTATACCGCCTGCTTTTGCAGCTCAACGCTCAAGGAGTGACCATCGTGCAGGTCACACATTCAATGAATGACGCCGCTATCTCTCAAATTGTCTATGTACTTAACCAGTCGCAGCTACTTGCCACAGGCAGTCCTCAGGAGATTTTTTGCCGAGCACATCAACAAAAACTAAGGTCGTGCGGGCTCGGCTTACCTTTGGCTTTGCAGTGGGCAATCAAATGCGAAGAGGCGGGGGTTATTCAAGCAGACGAGTTGGGTCAGCCGCTTACCATTGATGAGTTGGCAGACAGCCTCGCCTCAAAGTTTATTGCAAAGGAGGCGCAGGATGGCCGTCAAAATTAGTCTTGGACAATACATCTCGGGCGATTCTTGGCTGCATCATCTTGACCCCCGATCCAAACTTTGCTGTGGGCTTATCTTTGTCATTGCCACCTTTACGGTATTTACTTTGGAGCAGCTGATACTTGCACTGACAGCTACCGTAACCATTCTCACAAGCAGCAAAATCTCTCCTCGAGCTGTATTGCGCTCGATTCGCCCCGCACTTGCTCTGCTTGCCATCTTGGGGCTTTTTAATCTCTTCTTCATCAAGACAGGTATGGTATTGCTCACGTTGGGAAGCGTTCATATCACCAGCCATGGCGTGTGGGCAGCTCTTCTCTATCCCACCCGCTTTGCCATTGCACTGGTTGTTGGCTCTCTAACAACACGTACTACTACCCCCACCGCCATCGCAGATGCCTTTGATTCTTTGTTATCACCCCTGTCGCGCATAGGTCTGCCAGGACATGAGATTGCGATGGTGCTCGCACTGATGCTGCGCTTTATCCCCACACTGATTGATGATGTGCAAACTATTTCTGAAGCCCAAGAATCTCGTGGAGCTGCACTTTCTTCGGGAAAGCTAGGGCTGCGCATACAGGCTTTGACCGCTCTTTTGGTTGCTGTTTTTGCAAGCGCTCTCCGTCATGCCAACAATCTTTCGCGCGCACTGGATGCCCGCTGTTATGAGGGAAACGCGCAGCGCACTCACCTGCACCCTCTCAGATTCCAGCATCGTGACCTCATCTGCGCAATTTTAACCTGCTCATTTGTGGTAGCCCTTATCTATATTGCCTAAATTCCCCAGCCCTATGTTTTGAAACCCTTATCTAGCAAACTTGCCCTGCTTTTTACCACAGCAAATCTGTTGCAACCTGAGGTTGCAACACCAGAGCGTCTAGCTGCAGAAGTACTATATATACACAGGTAGAATGCTTACAAAAATAGACGTTGCAACCTGAGGTTGCAACGTCTGGCGATACTACTAAGCAGAACCTAAAAGCAAGCAGTCCTCATTGAGGCTTGCAAAGGTCAAGCAGCTCTCATCACTAACAGCACTCATCACCTACTTCACGCCGGCCTCAACCTTAGCGCGCTCAATTTCTGCGAGCTGTTCATCAGTCAAATGTAGCGAGTAATGACTTGTTCCCTGGCCCCTATCAGTGCTGCAGCGACCACCCTCATTCACGATTGCATCATCCAACTGACCAGGGCGGCGATGTTCCTCAAAGACGGGCCAATCCTGACGCTCGGTTGGGTCGTCATCATTTTGCAGCTTGAAGCTACCATTTTCTTTGAAGTTTTCCTTGGCGACTGAAATCATCAGTTTAATACGATTGAGCTGATTGACCTCAGAGGCGCCAGGGTCATAATCGACCGCGACGATATTGGATTCTGGATACATCTGACGCAAGCGTTTGATAACTGACTTGCCTACTACATGGTTGGGAAGACAAGCAAATGGCTGCGCGCACACAATATTAGAGGTACCGTGCTCAATCAAGTCAATCATCTCGGCGGTTAAGAGCCAGCCCTCACCCATGTTGTTGCACAGCGAAACGACGCGGCTGGCTTTTTCGGCCAAAGACATAATGGGCTCGTAGGGCTCAAAGCGCTCAGACTTCATAAGCATCTGATCAATAGACTTGCGAATACTTTCAATGAGCTTGATACCCGTGCCATGCAGCGCGCGCGTCACTGCAGACGACCCAAGCTCGCGGCGACCAGTAATGGGATTTGCAAAGCCATATAGGAAGAAGTCCACCAAACCAGGTACGTTGGCTTCGCAGCCTTCCTCCTCAATAACTCTGACCAATTCATTATTTGCCGTAGGATGGAACTTAACTAAAATCTCACCAACCACACCGACACGAGGTTTGCTGCGGTCATTGACCAGAGGTAGCGCATCAAAGGCTTCAATCGTATCGCGGCACAGACGGAAGAACTCCTTACGGCTACAGTGCACCAGTTGCACGCGAGCGCGACTATTAAAGCTCGCATAGAGACGGTTAGCAGCACCACGCTCGGCCTCATAGGGACGCACACGATACAGCAGTTGCATCAACAGATCGCCATACAGCAAAATATATACCGCACGCATTAAAAACTTGGGCTTGAGCACGTCAAAGCCAGGATTATCCTCATCCAAACCGCCTGCTATCGCCAAAGAAATAACGGGGATATTCTCATGACCAGAATCCTTGAGCGCCTTGCGAATCAACGCAATATAGTTGGTAGCACGGCAGCCGCCGCCCGTCTGGCTGATGAGCAGCGCTGTACGGTCAAGGTCATATTTGCCAGAAAGAACTGCTTCCATCAGCTGGCCTACGGTCAAAATTGAAGGATAGCAAATATCATTGTTGACATACTTTAAGCCAGTTTCAACGGCACCGTGATCAACAGAGGGCAGCAACACAAGATTCAAACCAGCATCATGCAGTAAGGGCTCAAGCAAATCAAAGTGAATGGGGCTCATCTGCGGCGCCAAGATGGTGTAGCCCTGTTGAGCCATCTTTTTGGTAAAGCGAACCTTCTTAAAGGCAGCAGAGGCCGCCTTGCGATAGACGGGGCTGCGACGAGAAAGATCTGTCGGGCGTGCGTGCTCTAAAGAGCCATCTGCCAAGTAGACATTCTGAGGCTGCTCTTCTTTGACCAAGCCTGCGGCTGTTTGACGTCTGAGCTCAGCTTCTTGCTCACGCAGGGCCGCCATCAATGAACGAATACGGATACGCACCGCACCCAAATTAGATACCTGGTCGATCTTTAGGTTGGTGTAAATCTTGCCCGAGTCTTCTAGAATCTCCTGCACCTCATCGGTGGTAAGAGCATCCAGACCACAACCAAAACTCTGTAGCTGCACAAGATCTAAATCATTGCGCGACGCAACAAAACGAGCAGCACGATAGAGACGACTATGATAGGTCCACTGGTCAACAACACGAATCGGGCGCTCAATTTCCATCTTGTGTGCAACGGAATCCTCAGTAAGCACGGCAAAACCAAAACCAGAGATGAGTTCAGGAATGGCATGGTTGATCTCTGGATCATTGTGGTACGGACGACCTGCAACAACGATGCCATGACGCCCAGTCTTCTCAATCCAAGCGAGGGTCTCGTCACCCTTGCTGCGCATCTGCGCCTTAAACTCAAGGTCTGCTTCCCAAGCAGCATTAACCGCATCATCAATCTCCGCACGAGTGATATGTGCACCCTTAAAGCGACCCTTGCCCTGCTTAGCATCAGCCTCACGCTGAATTGAAACCAACTCATACAGGCGGCGCTTGAGCTCACGCTTGTTGTCATAAGGAATAAAAGGTGCCATATATTCGACCGACGGATCCGAAAGCTCATCAACATTAAGTTCTAAGCTCTGCGGATAGCTCATAACAATCGGGCAATTATAGTGATTGGTCGAATGCTCATCTTCCTGACGTTCCCAACGAATACAAGGCATCCAAATGAAATCGGGATCTTTAGCCAACAGATTCATGATGTGGCCATGGCTCAGTTTGGCGGGATAGCACACCGACTCAGAGGGCATCGACTCAATACCCGCCTCATAGGTGTTTTTGTTGGTCTGATCGGAGAGCACAACCGAAAAGCCCAAGTATGTAAAGAACTCATGCCAGAAGGGGAAGTTCTCATACATATTGAGTGCACGTGGAATACCCACGGTGCCGCGAGGAGCCGTCTCAATAGCGAGCGACTCACGCTCAAAGAGCAGCTTGTTTTTGAAGGCAAAGAGGTTTGGTGCAGGCTTTTGAGTCTTTTCCTTTTTGACTTTGCCGGCACCACGCTCGCAGCGATTGCCCGTAATGAATTTACGACCCTTACCAAAGCTATTAACGGTTAACAAGCAGTTGTTGGCACAAAGGCCACAGTGCACATTGGTGTGCTTCACCTTCAAAGCATCAATCTCTTCACGCGGCAAAATGCTCGAAACACCAGTCTGACCTGCTCGATCGCGGGCAAGCAGAGCAGCGCCAAAGGCACCCATCACACCTGCAATATCAGGACGAATCACATCGCGACCCGTCAGCAGCTCAAAAGCACGCAGAGTTGCATCACTCATAAAGGTGCCGCCTTGAACGACGATATACTTGCCAACCTCGTCGTAATCACGCAGCTTGATGACCTTAAAGAGGGCATTCTTGATGACCGAATAGGATAGTCCTGCCGCAACGTCACCAATGGTAGCTCCCTCTTTTTGGGCCTGCTTGACACGGGAGTTCATAAAGACGGTGCAGCGTGAACCCAAATCAACAGGAGCAGTACCCAAAACTGCCGCCTTGGCAAAGTCCTGTACGCTCATGTTCATCGAGTCGGCAAACGTTGCAATAAAGGATCCGCAGCCCGAAGAACATGCCTCGTTGAGACTGATGTGCTCAATAACGCCATCTTTGATCTGCAAGCATTTCATATCTTGGCCGCCAATATCGAGAATAAAATCGACATCAGGGACAAAAGCTTTGGCGCCACGCAGATGAGCAACTGTTTCGACTTCACCCGAGTCCGCACTAAGGGCTGCTTGCAAAATTCCCTCACCATAACCCGTGGTGGTTACATGGCCGATAGAACAGCCTTGGGGCAACTGGTCGTAAATCATATCCATGATTTTGCGTGCCATACCGACAACGTCGCCGTTGTTATTGCCATACCATGTCCAAAGTAGCTCGCCACTTTCGCCAACTACTGCGGACTTGATAGTAGTTGAACCCGCATCAATGCCGATAAAGACATGTCCCTGATAACCCTCGAGACTACCCTTGGGTACAACCTGCTTGTCATGACGGGCTTTGAATTCCTGATAGTCCTGCTCGAGGGCAAAAAGCGGATCAAGACGCTCGACCTCAGAGCCCTGAGTATCACCCAGATTATCAATCGCATCGATAACCTGAGCAAAGCTGACCTGCTTGTGAGACTCGCCTGCCATCGCAGCACCCGTTGCCACAAAGAGGTGAGCATTTTCGGGCAACACACGGTGCTCTTCATCAAGGTGCAAGGTCTCATAAAAACGATGACGCAACTCAGAGAGGTACTGCAAAGGACCACCGAGGAAGGCAACATAGCCACGGATGGGATGTCCGCAGGCAAGGCCAGAAACCGTCTGATTTGTTACAGCCTGAAAGACCGATGCCGCGATATCCTCACGAGGAGCTCCCTCGTTCAGCAGAGGCTGAACGTCAGACTTGGCAAAAACACCACAACGACTCGCGATGGGATAGATATGTGTTGCAGACTTTGCGAGCTCGTTCAAACCAGGTGCGTCAGTCTCAAGGAGTGAAGCCATCTGGTCAATAAAGGCACCCGTACCACCTGCACAGGTACCATTCATACGCTGCTCAATGCCGTTATCAAAAAATATAATCTTTGCGTCCTCGCCGCCAAGCTCAATAGCGCAGTCAGTCTGAGGAATCAAAGCTTCAACCGCACGCTTGGAAGCGATAACTTCCTGGACAAACTCCAAGTCAAGCCACTCAGCCAGCAACATACCGCCCGAGCCCGTAATAGCAACGCGCATAGGCACGTCACCTACGGTCTTGCGTGCGCGAGCAAACAAAGCACGAGCTGTCGCTTTAACATCAGTATGGTGACGCTCATAGTTGGCATATACCAAGTGGTTTTGGCTATCTACCACGGCAAGCTTGACCGTTGTTGAACCAACATCAATACCGAGGCGCAGACGAGCGTGCGACAGGTCTGCTTTGCGCGGAACAAGTTCGGCATCGTGCTGCACAAGCTCAAGCGGCTCTTTGGCAGCCGCCTGGGCGCGATTGCTAGAAGTAGTGTTGGTCATGATACTCTCCTAATCCTGACCCATAAAGCTCGCGAGCAGCGAAAGTCCAAACGCTGGCGCATCAAAATCGATAGTTTTGCCATACAGATCGCCGGGACGCACAAACATGAGCGAAGTCATCACCCGTGCCATCAACTCAACACTTTCATGAGTGCCAGTTGTAAGCCAACGCACCAACACGCCCGTCTCCGCCGAGATGACATAGGTAAGGTAGTAGTCAAAAAAGGCACCAAAGACACTCAGGTCAAGACCTTCTTGAGCACGCTTTTCAATAGCGTGGCGCGCAACCACCTTCATGCGCTTAGCAAATGCAGGATCTCCCCCATCACCAAGCAACGGCGACAGATAGCTCGCACGGTCACGAAAATAGCTCAGTAAAGCCACGGCACCTGGACAAGCTTCCTGTGCTGCGAGCGCTACTTCCAACTCATCCAAGCGCACTGCCGCAATATCTTCCATCAGTGGGCGCAAATCCGAGAGAGTCTCACCCTCAATCTGGGCCACCAAATCAAAAATGTCCCGAAAGTGAGAGTAAAACGTACGGCGAGTCACTCCAGCACGATCAGCAACTGCTTTGACCGTAATTTGAGATAAGTCGCCTGTCGAAACAATTTCTGTCGCGAGGGCATCGCGCAGTGCCAAGCGCGTACGTTGCGTGCGCGGGTCACCCGCAGCTGTGTACAAACGAGTGGCTGCTCCAGCCGCAAGTGGCATAGTCAGCGTCTGTGACATAAAACTCCTTTGACAAGAAGAAGCTATTACTCAGAGTATGAAAATTACACAGTGTGTGAATTATTACTCAGAGTGTGTCAAAAGTCTCGTAGTTTGTCGACTGCCACAGACTCGCCATATTTTCTTGCGCATGCCATCCCGCAATGCAGCGGGGACATCTCATTTTCTATATCCCGAAAGCGGATTGTCACCTCTAGAGTTTGCCCGTTAGAGTTTGCCCGTTAAAGCTTTCCCGTAAGACTGCAGCTTTTGCGGTCATAGTGAGAACCCAAAACATCCTCACAGTACTTATGACAGCTCTCAAGGGTAAGAGCGGTGAGGTTCTTGCTTGCCAGCTCATCAGTGTAATCGGAAAGCTTGTACACACTAAAGTCCGTACCTTCAGCACGCTGAGTTACCACAGGATCAAACTCCCAATTTGTTACCCGTGCACCCTCTTTGTCTTTTACTAACTTCACCTTGACCTGACCACCAAGCGAAGTCATCGTGCCTTCTATCTGATTGGACATAAAGTTGCCCAAAGAATAAAAAATCAGCATTTTGTGACCCGATGTATTGGTCATCGTATCCACAGGCCCTATGGTATGCGGATGAGAACCAATCACGACATCGACGCCAAGCTCATTAAAGAGCTGGGCATAATGCTGCTGAAACTCATCAGGAGTTGCTTGATATTCAGTACCCCAGTGGGCCCACACTATCACCAGATCAGCCTTCTTTTTTGCTCGAGCCACATCCGCGCGAATCGTGTCGTCATCAAAGAGATGCGTGGCATAGGGGTTGGATTCAGGAATGGGAATGCCGTTGGTATCGTAGGTATAATTCAAAAATGCCACGCGAAAGCCCTCTTTTTCGTAGACATAAATGTTTTCGTAGCTTTCCTTACTATCTGCCATGCCAATGATGACTGTCTTGGGATGTTGCTCACGCCAAAACGCAAGCTCTGCGCTTATGCCCTCTGCACCCATATCCAGCACGTGGTTAGATGCCTTAACGAGTACGTCCCAACCTGCTTTGACCTCGGAATCACCAATTTCTGTAGGCCCATTAAAGGCAGGATAGCCCGAATAGCCAAAGTCCTTGCCACCCAAAATCGTCTCTTGGCTCAATAAGGCAAGGTCGGCGGCCTGTACTTCTTTGGTCACATGCTTCCACAGATGGTCATAGTTATAGCTACCATCAGATTTTTGGCCACTTTTGATGACGGGACCATGCACAACCACATCACCCGAGGCCAGCAAATTAATGGTAACTTGATCTTTCTTTTTTTCAGCTTGCACATCGAGATCGCCCACAATGGGCATGTGCTCGCCCTCAAAAAGTTTAGCTGCTGTACTCGCACCAAGGCTCACGGCGCCACTAACAAGCTTACTTATCACGATGATCAACAGCAAAGCTCCAGCTGCAACGCTCAGCCAATTCCAAATTGGCCTACGGGAATGATGATTATTGTTTGTTACTCTCCTATGCGGCTTTGAACTCATCGTCTACCTCCTGCTGCACAACGCATATTGTTCTCTATAGTGTCTCATGCCTCACCACTTTCGTCTGCCTTTCACCTCCCAGTAATTCTGCAGACGGCAAAAGCTTTACAGACGCGTCATAATGTGAAAGTTAGCCGCAAAGTCATCTGGTACAAGATGCAAGCGACAAGCAGAGAAAGTTTTGGTTGTCTGCAAGCAGAACCATCCAGCTGCAGGCATTTTTTTGAGGAGGCAAAGGTGTCGATTACCCCCGAAGAGGTCGCCGAGACCCGAAGTATGGTTGCCGAACAGCACCTTGATCTACGTACTATCACCATGGGCATCTCCCTTTTGGGTTGCGCTGACGAAGATATCGATCGCATGGCAACCAAGGTATATGACCGCATCACCCAGACTGCCGAGCAATTAGTACCTGTAGCCGCCCAACTCGAGCGCGAGTATGGCATTCCTATTGCCAACAAGCGCGTCTCAGTTACACCGATTGCGCAGGTAGCGGCAGCTTGTGTAGACAACGATTTTTCACCACTCGCACAGGCGATGGATCGCGCTGCCGAAACTCTAGGCATTGATTTTATGGGCGGCTTTTCTGCTTTGGTACAAAAAGGCATGGGTGCCGCCGACCGGAAACTCATCGATTCAATCCCTGAAGCACTCGCGTCAACCACACGCGTGTGTTCTTCAGTCAACGTTGCAAGCTTGCGCGCTGGCATCAACATGGATGCCGTTATGCTCATGGCACAAAAGATGATTGATGCCGCACGTCTCACCACCGATATCAACTGTTACGGTGCAGCAAAGCTCGTTGTCTTTGCCAATATGGTTGAGGACTCTCCTTTTATGGCAGGCGCTGTACATGGTAGTGGTGAAGCAGATGCCGTCATCAATGTAGGCGTTTCTGGCCCTGGCGTCATGGCAGCAGCGCTGGAGCGCCTGCCTGAGGATGCCGATTTGATGGATGTGGCTGAAGAAATCAAATGTAGCGCTTTTAAGATTACCCGCGCGGGAGAGCTGATGAGTCGCGAAGCAGCACGCCGCCTCGGTGTCGCAAAAGGCATTGTCGATTTGTCGCTCGCGCCCACTCCTGCTGCAGGCGATTCGGTTGCACGCATCTTGGAAATCATTGGTGTTGGTACCTGTGGAGGCCCTGGCACTACGTGCGCGCTTGCTCTGCTTAACGATTGCGTTAAAAAAGGCGGCGTGATGGCAAGCTCCAGCGTGGGCGGCCTGTCAGGTGCTTTTATCCCTGTATCTGAAGATATGGGCATGATTGCTGCTGTTGAGGCGGGAGCCTTGTCACTAGAAAAGCTTGAGGCTATGACCTGCGTCTGCTCGGTCGGCCTCGATATGATTGCAATTCCAGGAGACACGCCAGTTGAAGCTATTGCCGGCATCATCGCAGATGAAATGGCTATCGGTGTTATCAACAATAAAACCACCGCTGTCCGTCTCATCCCCGCAATTGGTCATAAGGAAGGCGACGTATTGGAATACGGTGGCCTCTTTGGTTCTGCACCAGTCATGCCCGTCAATCCGCATGCAGGCAGCGTGCTTGCACATCGCGGCGGTCGTTTCCCCGCTCCTCTCAACTCGCTCAAAAATTAGATTCTATGCACAAAGAGCAGGACATATCGGCAGTTCAAAGACTCATATACCAGGTGAGGCGCCTGGGCTTGGCACTGCTTACTACGGCCCTTGCAGGGGTAGGCGTGCTTGTAGTCACCACCTTCCAAAAAACTCAAATCAGAGACCAAGCAGAACCTGTCACTTCAACTTTTTCGGATTTTACAGGCTCATCTGCCTATAGCACTTCTCGCATAACGACAGGATATGCAGTCAAAGAGCCTGATACAGAGGCACAAGACGAGATCGAACCATTTGCAAGTACTGCGAGTCTGCTGCCTCTTTTCTTTGACGAACACAATCAATCCTATCTGCAAAATCCCCAAGCGACTGCACTTCTAAAAAGTGACGCTATGGGCGATCTTGCCGACGAGATTTCCCTGCTTGAAGCAGATGGTTACAGCGTGGGCGTTGTTTTGCTGGATATTCAGACAAAACGACAACTGACCTATCACGCCGATGAAGTTTTTTATCCTGCAAGCAGTATCAACTACCGCACTAACTACAACGAGCGACTAACAGCTCAAAGGAGGAAATTGCTCATCTGCGACTTCCAAGTAAGGGGTACAGGGGTTCGTGCATCCCCACACTTAAGAGAAAAAGCGGTAGCCTGAGAGGGAAAAGCGGTATGGCTCTAACCCAGAAAGCGAACTTCAGGCTCCATATGGACGCCAAACTGACGCTCAACCTCATCTTGGACATGCGCAATCACCGCACGAACATCGGCTGCAGTTGCGCCGCCTAGATTGACAACAAAGCCAGCATGCTTGGTTGATATACCTGCACCACCATACTGGTAGCCCCTAAGCCCTGCATCGGTAATCAACTTACCCGCAAAATAACCTTCAGGACGCTTGAAGGTTGAGCCTGCACTTGGCAATTCCAACGGCTGTTTTTCTTCTCGACGCAAAGTGAAGTCATCCATCTTGGCACGGATTTTTTTGGGGTCGCCACAACGAAGAGCAAAACTTGCGCTTACCACTACCAGATTGTCCGTCTTGACGCGGCTGGTACGATAACCCATGGCAAGTTCATCAATGCCAAGAGTCTGCTGCTCACCTGTTGGCAAAATCACACGAACACAAGACAAGACATCAGCGATACAGCCATCGTAGGCACCAGCATTCATAAAGCAGGCGCCACCCACAGATCCTGGGATGCCACAGGCAAACTCAAGACCTGTCAGGCCCAATTCACACGCCATCTCGGACGCCTCGCGCAAAGGCACACCCGCCTCACAGGTCAGCAGCTCATCGTCAGCAGTAACGCCTGTCAGACCATCCGCAAGACCAATAATCACACCGCGGTAGCCCTCATCAGCAACAAGCAGATCAGAGCCCTTGCCCAAGACAAAATACGGTACTTCTCGCTCACGGCAAATATCAAGAATCTCCGCAAGTTCGGCTGCATCTTCAGGAATCACATACAGATCGGCGGGACCACCAATCTTGAAAGTCGTATGCTCACTCATAGGCTCGTTGAGAAGAACATCTTCCTCTCCTACTATCGAGCGAAACTTCCACGCCAGACCCTCAAGGTCATAAGCAGACTCCGACATCGTACTCCCGTCCTCGCGGTATAAGACATCACTAGTTTGACAGATTTGAACTGCTTCGTCACACCGCCCAAAGCAGCGCAGCATAGGCAAGCATACCCACAACAGCACTCCAAATGAGCGACCCTGTCTTTTTTGCAACAAAAATGACGGGCAGCGCAGCCACAAAAGGCAGTATTCCTGCTTTGGGATCTCCCATCAACAGCTCAGGCTGAATAAGATCATTTGCCACCAACGCCGCAAAAGCAGTTACGGGTATCAATGAAAATGCCTCTTCAACGCGCTCGGGTAGGGTACGTCCTTTGAGCAGTAAAATAGGCGCCACACGACAGACAAGCATCTCAAGCAAAACGCCCGCATAAATAAGAAGATAGCTCGCATAGGGACTCATGATTTCACCGCCCCATACACCGTACCTGCTATTACGCCCAGCAAAGCCCCGATAAAGACTGCTAGTCCACCCAGCCCTATCAGCTTGCAAACAGTAACGCCCAGCACCGCTACTACCAAGGCAAGTATTGCTTCGATACGCATTTGCTGGCCCACAAGCAGGCAAATAAAAATAGCCGTCATGGCAAAAGAGGTAATTCCTGTTGGCAAAGCAAGCAGAGGTCCCACCATCGCACCGATGCAGTTTGCGCTTGCCCACGAAAACATACTTTCAAGATTTATTGCCAATGCATCTTGAGGGGTCCAGTCCTCACCAGCGCGTGAGAGTTTGTCGAGATTGATGCCAAAGGTTTCGTCAGTTACCGTTGCTGAAAAAACCACCGTGAGTAGGCGGCTTGTTTTGCGAAAAAAAGGTGCAAAGGCCGCCGAATAAAGTACTTGGCGCGTATTAACAAGAGAAATCGAAGCGATAATCGCAAGCGGACTTGCCCCTGCAAGCACCATATTGGGGAACATAAACTGACCCGCACCTGAATAGATCGTTGCACTTACAACAAAACAAGCCCATGCGGGAACACCTACCTGAGCTGCAAGAATACCGCTCGGCAGACCAATGGCCAAGTAGCCCAACATGACGGGCAATGCCACAGGAATCGTTTTTTTAAGTCTTTTTATCATGTGAAACATTCTAATAGCTTGGGAGTCTTATTGCGACAAAGTCTGCGGTGGCACAATTACGTCAAAACGCACGGCTTTACCTAAAAGACTATAGCTAGGATGTGAAGCGGCAAGTGTTGGCGCCTTGAGAGGTCGCTTAATAACCACTTTGCGCGGGTTTGCTGCAAGCGCAGCATGTAACAGCGCTCTTTCATCAGTGCATGGTTGCTCTAGCTGATGTAAGAGCTGGAATTTCTTCTTGACTGCCGCTGACTTGCTGCGACCTGGAAACATCGGGTCAAGATAGACGACATCCACCTTGTTTGCCAAGCGAGGCAGCACGTCAACACTATTGTTTTCAAAGAGCTGCATACGTGCAACGACAGGTGCTAGCTGGGCTATACCTGCCGCTCGTTGCAAGCCATCATGCAGTAATGCCGCAATGACTGCATCGTTTTCAAAAAGCAAAACTTTGCAACCTGCCGCGGCAAAAAGCAGCGAATCCTCGCCCAGACCCGCTGTGGCATCAACCACTACGGCTTGCGTGACAGCTTTAATACGCGCCGCTCGCACTACTAATTCACGTGCCAGTCGATCCTGGCGCAAGCGCGGTAGCAGAGCCATAAAATCACAGCTCAGCTTCATCGTACCATCAGTCAAAACCAAGCCGCATTCGTCTTTGATAAGCTCAAGTCCTGCTTGTCTTGCTTCCTGTTGGGCTTGACCTAAATCTACATCCATCACATCGCCCGTACACCGCTGTAGTTATATGCGCTTGGCAAAGAAAGACACGGCAATAGCGCCTGGGCCGGTATGCGTACCAATGGTGGCACCCATGGGCCAAACGGGAGGCTTTCCCGCCGCGCTCTCCCAAAGATGAGAGCTGTCCTTGATGTATTTGTTGGCAAGATGCGCAGAGGTGCCCGCATAGCCCACATTAAGAGGCAGCTCATAGTCAATACCACCTACTGCTTCAATCTTTTGGTTAAGCAGGTTTTTGCCATTTTTGGAACCGCGCGCTTTGCCCAAAATACTTATAACGCCATCACGAAGCTCGACCACAGGCTTGATAGAAAGCAGTGCACCCATCGCAGCAGCACCTCCTGTAAGGCGGCCACCACGGCGCAGATACTCAAGGGTGTCAAGCAATACCACGACGCGCAAATCGCGCTTACGCAGCTCGAGTTCCTTGACGATTTGCTCGCAACTCATGCCTTCGCGAGCCATGCGAAGTGCCCACTCGACCAGCGCGCGCTGACCCACGCAGGCTGAGCCCGACTCAATGATATGCACGCGCGCTGCATACTCAGAATCGATCGCTTCAATTTCGGAAAGTGCGAGCTGAGCGCTCTGATACGTACCTGAAAGACCAGATGCAATGGTAACGACTACCACATCTTCGTTCGCCTCACGAGCGGACAGATACGCCTCACGAAAAAGCCCCGGGGCGGGCTGGCTTGTCTTGGGCAACATATCCGACTCAACTAACAACTCGTAAAAACGCTGTGGAGTCAAATCGATGCCATCGGAATAGACCTTTGCGTTGGTGCCTTCACCAAAGGTGATGGACAGAGGAACAATTTCAAGGCCTTGCTGAGAACCCTGAGCAATATCGGATGCAGAATCGGTAATGATGCGGATTGACATGGTCTACCTCCACTTCACTGCCGACCAAAAGACCGGCATTTATGCCTATTATTCACCTAGCAAGCGCATTTTTGACGCGGAAAGCCTCAATTCAAATACTAAAAGCTCTTAGCTAAATGCAAAAAACGTAACTCAAGCTTGATTTTCAAACTCAACGCAAACACTTGCTCTTAGGATAATCGAACAGCAATAGTGCCGTCTACTTCTTTGAAATGATAGTATGAACCGGCAATGTTTACGGTAAAAGTATGAGCCACGTAACTTTTTGGCGTGGGTAAGTAGCCCGCGCCAAGGTCGCAGCATGTCAAGAGTAACTGGTGAAAGGTCGAATGTGAAAACTAAGATATCAACAAACTCTCCCGAAAAGTCCGCAGATAGCGACTCTACTGGTGAGCTTACGGCTACGGGTCTCGTAATAGGCATCATTGGCTGCATCATCATCACAGCCTCATCTGTCTATACCGCGCTTAAAATGGGCGCACTTCCTTGGCCAACGATTTTTACCTCAATTACGGCGCTCACTCTGTTGCGCGCTTTTGGTCATCGCAGCTTAAACGAAGCAAATATTACACAGATCATTATGTCTGCAGGCTCCATGGTTGCGGGTGGCCTCGCGTTTACCATTCCCGCAGCGTGGATGCTCGGTATGGCTGACCGCGTCAACTGGGTGGTCATGCTGCTCGTGGCGCTCGGTGGTACCTTGCTGGGTCTTAGTTGGACAGCACTTTTTCGCCGTCGTTTAGTGGAGCGTTCAGGATTGGAATACCCCATCGGTATTGCTGCAGCACAGACCTTAGAAGCAAGTACCGCTGGCGGGAGTACGGGCAAAAAACTCTTTGGCTCAATGGCGGTAGCTGGTCTTTGGAGTATCGCACGCGATGTATTGGCTCTCATGCCGCCCATCGTAGCCCAGCTTCCCATTCCTGGCATTGCATTTGGTATCTATAACTCACCCATGATGCTTTCTGTCGGCTTTCTTGTAGGTGGTAGTGCTGTAGCGTTTTGGCTGTGCGGCGCTCTGCTTGCCAACTTTGGTCTCACGGTAGGAGGTAGCGCACTTGGACTCTGGGACCTTGCGACCGCAAGCCGCATTGTGCCAAGTTTAGGTATGGGTCTGATGATGGGATCTGGCGCTGGCGTTATCGTCAAAGACATCATTCCTCAGTTTGTTTTTTTCTTGCGCCAATCCAAGCACCGTGATGCCATACAAAGCGATGATACCGCTGAGTCGGCTTGGCTCTCTCGTACCGATGCGGGGGCTTTGGGTTTGCTGATAGCTGCTGCGGCACTGCTCATTTGCTTTGGCTTGGGGCTCGGTCCTGTAGCAATGCTCGTTATTGTGGCGCTCAGTTTTGTGACCACTATCATGAGCGCACAGTCTGTTGGCCAAACAGGCATCGATCCCATGGAAATTTTTGGCCTCATTGTGTTGCTAGCCGTTGCTGCCTTGGGAGAAGCTGACGAAGTTAAGCTTTTCTTTGTCGCAGGTATCGTGGCTGTCGCTTGTGGTCTTGCCGGAGATGTGATGAGTGACTTCAAGACAGGTCAGCTCCTTGGCACCAGTCCTCGTGCCATGTGGAAGGGTCAGGCTATCGGTGCTCTGCTTGGCTGTTTAATTTCGGTTGCGGTTATGGCAGCACTGCTTGCGGCACATGGTGCAGACGCTTTTGGTCCTGGCAAGGAATTTGTCTCGGCCCAGGCTTCTGTTGTTGCAACAATGGTTGCTGGTATCCCAAGCCTTTCTGCCTTTATTGCAGGCATTGTTGCAGGAGTGGTGCTGCACTGCTTTGGCCTACCTGCCATGATGCTCGGACTAGGCGTTTACCTGCCTCTTTATCTGTCACTCACCGCTCCTATTGGGGCACTTGTTAAGTTTATCTATGACCGCATGCGTCCTCAGAACAAAGGCGACGAGGACGGCATTGTCATAGCCTCTGGTCTGCTTGGTGGCGAATCCATCGTCGGCGTTATAATCGCATTGATTGCCGTTGCCACCGGTTTGCTTGCCTAGTGTCTCGGCGTGGCGTAGCGTGGCGTGAAAATACTGCGCTCACAGACAGATAATAAATTGCTTATATTGCAGAAGAACTTAAGAAAAACTTAGGGAATCGTATACCTCTTGACTAGGTTTGGGCATCATCATAGTGTCATCAGCAAACAGCTCAGATGTTCAAGGAGGGACATCATGTGGGAGCGTTATGAACTAAAAGAAAAAGCCAAGAGGAGTCTGCGAGCCAACTATTGGAAAACCGTCTTGGTTGCTTTTTTGGTAGCAGCAATTGCAGGTGCTGGCGTGGGTGCAAGTGCTGGGACAGCTGCTAATGCGGCATTTCAGGAAGTCACCAAGGGAGCTGGGAGCGCAGCTTACAGCTCGTCTGAGTACTACAGCAGTAGCGACCCCGAATTTTTTGATGACTTTGATGAGGACTTTGAATACGGCTTTAGCGAAGATGAGGATAGCTTTGTCCTGAATAACTCAGACATAGCTTTTCCACACCATGAATACGACGATTCATCTCTGCCTGCCATTGTGCTGCTGCCATTTTTGGGCTTGGGTATCCTGGCGATTGTTGTGGCTATAGCTGCCGCAGCCGCCATACAAATTCTTATCTACAATCCCCTGCGTGTTGGCATAAACCGCTTTTTCCTGCGCAACCTCCATCAACCCGCCAATGTTGCTGAGGTTGGTCGTGGCTTTGACCGCAACTTTAGTGAAAACTTCAAAACGCTCTTCTTTATGGATTTGTACATCTTTGCTTGGTCTTTGTTGCTCGTTATCCCCGGTATCATCAAGTTCTATGAGTACCGCATGATTCCTTATCTTTTGGCAGATGACCCCACCATGACCCGCGAGCGTGCGTTTGCGGAGAGTCGTCAGATGATGGATGGTAATAAGTGGCAGACCTTTGTACTAGACCTGTCCTTTATCCCTTGGCATCTGCTTGCTGGCTTGACCCTGGGCATTCTCGACATCTTTTATGTGGAGCCCTACATCCAAATGACTTACGCCGCTCTTTACGAGACGCTACGCTATAACACGAGTTCGTCTTATCTGCCCTTTAGTGCGGATGAGCAAAACAGCAGCTGGAACGCTTCTGCCAACCATGGTCCTGTACCCCCTACGGTAAGCTATCCCATGAGCACTACTTCTGTAGCTGTAGCTCCTGTCGAAACTCCTAGCGATGAAGCTTTCACTCCAGAAGTGCCCTCTACAGAGCAATCTACGGAAGACGCCCGTGATGAGGGTGCTGCCAGTGATGAGAACGCTGTTCACGATGAGGGTGCTGCTAGCGATACGGGTACTGCTGCAGCTGAGGATACCGAGAGCAACGAGGACAATAGCCCCCATAGCTCTCGTCCAAGCGATGCCGACGAAACGGCGCTTCTCTAAGTGAGACTCACCTCACGCTAAGTTTGCATCACTTTCTAGCGTTAGCATTTGCCTTGAGATGCGCCGCCCGGGCATTACACTCGAGCGGCGCCTGTGCAGTTAAAGGGGAGATTACATGAGCAGCAATGAACATCGTTGCATTCTGATTGCCGATGATGAAGCGGAGATTCGCGAGGTCTTACGTCTCTACCTAGAAAATGCTGGTTATCAGGTAGTAGAAGCATCAGATGGTCAAGAAGCACTCGATGTTCTTGCAGATCAGCCCATTGACTTGTGTCTTTTGGACATCATGATGCCCAAGGTGAACGGTTATGAGATTCTCCGTCAGCTACGCGCCACAGCACCCACGCCCGTAATTTTGATTTCGGCAAAGGGTCAGGATGCTGAGCGTGTTATTGGCTTGGATTTAGGTGCCGATGACTATTTAGTCAAACCCTTTAATCCCCTAGAGGCAGTTGCGCGCTCCAATGCATTGATGCGCCGCGTGTACGCTATTGATGCACAACCCCTTCCCTCCCAACCTGTAGCTGCAGAAACATCAAGCACCGCTGCAGCCACCGCATCCCCTCAAGCTGAGCATAATGAAAATCGCCAGCTGAGCGTGCGCGACCTTGTGCTTGACTTAGATGCCTGCGAGCTCACCCGTGCAGGCAAACCCATCGAGCTTACTTCGGTGGAATTCCGCGTGATGGAACTTCTGATGGGACATCCTGGACGCGTTTTTACCAAGCAACAAATTTACGAAAAGGGCTGGGGAGAAACCTACATGGCCGCTGAAAATAACGTCATGGTATGTATTAGCAAGCTTCGCTCCAAACTCTCCGACGATGCAAATGTCTACATCCGCACCATTCGCGGCCTTGGCTACCGTTTGGAGCGCTAGTTATGACACCCCACACCAAGCCAGAGGTACCCGCGAATAACGCCAATGAACTCGGATCTTTTAACGGGTATCTCAGCGTTAGATTTTTGCTGGTATGTAGTTTGGTGGTCTTTATCGAATGGATTATCTGGCCCTTCGCTAAGCGAATTGTTTTCCGTCATTCCTTTGCGCTTCTCGCAACAGCAGTAAAAGGCAATACAGGAGCCTGGACTCACGGTATCGCTACCTCACTCTTTGGCATATCGCTGATATTTGCTCCCTTACTTGTCGGTTCACTACTCTTTGCCCGCATGATTGAGCGTCGCGTCAAACAAGAACAAAAGAGGCGCGATCTTGAGCAAGCAAAGCTCTACGCTCGGCGCAATCTCATGATTACTGATATGGCCCACGATTTGCGCACACCTGTGATGAGTATCGGTGGTCTTGCCCAAGCGCTAGCAGACGGCCTCGTAAGCAACCCTGCCGACCAAGAACGTTATCTGCGTTCTATCCAAGCAAAAGCTGATCGTATGGGACGCTTAACTGACGTACTTTTTGATTTTACCAAGCTCGAAAGTGAAAATTATGCCCTCACTCGAGAGCGCTGCGACCTACCACAAATCGTACTAAGCGAAGCTGCTGCCAGCTATACCGATGCGGAAGAAGCAGGGATGACACTTGAGGTTGAGGTGCCCGAAACGCCCCTTCCTATCTACGCTGACGCGCATCAACTCGGTCGTGTCTTTGCTAACCTTATCACCAATGCCATCAGACATAATCCCGCTGGTACCACCATCTATGTAGGACTTGTTCATCTTGCAGGAGCCGTCGCTGTCGTTATTGGCGATACAGGTATACCCATCACCGGAGATACCGATGCGCTTTTTGAACCTTTCTCACGCGGCGATATGGCACGTAACACCAATTTAAACGGCAGTGGCCTGGGGCTTTCCATTGCAAAAAAGATTGTCGATCTTCACGGCTATCAAATACGCCTTGACCAGCCATACGGATGGCTAAGCAAGGCGTTTGTGGTAACGTGCACTATTGAAGACTAAGGCTCGCTCAGCACACTAACTACAGCTCATTTAGCTGCAACTCATTTAGGCTTTTTTTCTCATTTCTTAAGAAAGAATAAGCTTAGATGTAAGGTTGTCCTAAGATTTTCCTTCTACTATTAAAGTTATCCTTGTCACACTGCTGAACGGATACGTCAACATTTTAAACTCGACGCATTGAGAGCATCGCGCACCATGGAAGGAAAAGTATGACCTATACAAACGTTCTTCAATGGCTTGAGGAGTCAGCCCAGCGACATGCTGACAAGATTTCATATGCAGACGATAAAAAAGAACTAAGCTACTCTGAGCTCCTCACTCAAGTTCAAAGCGTAGGCAGTACGCTCGCACACCGTGGTAAAGCACAGCAGGCAATAGCCGTTCTGCTCCCTCGTGGGGTCGATCAGGTTGTCGCGCTCTTGGGTATCGCCGCTGCTGGTGGCCATTATGCCATCCTAGATGCTGAGTCTCCTCGCGAGCGTCTCGCGAACATCGTGACATCCTTTAAGCCAGCAGCAATTTTGGTCTGCGATCAAACTGCCCAGCTTGGAGAAGAGCTACTTCCTGGCGCTTGTATCGCTATCGACGAGGCTTCATCAGGGGATATCGATACCACCATGTTGGCCGATATTCGTTGCAAGACTCACCCCGACGATTTACTTTATGTACTCTATACATCAGGTTCAACTGGTATGCCCAAAGGTGTCATGGTAAGCCATGCCAATGTCATTTCCTATGTCAGCTGGTTTGCAAACTGCTTTGACATCAGCGATGAGACCATATTTGGAAGCCAGACACCGCTGTACTTCTCGATGTCTGTCTCGGATATGTTTGCCACCATTCGCCAAGGCGCTACGATGCACATCATCCCCAAGCAACTCTTTAGTTGGCCAGTGCCCCTTGTAAACTGGCTTAACGAACGTAAGGTCAACACTATCTATTGGGTACCCACTGCTCTTGGGATGCTCTCTCGTTGGGATGTACTATCCGTCGCTCCGCTAGAACATATCTGCAAAGTTCTTTTTGCCGGCGAGGTAATGCCTACACCCACACTCAATTACTGGATGGACAAGCTACCCAAAGCAAAGTTTGCCAATCTCTTTGGCCCCACCGAAACTACCGATATTTGTACCTATTACAAGGTTAACAGGCGCTTGTCTGACGAGGAATCGCTGCCTATAGGTCGTGTCTGCGAGGGCATGAAAGCTATTGTGATACGCGAAGACGGTCAAGAAGCTGGCATTGATGATGAGGGCGAACTGTATGTAGGTGGACCTTTTGTTGCCCGGGGATATTTGGGCAATGCCAAGCGAACCGCAGAAACATTTGTTACCAATCCACTCGATGCACATGACCCGCAGCTCTATTATCGCACGGGCGATATTGTTCGACCTGCCCGTGATGGTGATTTGCGTTATGTGAGCCGCAGAGACTTCCAAATCAAACGCAACGGCTATCGCATCGAATTGGGTGAAATTGAGGCTGCTGCAGCTGCATGTGAGGGTGTCGCAAGTTGCGCGGCTATCTGGGAGCCTACGCAAGGTCATATTGTTATCTTTGCTTCAGGTAACAAACTCAACAAAGACGAGCTACACAAACAGCTGACTCATCGCCTGCCCACCTATATGATGCCTGACAACATCAACTTGCTGCCCACACTACCTCTTAATGCCAATGGCAAAATCGATCGTCATGCTTTGCTTGATGCTTGTTGTGTGTAGCTTTACCTGCTGTTTTTTACTTCTATATACTGTTCAACGGTCATTTTTTAAAAGAAGGGGAATGCCATGGATGAAATCAAAGAGCAAGTACGCGATATGCTGCAGGAGATTCTTCCTGATGTTGATATCGACAACACCGATGACCTTGTAGGTTCAGGTGCCATCGACTCGATGACCTCTATTATGCTCGTGAGTGCTCTCGAAGACGAGTTTGAGGTTCGCGTGTCTCCCCTAGAAATGACACCCGATAACTTTGCTTCTGTTGATTCCATTGCGGCACTTATTGAGCGCCTCCTCGACGAATAGAGTATAACGTGTCCCTCACAGCCTGGAAGGGTCTGGCACTCTATCTTGGAGTGTTTCTCCCTTTTGTCTACCTTGCCTATTTTATTGTCCCTAAGCGGTGGCGCTGGATTATTTTGTTGGCTGCCAGCTACGCTTTCTTCTGGAACTCCAGCAAGATCTTGGTGGTCTATCTCATTGCAGCCACCTTGGTCACCTGGATCAGCGGGCTACTTATTGAGCGGGCAAGAAATTCCATTCAAAAGCCTGAGGGACGTAAAGAAACCCGCGATGAACGTAAACAGCGTCGTGCTATCACCCAAAAGCGTATGCGCCTGGTATGCACCATCGGTACCCTCATTTTGCTGGGTATTCTTGTGATACTCAAATATGGTACCTTTATTCAGAGCATCTTTATTGGTCTGCTTAACGCTGATGCCAAGATTTTGCCGGCAGCAGTTGCGCTACCGCTGGGTATCTCGTTTTACACCATGTCTGCGGTAGGCTATGTCATTGACGTATACCGAGGTAAATACCCTGCCTGCCACAATCTGGGGACCATTGCGCTCTTTTTGTCCTTCTTCCCTACACTCACCGAAGGTCCCATTGGGCGCTTTGACAAACTCGCGCCACAGCTACGTGCTGGAGAGATTGCCCGTCGTGAACGTTTAGTCTATGGCCTACAACTCATCGTTTGGGGCATGATAAAAAAGATTGTCATTGCCGATCGTATTGCACCTTTGGTAGATATGATTTTTACCAACCACACCTCCTACGAGGGCGTTATGGTCATCATTGCTGCGGCGCTTTATACTCTGCAACTCTACGCTGATTTTTCAGGCGTTGTAGATATTGCTCGCGGCAGTGCCGAACTATGCGGCGTCACGTTGGCTCAGAATTTCCGTCAGCCCTTCTTCTCAAAAAGTGTTAATGAATTTTGGCGTCGTTGGCACATGACGCTCGGTGGATGGCTGCGCGACTATGTTTTTTATCCTGTATCGCTATCAGGTGCTACAAGGGCACTTTCAACTTGGGCACGCAAGCATCTTAAGGGCAACGCCGTACGCATTGTGCCAACTCTTTTGCCTTTGCTTGCCGTATGGTCTGCTACAGGTATTTGGCACGGTGCCGCTTGGAAATACCTCGCCTATGGCCTGTACTACTTTGCACTAGTCATAGTAGGCATGGTACTGGAACCTTTGTTTGCTGCTTTCTTTGAGCGCGCGGGTATCAAGCGCGATGGTCTGCTTAATCAGGGTATCGCAATGATACGCACCGTAGTGCTGGTCATTGTCGGCATGATGCTGTTCCGCGCCGATACGCTCACTGACTTTGTACAGATGTTTAAGTCTATCTTTGCTGGCCCAGGCACAGAACCACTCGTTGACAATCTGTGGCTTAGCTTCCGCGTCTCTGCTGCCGACCTCAGCATTGCGCTTATTGGCGGCGCATTAATGCTTGCTGTCGATATTACTCATGAGTGTGATATCGCCCTACGTCCGCTGTTACTCAGGCATGGTACGGCACTGCGCTGGGCAGTGGGCATTGCTTTGGTCGCTTTTATGCTGACCTTTGGAGCCTATGGACCTGGCTATGATGCCATTCCCTCGATTTACGCCAACTTCTAGGATGAACCATGATTGAAGAAAAGAAGAACTGCGAGACGGCTGCAACAAAGCAGCATGTTGCTGGGCAACAGCCTTCCGCCGAGAAAAAACACTCAGACACGCCGTCCCTCCTGCATGGCATTATGCGCTCGCTGGGATTTATGGCCGTACTCTATGCAGTTCTGCTGGTTCTTTCTGCGATAGTGACACCACACAACCCTGTGGTCACCTTAGGTTTTCACTACTCTAATCAGTTTGACTATACACTGCTTGACCGCAACAGTCTCGACCTTATCTTTGTTGGCGATTCAAGTGCACAAGGCAGTTTTGCTCCTGAGCTTATTGAAAAACGTATAGGCATCCGCTCATACAATTCTGCTCGTCCACTACAAAAGCTCGCCGAGTCCGATGAGATTGCCACTGACACGTTTAACTATCACCATACCAAGGTTGTTGTTGCCGAAACCAACAACTTCTTCCACCGTACGGGCGTTCGCATGGTTATGCAGGATGTTGGTCGCAGAGTTTGTCCTTTGTTGCGCTACCACAGCAACTGGAAGCTTATTGTCACAGGACACATGGACGACAATCCCCAAGGCATTGCTCCGCATATGGGTTATAAAAAGAAAGATCGAGTAGTCCCGTACAAGGGCGGAGATTATATGAAGGACAAGGGCGACAAGATTTCCTTGACTCCCATCGCCGAGTACTACCTCAACGACCTAAAGAAAAGCTGTGAAGAGCATGGTGCAAAATTAGTGCTGGTGAGCGCCCCAAATGCTCGCGAGTTTAGTTTTGCAAGACATGTTGAGCTTGAACGCTGGGCAAAAAAGAACGGTGTTACCTATTACGACATGAATGATCCCTCATCTAAGGTTGGTATCGACTGGTCGGTCGATTCACGCGACGGTGGTACACATCTTAATCTTGCGGGTGCTACCAAGGCCAGCAACTGGCTCGCCGATCGTCTTTACGCCGACTTTGGCATTGGCCATAAGCCCACTGGGGACCAAAAGTAGCGTCCCAAAAAATGACAGATGGTTCATGTCATGCGGATCCCACATGGCAAATGAAAGATGGTTCAAGCTTCGAGCCTTTTTTCAATAGATGGTTCGTTTGTCGAACTAGAGGAAAATCTGACCTGCACTTTTACACTTGCTTACTTCGAAACTCGAACCATCTTTTGTTTGAGGCGTCGAAACTCGAACCATCTACGGCTCAGAGTGTATTTGCGGCAGTTGTGATAAACGCGCGCCTAGGCCAGCTGACACCAAAGCACACCTACAGCAGCGGCAGTCGCATACACGAGGCGGGCTGAGCGGACTTAGTTGGCTTTCCTTATAAAGAAAAACTCGGAATCCGTAGAAAGCGCGTCGGCAAAGCGCCAATCCGGCGAGTCAAATTGCTTGAGTTCTTCAGGCGCTTTGACCTGGTGCACGGCAGCGTAACGCAGCATTTCGCCACGAGCCATCTTGCAATAAACTCCTTTTTGCACCAGACCACGCGCAGTTTCAACGACAAAATTACAGCTAACCATCCGGTCTTGCGGCGTAAGGTAGCGCTCAACCATGCGTGAATACTCTTTGGAAGCAAGGTTAACAACCACATGGTCAGCACCTACGCCACGCATTGCTTCTTGATAGACTGCATCGCCCCAATACTCATAAAGACTGCGTGTACCAGCCACCTGCGCTTTTTCCTGCATTTCTAGGCGATAGGGCACCACTGCATCAAAAGGTCGCAGCGCACCATAAAGTCCCGAAAGTATAAGCAGATGATCTTGCAAATAGGCCAGCTGTTCTTCTTCCAAAACACCGGCCGCAAGATAGCTAAAAGCAATGCCATCATATGACAAAATCGCAGGTACAAGCCCGCGTTCTAGATTTGCTTGCGCAAGCGCATCATAAGCTGCCTGTGCAATAGAGTCGCTCGTCTTCCATAGGCGCTTTGCTTCCTCATAAGAAAGCGACTGCAACCACTCAAGCACTGTTTGCGCTTGTACAAGAAAAAGCGGCTTGGTAAGCGGAGCAAGGTCATCAGCCTCACTCCGCATACGTTTTGCTGGGGAAAAAATGATTCTCATCGCAGGGACAATCTATTGGGCGTCAAGCAGATCAAGCGTATCCTGGGGGTTTTCTGCAGCCTTCACTTTGGTCTGCACGCGCACAATATGGCCCTTCTCATCAATAAGGTACGTACTACGCACAATGCCCATATAGGTTCTGCCATAGTTTTTCTTTTCCTGCCACACGCCATAAGCCTCGATGATTTTATGTTCAGGATCAGATAGCAGGGTAAAGGGAAGGTTAAACTTCTCCTGGAATTTCTTGTGTGATGCCACGGAGTCTTTGGAAACTCCTAGGACAACAGCACCCTTCTCAAGGAACTGAGGGTAACGCTCGGCAAAACCACAAGCCTGCTTGGTGCAGCCAGGCGTATTGTCTTTGGGATAAAAATACAAGACAACTTTTTTACCCTGATAATCGCTGAGTTTATGAGTTACACCATCTTGATCGGGCAACTCGAAGTCTGGTGCAATGGCTCCAATTTCTAACATAATCCTCCTTTTTTAAAAGCAGGGCGCAACGCTCTTGCGTCACGTCCTGCTTGAATCTATCTGGTACTACTCATTGCGTCATAACATAGCTGCACCACGATGTGCCTGCGGAGCGTCTACTTATAAGAGTAAAAACCCTCGCCAGCATTGATGCCTGTCTTGCCTTCGGCAATCATGGCCTCAATCTTTTTGATAAGGATATTATGAATATCGTTGGGGTCATCCGTAGTAACCTGCATCTTAACGATGTTAAGCACCGTGGTCAGACCAACAACGTCAATGATACGGAACGGGCCATGAGCGGCGCCTGTAGCAATCTCCCAGACGCGGTCGATATCCTGAGGACTCGCGACATCTTTTGCCCAGAGCATCTGCGCTGCACTCAAGAGGGGCACGAGCATGGAATTGAGCACATAACCCGGCTGCTCCTTGTGCAGCTGGATGGGAACCATAGCGATATCTTGGGAGTACTGTACCAGCTGTTGGTAGACATCATCGCTGGTACCAGGATGCGGCATAATCTCAGCAGTATTGCCAATCCAAATATTATTGGCAAAGTGATATCCCAAAAACTTTTCAGGACGCCCCGTCTTTTCGGCAAAAGTGCTGGGTAACAGTGTTGAGGAGTTGGTAACGACGATAGTCTTTTCGGGAAGGTGCTTCTGCAGCTCCTCATAGAAGGCTATCTTCTGCTGGGGATCCTCAGCTACAGCCTCGATAACGAGGTCAGCATCACTAAAAGCCTCATCCCAGTCGGTGGTTAAATGAAGATTGGTACGAGCAGCAACAGCAGCAGCCTTAAGCTCGTCGATATGCTCATCAGTTGCCTCTTCGAGCTTGCCAAAACCAGGAGCCCACTTACTCTTGTCGGTCTTTGCAGCTTCTAGGCTCGCAACATAAATTCCCTGCAGACGATCAAGTTTGGGCTCACAACGACCAATAGAGGCCTCGCTGCGCAGCCAAATGGTAACGTCAAAACCTCTGAATGCACTTTGGTAGGCAATCTGGCTGCCCAAAACACCGCCACCAGCAATGGTGACCTTCTTAATACCCATGTATTGGCTCCTTTCAAAGAACTGTAAAAGTATAGCGAAGCAAGTCGCGAGAATGTTATGAGCCACGCGCTTCGCCAGCCACAAGTCAAGTTATACCCCTCGCTACACGTAAATAGACAGCCGTCAAATGAGCGCCAGGATTGCTTGGGTAAATGGAGCGTATTTTCTGCTCAGCGTCGTGGCAGACAAGGATTTCGTAGATTTCCATAATCTGCACGGTCAAAGTGACATAGCAAAGGTCAAAGTGACACAACAGATTTCCTATAAGGGGTAACTCAAGCCTTAACTTGTGCAAGTTGGCATATCCATCAGCACATTTCTGCTTTGCTCCCCTATGATTTCATTACACAAAGACACAGGAGAGACTATGGTCATACAGCACATACAACAAGAAGGTCAACACAACATCAAGGTGGTCGTAACAAGTGCACCAAACGACCCACGCGCAATCAAGATTGTTGATCAACTGAAGACAATCGATGGAAAACTCATCGCATATGAACCTGGTACGGTAACGCACCGCATACTGCCCTATAACGATGTGCTATTCATTGAAATTCATACTCAGCGGTGCTGGATTCATTGCAGCGGCGGTATTGAGCTCGAAAGTCCTCAACGCCTTTACGAACTAGAAGAGTCACTCGCACGCACAGAATTCATCCGTATCTCGAAGCAGGTTATTGTCAATTTCGATAAGGTTTTACGTATCCGACCTGAATTCAATCGCCGCCTTATGCTCGAATTGGAAGACGGTACGCAGCTACTTGTGACGCGTAGTTATGTACCCGAAATTAAGCGACGACTCAGCATGCTATAGCTTTATTGTCCATAGCTTTATCGACCATATGCACATCCCGAGAAAGGACCATTATGACAACAGAAAATGACACCAGTACCAGCATATTTGGCAAGACCTATGAGCAAAAATCATTAACCCTATTTGTACGCGGTATATTGAGTGGCAGTTTGTTTGCAGTGGTAGGGCTGCTTCTCGCTTGCGCTGTTTGTGCAGCCGTAGGCAAGTGGAACCAAGGAATCGCCATTTGTTTTTCCCTTATCATCGCAAGCCTTTTGGGAGGATTGTTACAACAGTTTTGGTTTAGCTATCTTTTGCTCATGAAGCCAAGCTACCCCGTAAGAATTGCCGGCTTTGGTCTCAGTTACTTTGTCGTTCTTTCGTTTTGCGCTTCAATAGGGGCTTGGTTTCCTGCAAAAAATCTTGGTGCATGGATTGGTTTTATCGTCAGCTATTTGCTCATACTTGCCATTATGACCGCTGGCTTTACCCTTGCATTTCGCCATCAAGGCGCCAGTTACAGCGAACGTCTTGCCGCCTACCGTAAACAACAAGGCAAGTAAGCAGCAATCCCATCCTGCTGACAAGCTCACTTCTTCATTTTGTCAGGCGAATGGCTGAGTTGGAGAAAAAGATGTTTTCTGTCTCTTTTGCTACCTACACATCCCCTTTAGGCAAGATTTTTCTTGCTGCCAACACAGAAGGGCTCTGTGGAGCATGGTTTGAAAACCAAGCACATTTCGAAGAAAAGCTCGCAATACGTCTTGGCCTTTCAACGACAGATTTGCCCCATGAAGATCTCAAAAGAAACGCTGGTATTTTGAGCTCACCGTATATCTCACGTAGCTGCACGTGGCTTGATGCATACTTTGCAGGAGAAATACCTACTACCTTCCCTCCTTTTTCTCTTCATGGGACAGCTTTTCAGGAAGAAGCATGGGCGCAGTTAACTCAAATTCCTTATGGCATATGCACTACTTACGGCGCACTTGCACAACAGATAGAAAACCATCAAAATGGCGGGAAGCGCGTTTCTCCTCGAGCCGTTGGCGCAGCAGTTGCACGCAACCCTATTTCAATTATTATTCCGTGCCACCGCGTTATAGGTGCAAATGGTAGCCTTACGGGTTATGCAGGCGGCGTTGAACGCAAACAAAAACTGCTTGACTTTGAACAAAAAACTATGAGAAATTTGATGCAAAAAGACATCAAAATATGAATAAAAGCGGGGATAGCATGGCAGAAAATGACTACGAAAACACCTCCAGAAGCCCACAGGAAACTACTGTCAGTCCCGCTGTCAGCTCTAATGTCAACCCTACTGTCAGTCCAAAGGATGCAGATCACACTTTTGTAAGTTCTATCCCTTTGTTTGCGGGATTGTCTGATGATGCCAAGGAAAGCCTTATCTCAGGAGCAATACATAGTTTGCGTCCCAAAGGATCCATCTTGGTACATGAAGGCGACCCTATTAATTCCATTATTATTGTTCGCTCGGGACGTATCAAAACTTTTCGTACCGACAGTAACGGTCAGGAATATGTATTGGACGTTCTCCATGACGGGCAGGCAATTTGGCGCGGCGTATTCATGGAAGAGCAGACCTATCACTACTCCGTAGGCTGCCTTACTGATGTGGATCTCTATATCATTCGCCGCTCTCATTTTGAAACGCTGATCAAAAACAATCCTAAGGTGGCCATAGGACTGATACACATGATTGGCGCAGAACTTTTTGAAGCTGAAGAAAAGATTATGATGCTCGGCATACGTGACCCTCAACGCAGGCTTGCGGAATATCTTTTGTATCGAGATGAGCGCTGCGTCGGCCCTGAAATTCGTCTTAAGTTACAAGATATTGCGAGCTCTGTTGGACTACGGCCCGAAACCGTCTCTCGCACCCTGAGCGCCTTTGAACGCAGGGGTATGTTGCGCAGAGTAGGACAGGGAAGACTTTTGTTGCTCGATCGTTCTGCTTTACACGACGTAGCAGTCGGGAGCAACTAAGCAGACATGGAAGAAAAGTACGCGTGAGACCAAACAGTCGTATGCTGCTGTTTTTACGTATGGCCCGTGTGCAACAATGCTTTTTCCAACGAGCTTGCGTCTTAACAAAATACGTGGTGAATAACCAGGGTCGTATCTGCGGCGATGCCATGAATTTCCTGTAACTTGATTCTAATCATAGAATGTACTCCTCTCCCCCTCTAGATTGGACGTTACACAACGCAAGAAATTGCCGCAAGGAGATGTAACGCATGCTGGGAAGAGTTCACTCAACAGAGTCGTTTGGTTCGGCCGACGGCCCTGGGGTGCGTTATCTTATTTTTCTCCAAGGCTGCTCGATGCGTTGTCGCTACTGTCACAATATTGATACCTGGGCGCTCGACAAAGGTGAGCTAAAAAGTGCTGATGAGCTATTAGATCAGGCCGAACGCTATCGTAACTACTGGGGAGAAGAGGGTGGCATCACGGTAAGCGGAGGCGAAGCGCTTCTGCAAATCGATTTTTTGCTTGAACTCTTTTCCAAAGCACAGAGCCGCGGTATTAACACCTGCCTTGATACGTCACTTGCGCCTTTTTCACGAAAAGAGCCTTATTATGAAAAATTCCAAAATCTCATGCAAGTCACTGACCTCATTCTCGCAGACATCAAGCATATCGACCCTGTTGAGCACAAAGCCCTTACGGGCAAGAGCAACGAAAACATCCTTGATGCCCTTCGCTACCTCTCCTGTATCAACAAACCCATCTGGATACGACACGTGCTCGTTCCCGGCATCACAGATGACGACAACTACCTCAAACAAATGCGAGCTTTTATCAAAACATTAAATAATGTCAAACGTATTGAGGTGTTGCCTTATCACCGTCTCGGCAGCTTTAAGTGGGACGAGCTTGGCATCCCCTATACCTTGGGAGATACCAAGCCACCAACGGCAGAACGTGTGGCTCATGCCGAACGAATTCTTTTGGGAACCGATACCTGCGATGCGCAGCAAACCTGCGATGCACAGCATACCTGCTAAGGAGGCATAGAGATGCAAGTTCGTGACGAATGGAGCGGCTTTACGAAAGGCCACTGGACTGAAGACGTCAATGTGCGAGACTTCATCCAAAAAAATTACACGCCTTATGAGGGCGACGAGTCTTTTCTCGTAGGCCCCACTGAGGCAACCGACAAGCTCTGGAGCAAGGTACAGGAGCTCCAGGCTCAGGAGCGCGCAAATGGCGGTGTTCTTGATTGCGAAACCGAAATTGTCTCTGGCCTCACTGCCTATGGTCCTAGCTATATCGACTGCGCTATGAAAGACTTGGAGCGCATTGTCGGTCTTCAGACTGACAAGCCTCTCAAGCGCGCTTTTATGCCTTATGGCGGTATCAAGATGGCCCAGCAGGCAGCCGAAACCTATGGCTATCACATAAACGATAAGTACGACCAGATTTTTAACGAGTACCACAAGACTCATAACCAAGCCGTCTTTGATGCGTATACCCCCGAGATGCGCGCCGCACGTCACTCTCATATTGTCACTGGCTTGCCCGATACCTATGGTCGTGGTCGCATTGTTGGTGACTATCGTCGCGTTGCACTCTATGGCATCGACTTCCTCATCGCCAAAAAGCAAGAAGACCTCGCCAATTGCGGTGGTCGCAGCATGACTGACAATGTTATCCGCCTGCGTGAGGAAATTGCTGAGCAGATTCGTGCCCTTAAGGGTATGAAAGAGATGGCCAAGATCTACGGTTATGACATCTCTGCTCCTGCTGCCAATGCGCACGAAGCCTTCCAGTGGCTTTACTTTGGCTACCTGGCTGCTATCAAGACTCAAAACGGTGCAGCCATGTCTGTTGGTCGTATTTCCACCTTCCTCGATATCTATCTTGAACGTGACCTTGCCGCAGGGACACTCAGCGAATCTGAAGCTCAGGAACTTGTTGACCACATGGTGCTTAAGTTCCGTATGGTCAAGTTTGCCCGCATCCCCTCTTACAACGAGCTCTTCTCGGGTGACCCCGTATGGGCAACCCTTGAAATGGCTGGCCTTGGCATGGATGGTCGTCACATGGTGACCAAAAACGACTACCGCTTCTTGCATACACTTGAAAATATGGGGCCTGCACCCGAGCCCAACCTTACGGTTCTCTACTCAAAAAATCTCCCCCAAAGCTTCCGTAATTACGCCGCTAAGGTTTCTATCACTACCTCATCGGTTCAGTACGAAAACGATGACATTATGCGTCCTGTCTGGGGCGATGACTACAGCATCTGCTGCTGCGTATCCGCCACCGAAACTGGCAAAGAAATTCAGTTCTTTGGCGCTCGTGCAAACCTGGCAAAGTGTTTGCTCTACGCTATTAACGGTGGTGTCGATGACAAGTTTAAGGACAAGCAGGGACACAATATGCAGGTTGGCCCTGAGTATGCTCCTATTACGTCTGAATACTTGGACTACGATGTGGTCATGCACAAGTTTGACCTCATGATGGATTGGCTTGCTGACATCTATGTCAACATCTTGAACCTCATCCACTACATGCATGATAAGTACTATTACGAGGCTGCCGAGATGGCACTTATCGATACCAACGTTCGTCGTACGTTTGCCACAGGCATTGCGGGTTTCTCACACGTTGTCGACTCGATTTCGGCAATCAAATATGCCAAGGTCAGGTGCTTGCGCGATGAAAATGGCATAGTTTACGACTTTGAGACCGAAGGTGATTTCCCTCGTTACGGCAACGACGATGACCGCGCGGACGATATCGCTGTCTGGCTGCTGAAGGCATTCATGACCAAAATCAAAAAGCATCACACCTATCGTGATTCTGAGCCAACCACCTCTATTCTTACCATTACCTCTAACGTGGTATATGGCAAGGCAACGGCTGGCATGCCTGACGGTCGCAAGCCCTATACGCCCTTTGCTCCTGGTGCCAACCCTGCATATGGTGCCGAGCAGAACGGTCTGCTTGCCTCGCTCAATTCTGTAGCAAAGCTCCCCTATGAGTACGCGCTTGATGGTATCTCTAACACCCAGACTATTAGTCCTGGCGCGCTTGGTAATGACCTTGAGCAGCGTAAGGCAAACTTGGTGAACGTGCTGGATGGTTACTTTGCCGCAGACGCGCATCATCTCAATGTGAATGTCTTTGATACCGACAAGCTCAAGGATGCCATGGAACATCCGGAAAAGGAAGAATACGCGAATTTCACGATTCGCGTCTCTGGCTATGCGGTTAAATTTATCGACCTCACACGTGAGCAGCAGCTTGATGTTATTGCTCGTGCCTGTCACGATCAGATGTAGCGCTGCGCTCATGGAGCAAATCGTCAACTAGAGCGCAATGGCCCGAGCTGCTTATGGCGCGTATGGCTCGGGCTAGCAAAACTTCAAAAGATGATTCGTTTCTCGATAGCTCATTTCAAAAGATGGTTCGTTTCTCGAAGTAGAGGAAAATCTGACCTGCGGTTTTACGCTCGCCTACTTCGAAATTTGAACCATCTTCAATTGGAGCCCTCGAAAGTTAAACTATCTGTGCTTGGCGCATGCAAGACGAGCGTGAACAAGTGGATGAGAAGCATCGAGGCTTAGCTTTTTATACTCCGCTGATTACGGCACCGGAATCCACTGCAGCAACAGCTAGCATTGTTCGCGTAGCAAAACCTGTTTTGCTTAACATGCTTTGAATGTTGTTGCCCACGGTGCGATCAGATAAACCGAGACGCGATGCAATCTTGGCATTGGTTGCACCTGTTGTCAGTTCGCGGAGGATGCGCACTTCCAAAGGCGTAAAGTCGCTCACCAATGCCTTTCCCAGTTGGACCTCGGGTACAGAAGCAGGAAAAACTCGCTCGCCTGACATAGTGCGCTGTATCAGCTCGACAAGCGATATGTCACTTGCAGTCTTATACCAAAATCCATCCACGTGCGCACTTTTTGCGCGCTCAATAAAGTCCACCTCGGGCTGGGAAGTAACCACTAAAACCTTTATGTGAGGCATACTTCTCTTGAGCTTTGATGCTGCCTCGAGTCCGCTCGCGCGACCTGCCGTCACAACGTCCATCAGTACTAAATCCACGGGATGACCCAGACACCATGCCTCAGCAAGTGCCGCACTAGCAAGTGTTCCCGAGAGCTCGCACTCCTTTGATTCCTGCACCATAAGCTCAAAGAGACGAGCAGCAATGGGGTCGTCTTCTACTATCAACACCTTATACACTGTCCGTCTCGCTTTCATCACTTTGTGGCAACAATACCAGCAACTTAAACTGAGGCCATGCCTCAATCTGCATTACTCCACCTGCCGATTCTATTTTTTTGCGCAGTGCAGTCAGTCCACCGCCTTCAACAATTGGCCCCTCTGGTACCATGCCGTTATTCGTAAGCTCACAAGACCAGCCATTGCTCAGACGCTTGCCCTCAATAACAAGTTCGTCACCCTGTGCATGCCGCATGAGATTTGTCAGCGCCTCCGCCCCTGCTGCCAACAATAGACTTGCCGCTTCACCCTGTGGTGGCAATTCTCCCAATGTCTGCAGCTTAATGCCTACCGATTGAGCAGTCTCACGTAACTGCTGCAAAAGGTCGGTTTCTTCGAGCGTTTCTTTTCCCTTTTCAGACAGGATAAGCTCAGCACTCAGCCGCCAGCGATTCCAAATACCTTCAACCGTCGCCACATTGGAATCCTCATTGCGCAGTAGCGCATGGGTCTCTGCCAGCAAGCGTCCCAACTCATCATGCACTGCGGCTTTGCGATCAAGAAGTTCGCGTTCCACCATCAAGGATTCAGCCTCCTGCGCATAGGCATGAAGCTGCTGTCCGCGCTTTGCAAGCAAGACGTTTTTCTTTTTGAGCTCACGATTAAGCAGTATAAGTTCGGTGACCTTATGCGCAGTAATTTCTACGGCTTCCTCACCGCGATAGGGAATGAGAGCTCGATGCAGATGCCAATACTGTCCTCGCAATTCCACGATAACATCCTCGGCATAAAGATTTGCCAGCTGAGCATCTCCAGATAATTCTCCCGCTCGCAACATCTCCCAAAAAAGCTTCGCGTTATCAAGCGGGGCACCAAAAAACTCATTGCAAAGCTCATCCATACATACATTAACCAGGATAATTAAGCCGTTTTTTTGGGCGAAGACTACACCGCTGGGCATCGTATCAATGCCTTCTTTTATCGCAGTTGCGGATATCCTAATTTTTAATGGGGACAAGATTGACACGACAAACACCTCCCCAGTGGCATTGTGAGCTCAACGCACCACGAGTGTCCATCAACTTGGGTTTCCACCTTTGCGCCCAGACGCTCTGCTCGTCTGCGCGTGCGCACAATACCTTCCGCAGCAAAAGCATCCTCGGCACATTCCAACTGTAGATTTAACACTAAGCAATCCGCTTCTACTGAAAGATTTACCAACAATGCTGAGAGCGTCGGATAAGCCCATTCAACGAGCTCTTCAAAAAAGTCATAAGCTAGCTCGAGATTTCGTAAAGAGGCCTCTGCCTCACCTGAGCTCAACACCGTAGCACGTCTACCCGCTTCACTCAGGTGGTCACATGATTCCCGCAGACACCAAAAAAGCTCACGGGTACTTGCCTGAGAATGCTGGCTTTCGATAATGATGAGATTGCAACGACGCTTGATATAACAGCCCGCCACACAGAGCTGCGCGAGAAGTTCGGGGCGCTTGTCTACAAGCACATCCCCTTCATCAACTAAATGGTGGATCAGGCGAAATTTATCCGCGCAATCATGCTTAATGCGGCTAAAAAGCTTTGCGCGCACATCAAGCTCTGCTCGCCTGCGTCTGATATCAACATGAGCCTGAGCTAGCTCTGCATCTTCCATGAGCTCAGTGTTTTGCTCCTCTAATTGGTGGCGAGCTTGATATTCCAGACTGTTATCTTCAACCCAACAAAAACTGCCTCCTGACACAGGAATACTATGCACTGATTTGCCAGTAGAAGTGCCCTGCTCCCAAGTAGTGGGCGCATTTTTTGAAGCCACCAACACCTGACCCTGCTCGTCAAGCAAGGCTGCCTGGAGCGAAGATGCTTCAAACAGCTCTTGGTAATTGCTGTTCGTACGAATAAGCCCCGCCGACATCAAACACTCATACTCAAACATCACCAGCAAACAATAAAAACCAGTCATATCTAGATACTCACGCAGCTGATATAAAATCCCATAAATAATGCCCATAACAAGCGGAATCAGTAGCGCTACCAGCCAATTTCGACTGTAGGGAACATGGCTGCGACGAATGATGATGACTATGGTTCCAATGGCACACGCAATAATAAAAGCCAATACGATATAGCGAAGCGGACCATATGCGTAGCCATGTCTATTCCAAAAGACAGAATCTGAAAAGCAAAACATCAGCTGATGCGCATCATTAGAAAACACGCCAAACGAGAGTAGTACTCCAACGACAAGAAGTGCTACATGTTGCCACGTGGGATGCCAAGCCATAGGCTTGTTGATGGAGACCGCGCACACTACGCTTAAAGCTGGCATTAAACAAATAGGAAAATAGTAGGCATACCACAGGTAGCGAATGAGCGTCGCATCTTCTACATAGTACCATTTGATTATGCGTAGCATCATCCAAAGCAACATCAGCGCAGCTATACCTAAGAGCAGGTAACGTGTCCATCGCTGGACAATATTGCCTACGCGAAAAAAGCTCCAAGCCAAAAGCACAAAAATCAAATAGATGTCATATATAAGTCCTGGTGAAGACACAACGGACCCTAAGTACGTGCCCAAAAAATTCCGTAGCAAAAACCAAATAAAAAATGCAGCTAAGAGCAGCGCTGGTGCACGATAGCTCCGCAATTTTCTTAGCGCCGTCTGCATTGCTCTCCCATCCGTCTTTGGTATGTATTGTGCAATGAGAACCCCAGATAAAAAAGAGTAATTCTGCTCTATGCAATAAGTGGTAGCTCGGGCAAGGTGAAAGCAACAAATTACCCTCGTTGATGAAGGGAGAAACTATGGGGCTGTTTGATCGCTTCAAAAAGAGCAACTGCGCAGTCTGCGGCAAAGAGGTCGGTGCTTTGGGCAAGCGCAAGATAGATGATGGCTACATCTGCAAAGATTGTGCCAATCAGCTCTCCCCCTTCTATCTAGGTCGCAAGAAGTCTTCCGTGGAAGACATCAAAGCACAGCTAGAATATCGCGAGGCCAATAAAGCTGACGTTGCAGCATTCCAGGCAAATCGTACGCTTGGCTTGAATGAAAAGGTCATGATTGATAGCGTTAAGGGCAATTTTGTCGTGGTGCGCCAAGGCCGCAATTGGAAGGAAACTAACCCTGACGTCATCCCCTTAGCGCAGGTCACAGGTGCACAGGTAGATTTTGACGAAGAGCGCGATGAAGAGATCTACACGGACAAAGACGGCAACTCCAAGCGCTATGTACCTCCTCGCTACACGTATTCATATACATCAAAGGTTGTTGTAAGTGTCAATAATCCTTGGTTTGATGGCTTTACCATTGATGTATCGAGTGGAAGCACTTCAATGCCGCACTCCTTGGAATCCGAGCAGGCACGTACAGCAGCGCAGGAAATTTGTGAAGCTCTTACTACCGAGCGCGAGCGTATTTATGAATCCATCGAAGCGGATCGCGCACCAAAGACGGCAATGACCTGTCCTCACTGTGGTGCCACAACAACTCCCGATGCATCAGGCTGCTGCGAATTCTGCGGTGGTGCGATGACGTAGTTTTGGCTGCGGGCTAACAAGTTGTAGAAATGCATGAGGGGCATAGCTTAATCAAAAGACAGCATGTGTAAGAGAAAAGCCTATGCCCTTCATCATGTCTGCCCAAGCAACTCTATGAGGGATGCCCTAAGCGGAGCAAGTCGCAATTCAGAATTTTTTGTCCACTCTTTCAATACGTGGGTGAGCGAATGTATGAATGGGTGACCTATTCATCTGGTATCTGTAACACCAAATATACCCATGAAGTCAACTTGCTGCAACTTACACTCCCATCTGCGACTCCGAATATTATGCGTAGAAAAGCCTCGTGATTTGGATGAAAATCATAACCAGAAAGACGCAGCAGAACGCCCAATACAGCTGCACCCGTACGTTTATTGCCATCAATAAAGGGATGGTTTGCAATTATTCCAAAAGCGCACCTACATGCTTTTGTAACCACTCCTGGATACAAATCCACTCCTTCAAAAGTTTGGAATGGCTGTGCCAAAGCCGATATTAATAGGTTTTCATCGCGTAATCCTGTAGCACCACCAAACTTTCTGATTGAAGCATCGTGAATAGTTATCACGTCCCTTACCGAAATGCGAGGCGCATAGGTCATTTTGCAAGTTCCTCAAAGACATCAGAGTACTCATCCATAAAATCTATGGCAACATCAAGTACGCTCACCTCAGTCGAAACAGGTTGAATAACTACCCAAGGTCGATTATTTTTGAGAACTGTCACAGGCCTACCGCTTTTATTTACCTCGGCAGTTACCTTCGAGAAATTATTTTTTACCTCGGCAAGACCCATCGTTAGCGCTGGCATTCTATCCTCCTTTTTAGATATAATTATAGCCAAAATAATGACTACTATCTTGAACACTCTAACCAAAAATAAATGAACGCAGACACTTTTTCTTGTGACCTTTGAAAGCGTGATCTTATGTGGTTGATAGCAGCTGTCGGATCGGCGGTTTTTGCAGGACTCACTTCAATACTTGCAAAATGTGGGCTGAGTGATACAGATTCTGATATTGCAACCGCACTACGGACAATCGTAGTTTTAGTATTTGCGTGGCTCATGACAGCTATCGTGGGGTCTGTAGGAAGCATCGCCGCTATTGATGCAAAATCCCTGCTGTTCCTTGTACTGCCTGGACTGACAACGGGCGCATCATGGCTTTGCTATTACTACGCTATCCAAAACGGGATGGTAAGTATCGTTGTTCCCCTAGATAAACTTTGTATCTTGGTGACTATCGCATTTTCTGGAATTATCTTTCATGAAAAGTTGTCGCCAAAAGCTGCTTTGGGTTTGGTTCTCATGTCAGTCGCAACTCTTGCAATGGCACTATGGTTATAGACAGGGTGCGCCTATAGCTGCATGGTCTGACATGTCATGCCCGCAGTAATCTACAGGGCAATAAACGCAGCAATTGCATCACTAGCGTATTGAGCAGTACCTTCTCCAAACTTATCAATATTTTTCTTGAATTCTGGATTAGCAGAATAACTAGCTCCAATGCAGCCAAAAACCTCAGGCAAGCAGTCAAAAACATACGTATTGATATGCTCAAAAAGCTGGTTTGCAAGCTGCAAATTTTCTTCCGACGCAGCAGGAATGTCTGCTGCCAAGTTTGTCGCAAAAGCGCGAAATACCTTATTGAATGCCGCGGAGATTTCTTCTTCCCTGCCTTTTTGACGATGCTGTGACTCATCAATAACTTCGTTACCGTAAAGTTTGCGAGCCTCGCTTTCGTACTTGGCATTGTCATTCCAAGAAAAACCCTGGAACTTCTCCTCAACTGACATAGTAGTCTCTCCCTTATATGCACTAATGGTCTTCTTTAATGTATTAACCAGCGTGTTTAGTTGGCTTTGCTCATGTTGAAGAAGCAAAAGCTGGCTCTCAAGCATCCCTAGACGATCCTCTTTTGCACTCTCTAGTAATCCGCAAATCTCTTCCAATGAAAATTTAAGTTGACGATAAAACAGAATACTCTGCAATGTATCAAGGTCTTCATCGCTGTAATAGCGATACCCGTTTTTTGCCCGCTTTGGCACCAACAAACCGATTTGGTCGTAGTGATGTAGCGTGCGAACGGATATGCCCGAAATCCTAGCTGCTTCTTGGATAAGATACATACACCCCTCCTCCGCAAACAGTTATACGACCTCACGCTGCGTAAGGGTCAAGCATGTTTTTAATATTTCTTATTTTGGTTTCTATCCTCACGAATACAAAGTGGATTGCACCTAGACGAGAATGCAGCATAGTAGGGCTCAAAGCTTAGCTACTGGTTGCGCTATCTTGCCTGAGTCTAGATGCCGCAAGGATAGCAGCTGGCATGCATCTGCTCGTCCAGCACGACTGTACGATAAAAACCAAAGCCTCCCGAGAAGTTATAGCAATCAATACCCTTTTGCTTTAGGATGCGTGTCGCAAGATAACTACGCAGACCACTCTGACAAATAAGATATGCGGGTTTGTCCGTATCAATTTCGCCGATACGCTCGCGCAACTCGTCCACCGGAATATTTACAAAGCCATCGATATGACCGCGTTCATACTCAGCTGCTGTACGCACATCAAGCAGGGTTACCCTACCATCACGTGGCAACTCGGAAGCCATATCATAATGCCACTGCTTTACCAATCCGCTCTCAAGATTCTCAACCATAAAGCCGGCCATATTGACGGGATCTTTTGCCGAAGAATAGGGTGGTGCATACGCTAGGTCGAGTTCTGCCAATTCGGTAGCTTTCATACCTGCATGAATCGCTGTAGCCAACACATCAATGCGCTTGTCTACGCCCTGCTTGCCGACAATTTGCGCACCGAGGATACGCAGACTGCCCTTTTCGTAGATAAGTTTTAGGGTCATTGCGCGCGCACCTGGGTAATATGACGCATGTGACACAGGGCTGAGAACCACCTTGTCGTAGTTGAGACCCGCGCTTTTTGCGGTGGTTTCGTTAATGCCCGTAGATGCAATGGTGAGATCAAAGAGCTTAATGATGGATGAACCCTGTGAGCCTGTAAACCGCGAATCGATGCCGCATATATTGTTTGCAGCAATACGGCCTTGTTTGTTGGCGGGGCCTGCGAGAGCAATCAAAGTATCAGCGCCGGTCACAAAATGCTTAACCTGCACGGCATCACCAACTGCATAAATATCGGGGATGGAGGTCTGCATATGATCATTGACCACAATGCTGCCCTTGATGCCCAGCTCAAGACCTGCCTCGCGCGCCAATGTCGTATCAGGCGTGACTCCAATAGCTAAAAGAACCATATCCGAGTGCAGCGCTTCTGCATCCTTAAGGAGCGTTGACACGCCTGTCTGCGCATCGCGAGCAAAACCTTCAGGCCCTTCAGGCTCTTCAAGCGTGGCATTCTGCGCATCGCGAGCAAAACCTTTAACCGTGGCATTCAGACGCAGGTCAACGCCCTGCTTGCGCAGTTCGGCATGACAAAAAGCTGCCATGTCTGCATCGAGAGGAGGTAACACCTGTGGAGTGTTCTGCACAAGGGTGACCCGCACGCCCAGCTCCACCAAGTTTTCAGCCATCTCAAGACCGATAAAGCCACCGCCTGCAACAACAGCAGTCTTGGGCTGGTGCTCGACAATCCACTCTTTAATTTTGAAGGTATCTTCCACCGTGCGTAGCGTAAAGACCCCATCAAGCTCAGTACCCACAAAGTTAGGTACCGTTGGGCGAGCACCAGGTGAGAGCAGCAAGCGATCGTAGCTTTCCTCAAACTCCTCGCCCGACTCAAGATTACGGACAAGCACCACCTTGCGCTCAGGAATGATACGCGTTACTTCATGGCGCACACGTACATCCAAACGAAAACGCCTATTGAGACTTTCAGGAGTCTGTACCGCAAGAGCCTTCTTGTCGGTAATGACGTCTCCTATGTAATACGGAAGACCGCAGTTTGCATAAGAAACGTAAGCAGAGCGCTCAAAGATAATAATCTGAGCCTGCTCATCAAGTCGACGAATACGAGTTGCCGCACTTGCTCCGCCAGCTACGCCACCCACGATGACCACTTTCATGGCTACCTCTCAATCTTGCCTCGGTATGTCGCAATACCACCGGATGCGTATTAGTTTTGACGCCGAATCCAAGCCCTTAGAGCGGAGTATATAACCACAAACAAAACGGCTGCAACAGGCCAAATCCCCCAAGAATGACCCCAATCCCAGGTGAAGATGGAATAGGCTAGGTAAATAGCAGTCACAAGACACCAATACACTCCAGGTAACCAGTCAATACAGCGACCAATACGTTTGTTTTCTATGGTGAAATCTTCTATTTGCAGTAGTTTGAGATAACTCGAGCGGATCATCCCAAATTTAACGAGGAAAAATACTCCTGCTCCCACAAAGGCAAGAAACAAAGGAACGCTAAGATACGAAACGGAGTCATCTTCAAATATTGATCCTATAACAACCACAGGCAGCACGCCTAGAAAGATTAAAATGATGCTGAATGCAAGCGTAAGATGATAAGAGCTTTCAAATGCTTCTTTTTTACGCAGAATGGCAGCTTCCACACCATATTGCAGCTCAAGCTCCTCGCCTTCTAAGTATTCATAGCGTTTTAGCTTGCCACCGTTAACGATGAACAACGCTGTAGCAACTGCAACAGCAAGCAATAAAACTGCGAGACCAATTCCTGTAGCGGTGCCCTCACTCATCCCCATAAAATTTTTTTCGCTAAGCGCTTCCAGCACAAACAATACAATGGGAGACCATGTGCACAGGGCAACTCCAAGGGCCATAGCAGAAGAACTTTGTGCCACAAGGTTGGTATATTCACTCGCTTCCTCGAGTGAAACTTTACGAACATCAGACGATTCTGATGCCGCCAAAACATTAGCATCAGAACGAGAATTGCTTGTATACGCCTCGCCGCTCTCTTGATTGTCCACAAGAAGCGATAAGTTCTGCTCATCATCAGCATTATCTTTGAATAGGTAATCAACACTCACACCAAAAAGCTCGCTCATCTGCACGACCTTGGTAATGTCAGGCATAGCATTTGTAGCTTCCCACTTTGATACAGACTGACGTGATACACCTAATTGCTGCGCAAGTTCTTCTTGGGACCAGCCGAGACGTTTGCGTAAGCTCATAATTTTTTCTGCGAGAATCATAATCAGTGCCTTTCGGATAATGATTTTCCTCTTCGTCGACGCGGTTAAAAGCTTAGGAAACATAGCTCAATTTCGCTACCAACTTTGGTTGGAACCTTGTCAACCACTGGTTGCATAGGCCCTTTAGCTGAAAATATAGCTAAGTATCTTTCTGCAAAGATAAAAATTTTGCCTGCCAAACCACTAACCTATGTGCTTATCAACGTAGCCACGTGTTGCCATCGCTCTATCGCAGTCTTAAAACGTTGCAACCCGAGGTTGCAACGAATCGGGAGGGTTTTGATTACAGATTTGTACGCAAGAGATACTCATTCCCGTACAACTTAGCAGCAAGTGTGGTTTGAAAAGTAATTCTTAAATGGGATAAAGCAATCAACTAGCATATTATAGTTAGTCATACCTAACTATAGGGAGTTTAGTATGAATAAAAAGACGTGGGATCGCTTTGCGCCGATTTATAACTTGGCATTGAGGTCTGAAAAACATCTCTTTGAGACAATGTATATGCGCATTGCCCACCTGGTCGAGAACAAAGATGTACTGGAAATCGCCTGTGGCCCAGGGCAACTCGCAAAGCACATTGCACCATCAGCCCATGAGGTTGTAGCAACAGATTATTCTTCAGGCATGATTTATGAAGCACAAAAAGGTACGATACCTGCAAATCTCAGTTTTATGGTTGCAAACGCCGTGGATCTGCCATTTGAAGATAATACGTTTGATGTTGTTGTTATAGCAAATGCACTGCATATAATCCCTGCCCCCGAGAGGGTACTTGCGGAAATAGATCGTGTACTCAAAACTGGCGGCTTACTTGTAGCGCCTAACTTTGTTGCGCGTGAGGGCAAGCAGAAAGCTAGGTTGTGGACACGTATTCTCGAAATTGCTGGCGTTACATTTGAGCAGCAGTGGACTGCAGCAGACTACATGACATTTCTTGCAGATAATGGCTGGCAGATACAGCACTTTACGACGCTATATGCTCGGATACCTCTTCTCTATTGCGAATGTATCTCATCAAGCTCTTCTGCGCGTATGCCCCAAAGCTAAGCTTTCAGCCTCAGTCCACTCAAAAATACTTCCTCAATATATATGAGCGATTGATCTGCTGGCAAACCTTGTTAATCAGATAAACGCTTTTGCGACGGCTGAGTCCGCAGCAGCGGAGTCACATTATGAGTCGCAACCGCAAGTGTCGAGGCATTATGTAGAAAGGCAGCAGTAGTAATGGTAATAAACTGCGCCACACCAAGTGCGATGAGCGCAGAGTTGAACATGACAATAAAGTGATACTTACGGTGGATGCGTTGCATAAGTCGCTGCGAGAGTACTCGCAACTCAACAAGAGACTCAAGGGAAGAGCCGTGCACTGAGACATCCGCTACGGCACGCGCAATATCACTTGCATCAGCAAGAGCTACCGATACATTTGCCGCCGCCAGTGCAGGTGAGTCATTAATACCATCACCAACCATTACCACGACATGGCCTTCATCGCGTAGCTGCTGTACAAAATCGCTCTTATCCTCGGGAAGTACCTGAGCATAATAGTGGTCAATACCAAGTTCTGCGGCAACCGTAGCAGCACAGTACTTGGAATCCCCTGTAAGCATCACAACATCCTTGATACCTAAGAGCCGCAACTGGCGAATAACCTCAGTTGCTTCGAGGCGCAAGGGATCAGAAACACAGATGGCACCCAGCAAACGACCAGCCATTGACACATAAATGTGAGAGCTGTCTGGCTCCTCGCAAATAATCCGTTTGAGCAAATCTTCGTTGCGTGGCACTCCTTCATCTTCGAATATAAAATGGGCTGACCCAATCAATGTGTCCTGACCATCTATCGTTGTTGAGATGCCATGCGCTATCACATAACGCACCTCAGCGTGCAGTTCTCGTTCATGATGTAGCCCGCGTAGCTTTGCTTCGCGCACAATAGCGCGTGCTACGCTGTGGGGGTAATGTTCCTCAACGCAAGCGGCATAGCGCAGCAGAGTATCTTCATCTACATCTGCGCATGTCAACACCCGCTTGACACGTGGTTCTGCCACGGTAAGCGTGCCTGTCTTATCAAAAACAATTACATCAGCAGCCGCAAGTGCTTCAAGGTATTTGCCACCCTTAACAATCACATTACGGTCAGCTGCCTCTTTCATCGCACTCATCACCGCGATAGGCGTGGAAATTTTTATTGCACAGGAATAGTCCACCATGAGCACAGCCATAGCCCGTAGGATATTGCGCGTGTATGCAAAAACACCAAAAAAGGCAGCAAAGCTCCAGGGTACAAGTGCATCAGCAAGTCGTTCTGCACGGCTTTGGCTTGCAGCTTTCAGCTCTGATGAGCTTTCTACCATCGAAACGAGCTGATCGATACGCGCGCGTCCTGGGGGTGCTGTTACTTGTACCTGCAGGTCACCATCCTCAAGCGCTGTGCCAGCATAAACAGTAATACCCTTATCCTTATGTACAGGACGAGACTCGCCAGTCATGCTTGCCTCGTTAAGCTCACCTTCTCCTGCCACAATAAAGCCGTCAACAGGCAAGACCTGACCGCTACGAATATGCAAAATATGACCCTCGCGCACATCTGCAAGCGAGACTTCAACGTCAATACCATCTATAATTCGCCACACGGTCTCAGCACGGGTGAAAAGTCCATCTGCCAAAGCAATGCGAGCGCGTCTCTGTATATGTTCCTGCAGGATATCAGAGAGGCCTAGTAGAAAAATAACAGTAGAAACATCAGCGAATGCACCGCGCACAAGCGACACGGTAATTGCTGTTGCATCAAGAACCTCAACAGTCAACTCACCTTTTACCAGTCGCCTCAGGCCCTCCCAAATGCGAGGTATAGCGCGAAGAATAATCATCGCATATCCGATGGGTCGTGGGAGAAATAGCCTACATAGCAAGCGTTGCACAACAAGATTGCCCGTTTGCAGAGCAAAATCGTTGTCCGCCACTGCCATGGACAGCTCACCCTCGTCTGCCTTTTGAGGCAAACTGAGCGTATTGAGATTATCAACTGTCGCCAATACGGCATCACGAGCAGCAGGACTACCCGTAACCAATATC
>NZ_CAMXYY010000005.1 GCF_947253395.1 uncultured Olegusella sp.
CGTGATCTACTTTGGAGACAATCTTGTCTGCATCAGCGCGACGCGTCAACGCCTTATCAAGACGCTTTGCCAAGAACTCATGCAATTCATCGGCGCTGGCAAAATTAATCGTACGCGCATCCATATCTTCACGCGCCGTGTCATACATAAAGACAGGCTTCAGGCGATGTGCGCCTTGCTCGGTGACATACCAGATGGTGTCTATCTCATCAAACTTCTTTTGGTCATCAAGGGCTGCAATTTGCTCAAACATAGTGCCGTTAAGCAGATGATGGCCATAAATCAGGGTTTGATTGTCTACAAGACCTGGTTTGGTGTTTTCATAATCCATAAAGAGCTGCCCACCAACAGTCCAGGTACCTTCGGCATTATTGTGTAAGTAATATTCGTTATCAGAGTGCTGATAGATGGGATAATTGATAGTAGTACCAGGCACATAAAGCCAGCCGACAACCTCATCGTTAACCTTCTTGAGAGCGGCCCAGTCTACTGTCACGGGACATTTTTCTACCTCGGAACCTTGACGAGGCACATCATCAATCTTGACGTGCGCGGCAAGATCGCTATTCACTTTATCTTGTTGGTAGTAGCCCCATTGCTGCACAGCAAACATGCCAGCCGCTACCAGCAGCAAAACAATACCTATCGCAAGCAACAAGGTTGAAAAAATGCGCCGACCTTTAGATCTGCGGTTTGGCCTTTGCGAATGAACTCTATTTGCACCGCCCGCATGAGAAGGCAGGGGACTTACCGCATGGTTGCTCAATGGCTCTTCTATCGACGCAGCCATACGCATTGTTTTGTTGTTGGCAGAAGAAGAGCTGCCCATATGACGTGCCACGCTATACCTCTGCCATCGTCGTCTTGAATGTCACTATTTTTTCACGCCATTCAGGCATAGCAGCACCTAGGATTTGCGTTGCGTAGATAGCGGCATTTTTGGCACCACCGATTGCCACACAGGCCACAGGTACACCAGTTGGCATCTGTACCATAGATAGCAAGGAGTCCATACCGCCTAAATCAGACGTCTTCATGGGTACGCCAATCACAGGTAGCGGCGTATATGCTGCAACAACACCACCAAGATGAGCAGCTTTACCTGCTGCTGCGATGATGACACGAATGCCGCGATCAGCTGCAGTAGATGCCCATTCATGCACTTTTGCAGGGGTGCGGTGCGCCGAAGCAATAATGAGCTCATAAGGTACCCCGAGCTCCTCAAGCTGCTGGGTGCAGCCCTCCATTACAGCCATATCGGATTTCGAACCCATAATGATGCCCACCAGAGGCTTTTCTGCCTGAGTCATGTGAATTGGTCTCCTTCCATGGTCATTTGCGCCTTACAGTATACTCATGACACATACACGCGCCTCATTCAAATGCAGCTTAAACAAAGAAAGGACCGCGCGAACGTGCCTATTGCTGACACTCATACACATGTACGTTATCCAGCAGCTCAAAAAGCTGTCGAGCAAAACGATATGCCCGAGACCATGATCTTGCGCCGTTATCGCGTGATGGGCAGCTGTGGTACTGGTGGTTTTGGCACGGTGCTTGCCTGTTGGGATACTCGCCTGCAGCGCCGCGTGGCTATCAAGCGAATGCGCTTGGCACCACTCATCAATCAGACTGCTCAAATTCCTGGTGCCACAATTGCGCAGGCTGATGCCACCATAGAAGAAGCGCTTTCTGAAGCGCGTACTGCGAGCCGCCTCGAACATCCTGGCATCGTTGCGGTACATGATTTCGCAGTTGAGAATCAAGTTGCTTATCTCGTTATGGAATACGTTGATGGTATGACTTTATCCGAGCTGCTTTCCCGCGTTGAGGGCGGCACACTCACCCACGATGAGGTGGCTTACCTTGCACGAGAACTTGGTGCAGCGCTGGCGTTTGCGCACCACGCAGGGGTACTCCATCTAGACATAAAGCCATCCAATATCATGCTGACCCACGAGGGCAAAATAAAACTATGTGACTTTGGTATGGCTGCTCTTTCGTCTGCCGCGGGTTTCGCAGATGCGCGCGGTGGAACCGTAGGCTATATGCCACCCGAACAAATCGAGGGCGGTACGGTCGATGAACGAGCTGATATTTTTTCGATGGTAGTTGTCTTGGTGCAGGCGCTTACCGGCGCCAATCCTTTTACCGCAGATACTGCTGAGCAATCTGGTCTTGCCATTCGCCGCGGCATTCGTCCCCGTCTCTCCAAAAAAGACCCTACCCTTGCAGGAATTACTGAGCAGACCATTATGGCCTGCCTTGATGCAGACCCCGCCCTGCGTCCCACTAATGCTGATCAGGTAGCCGATGATATGGCTTTTGGCCTAGGTGATCCTGAGGAAGGTGCTGCATCTATCGCCTCTCTCACCTCTCAGGAAGAGGGATTAGATGATGACGAATGGGAAGGTGAACGCATTCCACTAGCAGTGCGCTTTCCTTGGCTCACATCGGCAGTCGTGCGTGGACTCACAGCAATTGCAGCAGCAATACTTACCGCTGAGCTTCTACCTCATATCCCCTTCACTCAAACTGTTCCTATAGTACCAGGGGCTTTGGCGGTAGCCGCTGCTGTAGCATGCTGGATGCCGCTTGCAGGACTACTGATTCCCCTGCTCTTTGCACTTGCTCTTTTACCTGCGGCCAACGGGCCGTCTATTTTATTAGCAGCTGCAATCATTGCCTGTTTTGGCACGCTGTGGTTCAAGCAGCTCCATACTCAGACAGCATCGCTTGCACTACTCGTCGCTCCTGCTTTAGGCCAAAACGCCGCTTCCGCTGCTGTTGCAGGTTGTAACTCAGATGTCCCTATGGCAGCTATAAGTGCTGGTTTTGCTTGGCTGCTCACTCAGTTCAAACTCCTACTAATACCGGCAAATTTTCAGCTTGCAAAAGCCGCCACAAAGCTACCATTGCTTATTTCTATCCCTTCACTTATTTGTTTTGGTGGCTGCATGCTTGCAGCCTGCCTCGCAAGCATCATCGGACGCCCCGAAGCCTCACGTGCGCGCTTTGTACTTGGCCAGATTAGCTGCTGTGGCATAGTGTGCTCCACCCAACTTGTAGCAGCTCGGATGGAGAATGGCGGCATATGGCCAGTCCCCACGTGGGAAACGGTGGGTGTTGCGGTACTCTTAACTATACTTGTGTCTCTTGTCAGTGCTTTGCAAGAGTCACGACATTTCGAGGACGAGGAGTCCAGATGAACGTCTTCAAGACATTCGAGCAGCGCATGAATACGGTATTTGGTGCTGCTCCTCAGGGCTTTACAGCTCCCATATCTCTTCGCAAGCTCGCCCGCCGCGCTACCCGCGAGATGGAAGCCGAAACTTTTGTGGTTGACGGGGTCAACACTGCTCCTGCTCTCTATACCATCCTTGTATCCTCTGCAGATGATGCAACAATGCGAGCACTGTATCCTCAGTTCACCGCTGAGCTATCTGATTTGGTCGAACAAGAGGGCAAGCGTCACAACTATGTATTTGTTGGCAAGCCACTGGCTCGGTTTATGGTTGATCCCTCACTGCGCAGCGGTAGGTTTGCCGTCTTTGCAGAAAATGTCGATGCACGCACACTCAATCGTTTACGCATTGAGGAAGAGGCTTTTCTTTCTGGTGCTTCTACCTTGGGTGGGGCCGCTTCTGCCGCTGCTTCAGCTGTCGAGATTCCTCGTAGCAAAAAGCGCCGAAAGCGCGCTGTCCTCAAGCAGCCCGTAGAGGCTCCGATGACTGTTCCTGAGCCTCGAAAGCAAGGGGATGATGTCATTACGCCAGCTCCTGCAGTTAAACCTGCTCCGACAGTAATACCCACTCCCGTTGCCGCTCCTGTACCTGTTGCGCTCTCTGAGCCTGAGCCTACAGCAGAACCTGCTTCTCCGCTCGTCTCTCGTGTACCTGGCATTGCCTCCGAGCATATGCGCGCTATTCCTGTGCCCGATCCTGTGGCGATCCCCATATCAGGCTCTCCTTTGACTGATGACTCTATTGGCTTAGGTGTTATCCCTACAGACTATGTCGATAGTCAGTACGCAGATGCGCTCGCTCCCAGCCCTGCACCTACAGCCCAGCCTCTGTCTATACCGGTGACCCAAAGGCGTCCTCAGGCACAACCTGCTCCCGCGGCAACACCCGCAGCTGCACCCGTTTCTCAACCTGAGCGTAACTACACCTGCACTCTGATTGATCATCAATCGGGACGTAGCTATATCGCCTCTGCTCCCAGCGCCATCATTGGCCGTGAGCGTAGTGAAGGTGCCGTGGTTTTGCGTGACCCCAATGTGTCTCGCCGCCATGCTCAGATTTCTTGGGATGGTCGCGGCTGGCGTATTAAAGATTTACACTCTACCAACGGCACGCTGGTAAATGATGTTGACATAACAGAATGTGCTCTACACGACGGTGACCTTATTACCGTCGGCTTGATGAATCTCGAGTTCCGGGAGAACTAAAGATGATTGATCTTGTCCTTTTCGTTGGTAGGCTTTTGCTTGTTGCCTTCCTTTATCTGTTCCTCTTTACCACGATGAAGACGGGTATTGGTCTTGTGCGCGGACAACGCAAGGATGCTGCGATTTGGACCGTAAGTGTTGAGAAGGGGCCTTCCAATCTACGTGGTCTTCGTGTGGATATCTTGGGACCAGTTGTAATGGGACGCTCCCCTTCATCCGATATCGTCATTGATGAGCCTTTTGTTTCAGCTACACATGCACGCTATACCCTTCAGGGTCCTGCCTTGGTGCTTGAGGATTTGCAATCAACCAATGGCACCCTTGTAAATGGACACCCCATCGACCAGCCCGTTACGCTAAGGGATGAAGATGAGGTACAGGTAGGCGATGCCATCATGCGTATTAGCCGACGCTAGTGAGATGTCCTTATGAATCTATCCATGCTAAAAAATTCGGTAAAGCGACCCTCACTCCACCGGAGAGCCCAAGAGAAAAAAGCTCCTGTGACGAGTCCAGGACACGATACGCTTTGCTTGGATTCGCGGGAAGATTCACAAACCGCCACTGGCTCGACCACGCGCCTGTCTTGGGGTGTCCGATCTGACGTGGGTTTGGTACGTGACCATAACGAGGATTCTTTTCTTATTCGTGCACCATTGTTTGCCGTTTGTGATGGTATGGGCGGACATGCTGCAGGTGAGGTGGCCAGTTCTATTGCCGCTCAGACCCTTGCCGAACAAGCTCCTCATGAAGCGGACGATGTGTACTTAGGTGCTACTGTTGAAGCGGCAAATCTTGCTATTATCAATGCTACCAAAGAGGGTAAGGGTAAACCTGGCATGGGTTCTACCTGCACTTCCGTCATTATTATTGGTGACAAAATGGCAATCGCGCATGTGGGAGACTCGCGCCTCTATCTTTTGCATGCAGGTACACTCGTACGTCTCACACACGATCACTCCTATGTAGAGGAGTTAGTTGATGCGGGTGAGATTACCGCTGATGAGGCGCGAGTTCACCCCTCGCGCTCGGTTATCACGCGTGCGTTGGGTTCTGATCCTGAGATGTATGCCGACCACTTCACCATCAATGTTTCTACGGGAGACCGCCTGATTTTGTGCTCTGATGGTCTTTCATCCATGATCGAAGATGCAAAGATTGAATCGGTGGCCGTATCCTGTGCTACCCCTCAGTCTGCTGCAGATAGCTTGGTTGCCGAAGCACTTTCTGCGGGCGGCCATGACAACGTTACTGTTTTGGTAGTAGATATCGAAGATGATGGTTTGGAAGAGGCGCGGTGGACAAAAAAGAAACGCCATGCCTTACGCGTAACTGCTTGTATTCTTGGCTTTGTACTGTTGATGCTGGCGTCAATGACTCTGATAATTCGTTCGTCTTACTTCCTCAAAGATCATAACGGGCGCATTGCAATTTATCGAGGTTGGAATGACTACGCTTTTGGCCTCCCCCTTAATGAATGGGTGGAAACATCAGATGTGCAAACCTCCGAAATTGCTGATGAGGCAACGCGCACTCGCTTAGAACATGAAGGCGTTGCAGCAGAAAGTTACAAAGATGCCTATGCCAAGATAAATGCTTATATGGAAAGCACTACAAAGACTCTCGACCAAACAGCGGAAACCAAGGAGAAAGTCGAACAAGAAGGTATTTCTCCCGACAATCCCGCAGTACCTCTGGGTGAGGACAGTAAGACAAGCAGCGCAAATACTTCTGAGGCAGGTGAATAAGGATGCGGGAACAAAAAATCAACAGCAGACGCAATACAGAATTGCTATTACTGCTCCTTGCTGCCGTACCGGTAGGCCTGCTTTATGCCATGTATTTGGTCTCTAACAAGGTCACTTTGAGTGTCTCAGCGTTTGCTGTACCCCTCGGTCTTCTTATTGCTTTTACCGGCGCGCATCTTGCTGTGCGCAGGCTTGCCCCTGCAGCAGACCCTGTGATTTTACCTTTGGTATTTGTGCTCTCCGGCATTGGTATCACCTTTGTATCACGTCTCACGGGAGGCCAAACAAACAGCCAAGTCATATGGCTCTTTGTCTCAGTTGCAGCAATGGTAGCCACACTCTATTTCGTACCCAGCCTCGACCAGCTGGCGGAATACAAATTTACCCTAGGTATTGCAGGTATTGTGCTGCTCCTTATCCCAATGATCTTTGGTACTGAAATCAACGGCTCACGCCTCTGGCTACGCTTGGGACCTTTCTCTTTCCAGCCCGGTGAGCTTGCAAAAATTCTTATCATCTTGTTCCTTGCAGCTTATCTCGCAGAAAATCGAGAGATGCTCTCTGCTTCCATGCGCCATATCGGACCACTTGCGCTCCCCCGCCCACGCATGCTGGCACCTATGTTGGTCATGTGGGGCATCTCGCTTTTGGTCGTGGTCTTTGAACGCGATCTAGGCAGCGCCTTGCTGTTCTTTAGTTTCTTTGTGCTCATGCTTTTTGTTTGCACCGGGCGTCCAAGCTATGTCATTTTCTTCTTTTTGTTGCTCGCTATTGGCGGCGTTTTTTGCTTTAGGTTTTTTGGACACGTACAAACTCGTGTATATATGTGGCTTGACCCTACCCAAGATCGCTGGGGTAGCGGCATGCAAATTTTGCAATCGCTCTACTCGTTGGCAGACGGTGGCATGACAGGCACAGGCATCGGTAAGGGTCTGGCGGCCCAGACTGTTACTTTTGTTCAATCTGACTTTATTTTTGCTGCTATCGGAGAAGAGATGGGGTTGCTGGGTGCCTCCGCTGTACTGATTTGTTATTTGCTGCTGGCGGTGCGTGGCCTTGCTACTGCGGCGCGCGCACGTTCTGATGTCTCCGCATTTACTGCGGCAGGACTTACCGCAGCTATTGCCGTTCAGGCTTTTGTTATTGTGGGTGGCGTCACCAAAATGTTGCCACTTACCGGCGTTACGCTGCCTTTTATGAGTCAGGGTGGCAGTTCTTTACTGGCTAGCTTTATCATCATTGGTCTTTTGCTACGCGCAGGAGATGAAGGTACCGGGCACGGCGTCCAGGTAGAAACTTCTGACTCAATTAAATTTAATACCAGCACAAATCCTGCTCTCAACGGTGCCCGCACCGCTTCTTCAGTAGTGCATGGCGCACATGCCCGTGGACGCTATGACATGCTCACACCCGAATCTGGCGTGCTTGGTCGTGTTGCTTTGGGCAAACGACTCACCGTGATTGTCTCCGTGTTTTCCCTCATGTTTGCTGCACTCATTGCCAACCTCACCTATGTGCAAGTCATTCATGCTGAAACCCTACAGCACGATCAATACAACACCCATACGGCACTCAAAGCTCGTCGTGTCCAACGTGGTTCTATTGTGACTTCCGATGAGGTTACACTTGCAGAATCGGTCTTGCAGGCTGATGGTAGCTATCAACGCAACCATCCCCAGGGTTCTCTTGCGGTACACACCGTTGGCTTTGTTTCCACCGGAGAGATTACTGGTGTCGAACTTGCGGCAAATGATGCGCTCAAGGGTGATGCGGACTTTTCCAACCTGCACAACGCTCTGCTTTCGCTGGCAGGAGTGCCCAATGCGGGCTCGTCTGTTGTGCTTACCCTTAATTCGCAAATGCAACGCGCTGCTGAACGTGCGCTCGAAGGATACGTGGGGGCTATTACTGTTCTCGACCCCTCAACGGGTGCTGTATTGGCCAAGGCCTCTTCGCCCACCTACTCTTTTGATCAAAGCGGTTATATCGTAGCTGACGATAAGAACTCACCTCTTGTCGACAGGACCACTTGTGCACTCTATGCACCAGGATCCACTTTCAAAACGCTCACCCTAGGAGCCGCTCTTGACCTTAAGCGCACTACACTTGAAACCTCCTACCCCGCCCCCGCCTCAATGGATTTTGGCGGAGCTGCGGTCACTAACTTTGCAAACGATTCATGGGAATCTCTCAGTGCTAAGGCTGCCTTTGCAAACTCTGCCAATACCGTCTTTGCACAGATAGGTAGCCAAATTGGGGCTCAAAATCTTATCTCTTATGCTCAGGCAGCTGGCTATGGCAGCTCTATTGGTCAGGACTTCTCAACTCTGCCCTCTACAATGCCCGCAGCTGACGATATGTCCGAATGGGAAACCGCTTGGGCGGCAGCAGGCCAGCCTGTGGGACAGCACAAGGGCAACAATGGCCCCTACACCACGGTGATGCAAAATGCAGTGCTCGCAGCAGCGGTTGCAAATGGTGGCGAAGCCATGAAACCCTATGTTATTGATCACATTGTTTCTAACGAGGGTACAACTACCTCTGAGACTCAGCCAGTTTCTCTAGGCAAGGTCTTTTCTGCTTCCACAGCAGACCAGCTCAAAGAAGCAATGCTAAGCGTAGTTGAGTCAGGTACGGGCGGCGGCGCTGCTATCCGTGGAGTCCAAGTGACCGGCAAAACAGGTACCGCTGAAACTAACAATGGAAAATGGTCTAACTCGCTGTTTATCGGTTTTGCTCCTTATAAAAATCCCACTGTTGCTATTTCGGTGGTCATTGAGCAGGTCGATGATAATTCTGTTCACGGCATTGCCACTACTGTGGCAGGAGAAGTGCTTGCTGCTTGTCTCAATGTACAGGCGGCGGGCGCCAGTTGATCTGTGTGAGTAGCGTAGCTTCGTGCTCAAAGAGCGAAGCTTGTGAGATTATGTAAGAACGCAGTAAGCGTACTGCGAGCAAGTTAGGAGCTGCAAATGCCAGGTAGGACACTCGGCGGACGATATGAAGTTCAAGACAAGGTTGGGGCAGGTGGGATGGCGGTCGTCTACCGCGGTCTCGACCGTGTGCTGGGCCGTACAGTCGCTATCAAGACAATGCTTCCGCAGTATGCCAACGACCCGTCTTTTGCTGCTCGCTTTAAGCAGGAAGCTCAAGCGGCGGCGGCTTTGCAGAGTCCCTACATCGTCTCGGTTTACGACTGGGGTAAAGATAACGATACCTATTACATTGTGATGGAGTATTTACGCGGCACTGACCTCAAAAGCGGCATCCGTAGACACGGCGCTCTTGATGGCAAGAAGGTTGCTCAGATTGGCTCACAGATTGCACAGGCTCTCTCTGTAGCCCATCGTCACGACATCATTCACCGCGATATCAAGCCGCAAAATATCATGGTGCAGCCTGACGGCAATATCAAGGTCATGGACTTTGGCATTGCACGTGCAAAAAACAGCCATCTTACAACCGATAATTCTGTTCTTGGTACAGCTCACTACGTATCACCCGAACAAACTCAGGGCAAGCCTTTGGGTCCCACCACAGATATCTACTCACTTGGCGTCGTTATGTACGAAGCTGCAACAGGTAGCGTGCCTTTTGATGGAGACGATGCAATTTCTGTTGCGCTCAAGCAGGTCAACGAAACTCCGCAACCGCCAAGCCAACGCAATCCTGCGATTGATCCTTCTCTTGAAGGCATTATTCTCAAGTGTATGCAAAAAAACCCTGATGCGCGTTTCCAGAGCGCAGACGAGTTAGTGCGTGTGTTGCACGACTATCTTGCAGGTAGGCTTCAGGAAGTCAACAATGCAACTGCCGTATTACCACTTGCTACAGCTACTGCACAGATTGGCGCTCCTTCGACTACGGCCACCCAACGTGTAACTCCTGTACGCACCACATCTGCGCGTGCACGCCAGACTTCGGCCACCGAGCTCGCACGCGAACGACAAGAAGCCGAAGAGCGCCGAAAGAATCGTCGCACTATCTTTGGTGTACTGGGTGCTATTGCACTTGTTATTGCCGTTATCGCGATTCTTTGGACCACCATCTTTGCTGGCGGTGGCACCAAGGCGGTACCCAATCTCTCAAACCTTTCACGCAAAGATGCCATTGAGACCATTGAGTCCACAAATTGGTTTAAAGTGGGTGAGGTTCGTGAGGGCTACAGCGACACGGTAGAGTCTGGTTGTGTCATGAGCCAAGATCCTGCCGCAAACAAACAGTTTGCCAAAAATACAGAAATTAATATCACTATCTCTAAGGGCGAAAAGCCAGCTGAAGATGTATCTGTTCCCGATCTTACCAATATGACTGCCAAAGAAGCTGAAGACGCACTGCTGAGTAGAGGTCTCGTTTCAAAGGCTGGAGACGGTGTCTACTCCCCCGATGTAGAAGCAGGCAAAGTTGTCTCTCAAGATCCCAAACCGGGCGCTGCGGCAAAAGCCGGCGATAGTGTTACCTACCAGCTTTCTTTGGGTGTTGAATCGGTCAAAGTGCCTGACGTAACTGGTATGGGTCAAGACGATGCAACTGCGACTTTAAGCAACGCTGGCTTTAAGGTGGATGTGCGCGAGGAAGCTTCTGATGAGGTTGCTAAAGGTGTGGTGTTCCGTCAGTCTGCCACGGGAAAGGCCGATAAAGGCTCTACGATTGTCATCACTGTTTCCTCTGGTCCTTCTTCTATTGATGTTCCGTCTGTCGTAGGCTTTACCCAAGAAGAAGCTCAGAGTGCTCTGGGCGATGTGGGTTTTGAGGTCAGTGTAGAGACCGCATCGAGCTCAACTGTAGAGAAGGGTAAGGTTATCTCCCAGAGTCCAGGAGGTGGTCGTAGCGCCTCTGTGGGCTCCACCATCACCATTACCGTCTCTACCGGACCAGCTCAAGGTGATGATCCTTCACACTAAATAAAAGACTCACAAACTCTGCGCTCATTTCTCGTATAATCAGCGCGTTTGTACGATATGCGGTACGTAAATGACGATGATTACGCTTGAGTATTAAGGAGATCTTCACATGGAATCGATGGATATGCGCCCTGACTCCCAAGGTAAAGTGCGCGACATCTATGATTGCGGTGATACGTTACTTATGGTCGCAAGCGACCGCATCAGCGCTTATGACTTTATCTTGCCTGACGAGATTCCCTACAAAGGTGAAATTCTTACCCGCATTTCGGCATTTTGGTTTAAGCGCTTCCAGGATTTGATTCCCAATCACATGGTTTCAATTGATCCTGCTGCCCTACCCGATGAATATGCAGGATATACGGATTATCTCGCTGGACGCTCTATGCTTGTTCGTAAAGCGCAGCCTTTGCCTATTGAGTGCATTGTGCGCGGCTATCTCACCGGTTCTGGTAAAAAGACCTACGATCAGGACTGCACGGTTTGCGGTATCAAGTTACCCGAAGGTCTTGTCGAAGCTTCTCAGCTACCCGAGCCCATCTTTACACCCTCGACCAAGGCAGCTATCGGCGACCATGATGAAAATATCTCATTTGAGCGCTGTGCAGAAATTGTCGGCGAAAAAATGGCTGCTCAGCTTCGCGATGCTTCGTTGGCGCTATATCGTGCTGCTGCCGAATATGCTTTAACGCGTGGCATTATTATTGCTGATACCAAGTTTGAGTTTGGTTTGGTTGATGGCGAGCTGACATTAATTGATGAGTGCCTTACCCCTGACTCCAGTCGCTTCTGGCCTGCTGAGGGTTATGCTGCTGGTAGTGTTCAGCCAAGTTATGACAAGCAGTACGTCCGTGATTGGCTGCGTGCCAACTGGGATATGACTGGTGAGCCTCCTCACCTCCCCGCCAAGGTGATTGAGGGTACCTCCAAGCGTTATCAAGAGGCATACCAGATTATTACTGGCGAAGGTTTTACCCCTATGAAGGAGACTCATGTCACTGCGTGATACGTTAGCCGGCGCGCGCGAAGAAGCCGCACTCAATGGCAATCCCTTCTCTAAGAGCGCAACCGACACAAAGACAGATCAACAAGAAGACAATCTTGCGGCAAAAAAAAGTAGCTTTGGTCAATACAAGAGTTCAGCTGCTCGTGCAAAGCCCAGTCGCGAGGCTGCTGCTGCCGTCCGCGTTGTATCTTCTGAGGATTACAAGCTCGGCAAGACGGGGAAAGCTCAGTCTGAGATGACCAAAGAAGAGCAAAAGGCTGAACGTCGCCGCCAGCGCAATATCGCTGATGCGCGCACGCGCGTTGCTCGATCCATCTTGAATGGTCACGCTTCTTATAAACGCAGCCAGCATATTTGGTGGGCCCTGCTTGGTGGCGGCATGGGCATGACAGTATTGTCTTTGGTCCTGAGCCGCTATTTCCCTGCTGAAAAAAGTAGCTTTGGTGCCACGCTAAGCGTGATTACGCTGGTATCTGCTTACGCACTGATTATTGCCGGTTTTATCTATGACTGGCGCTCTGTGCGCCCCATGCGCAATGCCGCTGATGCGGAAGTCGCACGTATGTCAGACAGGCGCATTTTACAGTATGCTGCGACATATCTTGATGAGGACGCTCCCGAGAAGTCTACGCGCAACAAGAAGGATAAAGACGCAAAGTAGTTCCCATTTGGGTCAAAGCCGCGACGGCATTGCGTGCCAACAGGTGATAAAATGACCCTTACGCACGGCCCCGTAGCTCAGGGGATAGAGCACAGGTTTCCTAAACCTGGTGTCGACGGTTCGAATCCGCCCGGGGTCACCAGCATATACGGCAGGTCAGGCAATACGTCTGACCTGCTTTTTTGTAATGCATCCTTGTTCTGCAAACAGCTCGCTGCGCAGCCTTTTTGCAGCCAGCGCAGCCCTTTTGCAGCTTTTCTATTTCTTAGTGGAACATTCCTATTCCTCGGTAGAATCCTGCTTGCGACCATGACGAGACTGATCGGTAGGAATACGCATGGTAAAGGTGGTGCCATGCCCCAATTCGGATTTTACAGAAATGGTGCCATTATGTAGGTCAATAATCCCTTTGGTAATAGCAAGTCCTACGCCGAGACCTCCCGAGGCGCGCTCGCGTCCTGCAGCTGAACGCCAAAAACGTGAGAAGATCTTGGGGATTTCTTCTTTTGCAATACCAATACCTGTATCACGCACAGAAATCAGCACGTCATCGCGGTCAGACTCCACCGTCACCAACACCCAACCACCCTCAGACGTATAGCGCATAGCGTTGGACATAAGGTTGGTGATCGCCTCACGAATACCATCAGGATCCACATCGGCATAAAGCTCGTGGTGTGGCGTCTTATCGTCAAAAGCAAGACGTAGGCCCTTACCAGCAAAGAGACGCTCCTGCATTGATATCAAACTGCGTACCAGATAAACAATGTCGGTATGTTCGGGATGGAATCGCGTTTTGCCGTTTTCAAGACGCGAAAGATGCAGCATTGCATCAACGAGACGAGACAGCCGGCATACCTCATCATCCACTGTCTGTAAATGTTCTTCATCGGCAGGCAGGACGCCATCTTGCATTGCCTCCACCGTAGCCTGAATTGCCATCAGGGGCGTACGCAGCTCGTGGGCAACATCTCCCGTAAGACGACGCTCGTGCTTGATGTCACGCTCGAGACCTGTTGCCATCTCGTCAAACGTTTCACCGAGACGACCAATCTCGTCATCCCCTGAAAGTCTCGTGCGCGCCGTAAGATCACCGTTGCGAATTTGGCGTGCCGTTGAGGTAATGCGGTTAATCGGTCGCACGAGCGAACGTGAGAAAAACACACCCATAACCAGGGCAATTGCCACAGCAATCAGCGCTGCCCATACAATTGCGTTATAGGAATCCGTACGAAATCGTGCATCTGTCTCGGTAAGCAAAGAGCTTGAGTCTCTTGCCCACATACGTACCGTACCCACCTCGCGACCGCTGCTAGCTTTCACTTTTGCGGTCACCGCACTCAAAGACTTGGTGACTTTTTCATGCTCTGCTTTGCTATTGCTTTTGTCAGCATTGTCATAAATTTTGCGGCCCGTAGAGTCTTGTACCAAAATACCAATTTGCCCATATTCACCAACGATGGTTTTGATGAAAGTCTCTGAATCGGCACTCCAACCGCCCACTTGATCGTAGTGGGCGCCAAGCGTATCTGCTGTAGAGCGTACAATGCGCTCCATATTACTACGTGCGTAGCCTTGGAACTGATCCTCCCATACATAGGCGAGTACCATCGAGAGCACAACTGCCGTCATGATGGCAGTGACAGCAAAAAGGACTGCGGTACGTAATTGAAATGAACCTGATGGACGCGATTGCGGTTCGGGACGCATAGTATTGTAGGTCCCACGACGTGAATCTTCGTGGGACCTGCTTTCATTACCTCTGCCTACGTCAAAGAGGTCTGACAAGACTTAGTTCGCCGCCTCGTCATCAGACTTGCTTGGCGCCTCAAACCTATAGCCAACACCATGAACGGTATAGAGCCAACGGGGATGACGGGGGTCGTCACCCAGCTTGGCACGAAGGTTCTTGACGTGAGAGTCGATGGTGCGCTCATAACCCTCAAAATCGTAGCCAAGGACTTTCTCAACGAGTTCCATGCGCGTATATACACGACCAGGGAAGCGGGCAAGCGTCGTGAGCAGCTTAAACTCAGAGGCCGTCAGATCCACCTCTTGGTTGTCGATAAGCACCTTGTGGCCCGTGATATCAATAACCAAATCTCCAAAGTCAAGCACCTCAAGTGCGGGTTCATTTTCGGTGTGCGCACGACGCAACAAGGCGCGCACGCGGGCAACGAGCTCGCGTGGTGAGAAGGGTTTGATCAGATAGTCATCCGCACCAAGCTCAAGGCCAATGATACGATCCTCTACCTCACCTTTTGCTGTCAGCATAATGATGGGCACGTTGGAGGTTTCACGGACGGTACGGCAAACACGCTCGCCTGAAAGTTTGGGCAACATCAAGTCAAGCACAATCAAATCAAACGAATGCTTCTCAAATTCTTCAAGAGCACTTTGACCATCGCCAACACCACGTACAGCATAGCCTTCGCGCTCAAGGTACGCCGCAACAGCATCGCGAATGGTCTTCTCGTCCTCAACGAGTAGAATCCTCTTTTCATCAGCTGCCATGTCGCTCCCCTCAGTTTCAATTTGTTAAGCCTCGGTTGATATAGACACGTCCGAGGCTCCAATCTTCGCAAAACACCCACAGAATTACCACATATCTTAGCACGCCTGCGCGTTCTTGGAAAGATATGCCTTGGTAATAATCCTACGAATTTTTCTAAGCGATAGCTTAAGCTAGCTGTATTTAAAGCTGAAAAGTACGTACTGCAACCGACGCGGGGTAGCCTGTTGTGGCATCTTTGACCGTCGCAAAGCTGACGAAGGTCTTGCACTCTCCATCGCGGGCGGGAAAATCACCATAGTCTACCGTACGATCTGCAGCCGATAGGACTGAGTAGCGCTCTTTCTCCGTATCAATAACAAAGTAAGACGAGCGACTCTTCACAATATAGAGGCCATCTTTTCCCGCAACCTCAGCAGCGGGCTCGCGCGGCAATACAACAAAAGATCCATCACTTGAACCAATATAAGTGCCCATTGATGCAAGAAGACCACCCGCAGCATAGCTGGCCTCAATAGAGAAAACAAATTTCTCGCCTATACGTACAGCAAACATAGGGCTTACGCTTTGGGGAAGCACTAGCTGGTCTACGATAGTTTTGAGATTATCGTCGAGGGAATATGCCGTAATGCCATAAAAGACTCCTTTGGATGCATGCACGCGCGGTGACATGGTAACAGTATTGCCCGAAACCTCAGGGCCTGTTGCAAAACGACCAGGAGACTCAACCACCACGCGAGCTTCAGATGAGCCGAGCTTCCATAGGTAGCAGCGAGAATTCTCCGTGGTTTTAGTGCTTGTCTTGGACGGCATAACTTGCCAAATAACCTTATCTCCAACGACCGCCATGCGCGGGGGATCCCAGTTTGAGTTGACCTTCCATAGGGTTGTGCTTGTACCAGTAAGCTCACCGTTAGAAAAAGGTGCAGCATAGAGCGCCCAAGACTTGGTAAGCAGATCCATCTCGACCCAAGCATATGTCGAATCAGAACAACGCACATCAAAAATTGCAATACTTGGCGTATCGTCTGTGACGGTAGAGGTAACCACGTTGGACACGGTACCCGCAGATACGCTGAGGGCTGCGCCTAAAATTGCAGGCTTTGAAGTGGTTCCCACTGAGGTCATTGCAAGCCAATCACCATCACCCGGACGCAGCACGCTACCGAGAGGAAGGTTATAGGTTTTGTCCTCGCTAATGGGCAGGTCAGTAACAGAGTAGACACTTTCGTTGGTTTCAGGATTGATGACATAGTGAGCCTTGTTTTTATCTACGATGACAGGGGCTTTAACATCCTCATCGCCGGAATGAGAGCAGCCAGCAAGAATGCTTATGGCTCCTGCAGTCACGCCTGTGGTTGCAGTTGCTTTGAACAGGCCGCGGCGTGTAATGCCAGGCCGTTTTTTGAAAGGCATGTCTCTCCCCTTTTACCAGCAAAAACTAAAAGCTCAAATCTTCCAGACGGTCAAATAGAATGTCTGAGCGCTTGAGAAATGCTCGTGGATCAAAGATCGCGTCAAGCTGCTCCGCGTTCAGCGTGCACTCGGGATCAGCTGCAAGACGTTCGCGGAAACTGGGACCTTGGCGCACTTGCTGCACATCATGCCAGGTATCCATAGCATTGCGCTGAACAATGGCATAGGCAGCTTCACGCGTGATGCCCGTCTCCACCAAAGCAAGTAGAACTTTGGAAGAATAGATGAGGCCGCGTGTTTTGTTGAGATTTGCCTTCATTTGCTCTGGATACAAAATCAAGCCATCGATGATGCGAATGAGGCATTGGAACATATGGTCAAGCGCAATAAAAGAGTCAGCCATTGCGACACGTTCGGCAGAACTATGCGAGATATCGCGCTCGTGCCAAAGCGCAACATTATCAAAAGCGACCTGGGCGTTTGCTTTGACCACGCGGCTAAGACCACACACCTTCTCAACCGTAATAGGATTGCGCTTGTGAGGCATAGCTGAACTGCCTTTTTGTCCCTTGCGGAAAGGCTCTTCTGCTTCAAGCGTATCGGTTTTTTGAAGATTTCGGACCTCAGTAGCAATACGCTCACAAGTAGCTGCGGTGGTTGCAAGAACACCCGCAAGATAGGCATGGTGATCGCGACTAACCACCTGGGTAGATAGAGGGTCTACGGTAAGACCAAGATGCTCACAGACATACTGCTCTACGAAAGGATCAATGGAAGAATACGTACCCACAGCCCCGCTAATTGCACCAAAGGCAACGTTGGCACGCGCATCTTGCAAGCGCTGTAAATCGCGATAAAGTTCCCACGCCCAGCTACCAAACTTCATACCAAACGTCATCGGTTCAGCATGGATACCGTGAGTACGCCCAGCGCAAAGAGTGTGTCGCTCTTCAAAAGCGCGGCGGCGACAAATCTCGCCCAGCTGACGCACATCTTCAATGAGCAGCTCAGTAGCTTGGGTTAGCTGATAACAAAGCGCAGTATCACCAAGATCGGAGCTTGTCATTCCAAAGTGAACCCAACGACTCGGCTTTGGCTCGCCGTTGGGAACATCTCTATCAATATAGGAGCCCATGTTAGTTAAAAACGCAATGACATCGTGGTTGGTAACTGCCTCAATTGCGTCTACTTCTTCGCGATTAAATTTTGCATGAGCACGAATATAGGCAGCTTCTTCGGATGTAATACCCGTCTCGCCCAGCTCTGCCTGAGCTTCGCAGGCTAACACTTCGATTTCTTGCCAGATGGCATACTTGTTCTCAAGCTCAAAGATGTCTCCCATCTCAGGGCGGGTATAGCGACCGATCATCTGCATCCTTTCACCGAGGTATCCTGCGTATCAATTCTAGCGCAGCAAATGAAAAGTCTAGACAGTGCAGCATATCCTATATGCAAAGCTCAGTTTGACTATGAGGGCAACACATATCTCGCGTATGCGGCGATGTTCCTGCTAAAAACCAAGCGCTCAGAGCGCGTTTAAGAGGCGCAAAGCTGCTTCTGCGACATTTAGTACCTATATACAGAAATACAAAAAATGCCCTGTCTCCACGGTAGGGAAATCTGATTCAAAAACACCCCTTTTTACCTGCAGGTTTATGAGTGTCTCTACTCATAAGGATAAAAACTCCTTTAATTCTTAGCGCTTTGACCTGCAAAAAGAGCGGCCTTGAAGAATTTGATTTTTGTTTTTTGGCCGCAAAAACATACACACTATTCGGTATATAGTTTACTGATTTATTTTATTAACTGGTAAAATGCTATTTATTGCAATAATAGTGTGTATGTTTACTCGACATTTTCTGGAGCAAAGGGTGGTGAGTTCAGATTTTTAGGAGAGGATGATAAACAGTGAACCTTTTGCGGACAGAAATGCAAAAAAGGACCGAAATCACTCTTGAGGAGTTGTCGCTCGCTCATCGTTGGCTAAACGCATGTATGTGCGTTGGACCACACATTTTCCCTCTCTACCGCTATGTGTCACTTTTTTGTCACCATATGTCACTTTGACAAGAGAAAAGGTCAGAGCCGAAGCCCTGACCTCGTGTTTTCTGGTGGGTCGTGTGGGAATCGAACCCACGACCTTGGGATTAAAAGTCCCCTGCTCTACCAACTGAGCTAACGACCCTTGCGTTTTGTTACGCGTGGCGATTTTACCACGCCTAAGGCTTTTATGATACGAACAACTAGCTTGATATGAATTTTTTTCGTGTAAACCTACTACAAGGTCTTGGGTTCCTTGGCAATTGCTTGAACCAAACGGACGAGTAGCTCGACAACAGAGTCCATCGATTGAACAACCGCAAACTCTTTGCGCCCATGGAAGTTGTGACCACCAACACCGAGATTGGGGCAAGGCAAGCCCTTAAAGGAGAGCGTTGCGCCATCAGTGCCGCCACGAATAGGGCTGGTATCTGCCTCAACACCCATATCCTTCAAAATCTGAATAGGCAGCTCTAAGAGACGGGAATGCTTGTTGATAATCTCAATCATATTTCTGTAGGATTCTTCAATATCGACCTCAACGGTGCCTTCACCATACTTGCTATTGAGGAACTCAGCGATTCTGTGCATGTGCTCAGCGCGTCTGTGTGCTAAAGCCAAGTCATGGTCACGGATGATGTAGTCCAAATCCATCCGCTCAACATCGCCCTTCATTTCGATCAGGTGATAGAAGCCTTCGTAGCCCTCGGTGTGCTCAGGAGTTTCACTATCAGGAATCAAACCATCAAACTCGCAGGCAATACGACAGGCATTCTTCATCATGTTTTTTGCTGAACCAGGATGGATGCTAAAGCCGTTGATGCGCACCGTCGCACTCAATGCGTTGAAGGTCTCACCCTGCACCTCACCAAACGCTTCACCATCAACGGTATAGGCCACATCAGCATTAAATCCCGCAACATCAAAGAAATCACTACCTCGACCAATTTCTTCATCGGGAGTAAAGCAGACTTCAATAGTGCCGTGCTTAAGGGTAGGATCAGCCTGTAAGCGTTCGGCTAGGGTCATAATCTCCGACACGCCTGCTTTATCATCGGCGCCGAGTAAGGTGGTGCCGTCAGAGGTTACAATATCCATCCCTTCATAGCGAGTCAAAAAGGGGTAGTCATCGCGACGCACCACATAAGCTTTCTGTGCATCTTGTACGAGGTCACCGCCTGTATAGTGAATCACCTGAGGCTTAATATCGGTATAAGCAGCTGCGTTCGATACATCGATATGAGCAATAAGACCAAGGACAGGACCATCGTAATTCTCAATATTTGCAGGGATAGTGCCACGTACATAACAGTGCTCATCGACATGAACATCCACAAAACCCAAGGTTTCCATCTCTGCAGCTAAATCGCGAGCAAAAATAAACTCATCCGGGTTACTTGGTACTTCATTCGCTTCGGGATTAGATCCAGTTGAGTAGCTTACGTATTTTAATAGCCTTTCATAGGCTCGCATGACATACCTCCGTGGTGTTGTGGTAACTCTAGCTTTCCCAAGACCATTGACCATAAACAAAGATAGGGGTTTCAGAGCCATCTTTACTCACGCCCCAAATATCCATGTCGTCAGAGCCAATCATAAAGTCTACGTGAGTGGCACTTTGATTGACACCTGCGGCAACAAGTTGATCTTTGTCCATTTCAAGGCCACCTTCGATACATTCGGGGAAGCCCATACCCAGCGCAAGGTGACAGCTAGCATTCTCATCGTAGAGCGTATCGTAGAAAAGTAAGCCTGACTGCCTAATGGGCGTGCTCTTAGAAATTAATGCGCACTCACCTAGGCGGCATGAATTTTCATCCGTTTTGATGATGTGCTCAAGCACCTCTCTACCTTCAGCGGCGTCAAACTCAACAACACGACCAGCCTCAAAACGCAACCAGAAATCACGCACGATTTGGCCAGCATGGACCAGTGGCAAGGCAGAGTACACGATACCATCAACACGCATACGGTCAGGTGTCGTAAAGACTTCCTCGGTGGGAATATTGGGGAAGAAAACTGTACCGTCCTTGGTACGACCTGCACCGCCCTCCCAAATCCCCTTTGGATTCAGACCTACAATTAAATTGGTTCCGTTAGAAGAACGATAGCGCAGCCGGTCGTATTTTGCGGCATTAAGCAGGCGCTTGTTCTTTTCAAAGGTAGCGTTATGTGTTTCCCAAGCACCCTGAGGGTCACTGCCATCTGAGCGAGCAACGGACAGAATTGCCACCCACAGATGATAGACCGCCTCCTCCGCAGAAACCTCGGGAAAGACCTTCTTTGCCCATGCCTCAACCGGTACGCCCGCGATACACCACACATTGCGACCAAAGTCCATACCATCGCGAAACGATTTACATTCAAGGTTGCGTGAACGGTGTGCAGCAGCTGGTTTTGCAGGATCTATACCTGCTAATATTGCAGGATCAGTGCCCTCAAGAAAAAGAAATGCTGCACCCGCTTCAGCAAGACTGTTAAGCTGCTCACGTTTCCAGCTGGGTGTGTGTTCAAACCAAGAGATATCGACGTTTTCATACTCCATGCGTGTAATCGCATCATCGGCCCAAATCACCGTAACGTGACCAGCGCCCGCCTCATAGCCCGCTTTAACTACACGGCGAGCAAAGTCAGCACACTCAACAGGAGTAGAAACCACAAACTCTTGACCTGGCTTAATCGAACAGCCCACATGAACCAACAGCTTTGCATAGTTTTCAATTTGCTGCGAAAGACCCTCGATTGCTCGCCTGCACTCTTGCGAGGTCATAGGGATTTCAGGCATCTCCTTCTCCCCTCTTGTACTATCTTTCCGATACTTCTTTTCCGTTACTAGTGTGCCCCAAAAATCTAGCTATCTTACCTAGGTACCGTAGACACAAAACAAGCCCCGAAGGGCCCGATAACATGTATGGAGCGGGCAACGGGATTCGAACCCGCGGATGATGGCTTGGGAAGCCATTGCCTTACCACTTGGCGATGCCCGCATTGCGTGGAAATTTTATCACAAGGAGAGAAACTCGCGCGAGCTTTCGGTCAAACGCACGTGATTGCCACGTCAGTTGCAGGGGCTAGATGCGGGATATTTGCAGACTGCCATCAGCAACCATCCAGTGTTTGTGCAGTTACGGGCAGCTATCATCCAAGCTAAATCCAAGTTGACAGGTGTAGAGTCATCTTTCCAACAAAAAGGAGAAGGCTATGTTTCTTGCTGTCGAGTGCGGAAGAAGAAAACTAAACCAACAAAAAACTAGGCGTAGTATGCCTTGCCTACCTTTTTGTAAATCAGGCCTGCGCGGTGGAGACCTGTGTAGGTCTGCCATACATCTAGGGGTGGGACACGCTGGTCGAGCTCGCAATTTATTGTTTAGCAGCAACAATAAACCTCCAAGCTCTCAAACAAAGGGCTTGGAGGTCAAAACGTGCTCACAGCTTAGGAACTAAACACTCATAGCTGCAAAGCCTTATGATCTACGGATAACTTCCGCGACAAGCTCGGCAACCAAATTGACTTGTGCAGGATCCACCTCATCAGGATCATCGTCGGGTACCTGAGAAAGTGCCAAAGTACCATCAGGAGTAAGACCACAAATTGTTGCGGCACGCATTCTCGCACGCATAGCAGGTGTGGCGTCAGTATCCTCCCAGTCGTGCTTGCTGCGACCAAGCTCAATGTGAAGATCATCGGCGATCTGACCTATGAGGCGAGAAAGACGGCGGTCGGCTTTACGAGAATTTGCCTGGCCCTCTTCAGTCAACAGCGTCAACTCTCCATCACCAACACAGGAGAGATTTATCACAAAGGACCCGCGCGCATTACGACGATTTTCTGCAAGGAAAGCTTTCATACCCGCATGGTCTGCATACGAGCCGCCTAGTGCTACAAACCAGATGTCATGGGCAAGCAGTTCGTCATCACCCATAGCCAAAATGCTATCGCGGAGCTCTTCTTGTACCCGCACATCATCTTCGTTGGCACGCTTGCCCTCGCGCCTTGTAGCGCCGCCCTTCCAACTATTGTTGGGGCGAGGCTTGCCACCTTCGTCATCATCAAAATGTTCCCAGCTACCAATGGCGCGGCCATCTTTTTTAGCATCGTAATCATCACCAACGCCTAGCCAGTCACCCAAAGATTCGGGCTCTTCTTCGACTTTGTTGGCACGGCGGAACAAGCCACGCCGACGCTTGTTTTTAGGCTTCTCCTCCTGAGAGGCTGGGGCGTGCAAAGTTGTTAATGATTGAGGCACGATATCCTGCTCCTGCGCATCTACTTGCGCGTTGTTTGTACGTTGAGCAGCAGCATCAATCGCTGCGCGAGCCTGCTGACCAGCCTCACTCATACGACGGCGAGATGTCTTTGCTGTTGACTCGAGCTCATCAGCTAAAGGATCAACTTCGTCCTCATCACCTAAAGGATCGGGCAAGTCAAAAAGCACAGCACGTCGAGCCACGTTGCTTACAGTTGGTCTGAAATTAGACTTACCCCAGTTGGGATCATCAAGGGCGGCTGGCTCGGATTGCGCATCAGACAGCCTGGAAGAAACAACTGTCTCGTCTGTGGCTAAGGTATCCAAACCTGACGGGTCTTTGGTATCAGCGTGCTCGTCAACTTCTTGGCCATCTGCCAGCTTACCTAAGGGAACAAACGGCAGAGTGCCATCGGCATCTTCTTGGATGCGTGGCGTCACGCGGGTCTCCATAGAAGCCTCTACAGCCTCTTCCCCATCATCAGCTTCATTGCCTGCCTCTTCAGCGGCTGCGTCACTGCCCTCGTCTGTGGCACCATCGGCTGACTCGTCTGTCACTTCATCACTTGCCTCATCTGTGGCTGCATCACTTGCCTCATCTGTGGTTGCATCACTGACCTCGTCAGTAGCTTCGTCATCTATTTCGTCGCTTGCGTCAACAAGATCATCGGAAGCCTCGTCAGCTTGTTCAGGTGCTGCTTCTTCAATAACATCTTCATCTTCAGGAATTTCTTCCTCGATAATGGCATCGAGATACTGGTACTCGTCGTATTCGTCCTCATCACGCTGGCTTGTCACAGGTTCGGAATTTTCGTCATCGGAGTATTCGCTGTCGCGAGAATCAAAATCTTCCTCTGATCCAAGGTCTTCATCAGGATGGCCATCTTCGGCGTACCCATCTTCAGCAGGCTCATTGTTGTCCTGAATATAGCCTTGCTCGTCTATAGAGGCGTCCTCATAGCCCAACTCCTCTTCATATTGCTCGGACTTAAGAGGTCTGTGAGCAGAAATACTATCTTTTATATGCGTAAAGAATCCCTGAATGCGAGCGCCCATACCTTGCGGCTGGACCTCATCGGGCATTAGATAACCATCGTCTTCTTCGTCGTAATACTCTTCGTCATATTCCTCAGCATCAAATTCTGGTTCTTCGTAGGACTCCTCTGCATCTTGATAGGACTGTGCGTCAGAAGTAATATCTTTCTCCTGCGTGTCCTCATCGTTGTTATTCTCAACTGTCTCGGAGAGCTTATAAATAATCTCGCAACTCGCCGGAAGAATGTGCAGCGCTTCAAGAGTCTCTTGCCCGTGCCGGACTCCAAGAATTTCCTCGGTCTTTGCCTCGCGTGTCACCACTCGAGCAGCCGAAATTGGTTCTTCATAGAGATGCTCAATGGGAGTCGCAGGTTTTACAGGTGCCGGCTCCTCTGAAGTCTTAATGGATGACTCTTCATCATCTTCAGCATTTTCCCTCTCAACATCCACAGGCTCTTCTTCAGATTCCTGCTCTTCAAGCTCATCGATATATGCTGGTTCGTCCTCGCGTTCCTCATCCTCTGCGGGTTCGGCATCAAGATACTCGTCTTCTTCGTAGTCGCCATCGTATTCAGCGTCTTCGTCGTAGTCGTCATATTCAGCGTCTTCGTCAGCGACACCAGCAGCGTCTGGGGCTGCTTCTTCTTGAGCAGCAGTTGCCTGTTCTTCATCGGCAGTCATAGCGTCAGCATCTGCAAGCTCAACCTCTGCTTGCAAGCGCTGCGCTTCTTCCTCGGCTGCCTTGCGGGCAGCTTCTTCTGCGGCAGCAGCCTCCTTCTCTGCAATTCGTGCACGCTCAGCAGCCGCGCGATCGCGCCGCTCGCGCTGCTCACCATAACCTGTTGCCTCATCATCTCCAGGGTGCACCATGGACATCACGCCAAGAAGGGCAGCTACACCGGATTTGTTATCATTGCTGCCTTCTGTACAAGGAGCAAAGCGCTGCTGCAAATCGGCAACGCCAATCATCAACAGGGGCAGCGCACAAATAATTGCAATGACCCACATAAGGTGACGCGCAGCAGAAGGAATAAAACCAAAGGACTGCACAATGCTAAAAAACACCGCAAGACAACTTGCTTGAGGAGCATACTTGCGCAGCAAAGGCTGCCAACGTGCAAAAGGCTCATTGCACAGCAGGTTCTCGCGAGGCGTATCGTAGTGGGCAACAATCACAATGGGACGATTGCCTTTGACCACCAGCGGACCTGTAGCACGGTGGATACCAATGACGTTCTGACTTTGAATCTTGCCGCCCAGGCCACCCAGCAAATCAACTATACCTGCATGATGTAAGGCAAGCAGAGCGAACGTAGCGAGTGTTAAAAGGATACCCACAACCATTGCTGGCGTACCCAACAAGCCTGATAAGAAGACACCAACAAACAGCAAAATACCCACGATGCGGTATGGCAGTTGTCCGAGACGGGGCGCCACAAAATCCTGCATACGTGTCTCAAGGCCGTGACTTTGCATCAAAGACTCAATGGTTCTCGCAGCCTGATATTCTTCTTCACTGTTTACTGGGGCGATATCGACCTTTTGGTTTAGATACTCCAGATAATCGCGCGAAGTTGACATACTGCTCATCCTTTTTGGGTGACGAATACACATTGATGCCTAAATTATACGTCTTACACAGGAAAAAACCTCCCCTTGCGTTTGACAAATGTGAACCACAGGAATAAATACCCTAAAGAAACAGCAAAAGAGCTTTTCTGTGGCTCTACCACATTTATTTTTTGGCTCATGGTAGGGTGCTTATATGAGCGGAGGTGCGCCTATGAAAAACGTTATGAACGAAGTTGATGACAGTCAGAAGCAGGACGAGCAAAACGCCTCGTATGAACTCAATGCAGATGAGGAGCTTGCACGGCGTCTACTCTCGCTTGTTCTTGCTTTTTCCAATGCAACTGCTCCCCTCAGCTCTGCTTATGTGCAAAAAGAGTATTACCCGACACTTTCTCCTGAAAGTTTTAGACGGCAGTTTCATAGAGATCGCGAGCGTCTGCTTGCGTGTGGGCTACTGCTCCACGAGGCTAAAAAGGGTTGGTGGGTTGCAGATGAAGCTTCATTTGCAACAGAAGTCAGCTTGTATCCCGATGAACTCTTGGCGCTTGATTTGACTTTGTCACAACTCGCTGATGATTCAGAGTTTCCTCAAAGTAATGATCTCCGATATGCCTTAGCAAAGATAGATGCGGATTATTCGAAAGTTTCTGCAGCTCGTTTTTCTCTTACTACTACCAAGCAAAACAGGCAGCTCAATATACTTTTGCATGCTGCAACTCAACACCATCCAGTTCAGGTGAGCTATGTATCAGCCCTGGGTGAAAGAACTGAACGACTTCTTGCTATTTATGGCGAATTTGGCTTACGGGGCCATATCTATTTTGTAGCCGCTGACCTCGATGAAGACCTAGCGCCAACAGCTGCAGAGCCACATATCTTCCGAGATGATCGATTTTTAAAGGTTCATGAGTTACGTAATAAAACGTATGATATCCCTCATAACTTTAATGTAGCTAAGTGGCGTAAACTCCCCTTCCAAATTGGCAACAAGAGTTTTGAGATCCAGTTGCTCTTTGGGTCTGCTGCAGGAGAAGAGGCACTACGTACTGCTCAAAACTATGGAACCTACACCTCAACTGAACGGGGTCTTGTGTGGACGGTAGAAGCAGCTGATCTTGAGGCTGCAGCGCGCTGGAGTATAGCCGAAGGTCTTATTCCTCAGCAGCCCTCCGAACTTGTGTCCTGCTGGAAAACACTGCTTAAGGAGGCGCTCGCATAATGGCTGCTGTGCAACACCAAGCTGCTTTGGAACAAGCTCGCTCGCTGGTAGCGCTTGCGGGAGCACTCACAAAACATGGTGATTGTCTCAATGTCCAGGTAGTCGCTTCACGCTTAGGGCTATCAATTGCGCAAACCCAAACGCTCCTTAAACTGCTCATGTTAGCTGGCGGAGAGAACTCTCAAACAATACTTCCCCTTCTCAGCACTAAAACAGGAGAGATTGAGCTTTTTAGTCCCCTTTCTGGCGCGGTCCATGGCCGTCCCTTACGTCTCACCCATCAAGAAGCTCAGGCATTAGATGCTGCTTTTGAACTTATTGGGCTTAGTGGCCAAGATTTTATACGCAAGGAAATTACCAAGGCGTACTACCCTAAAGGGAGTGCCCAAACAAGCAGCGCTCCTACAACAGTCCCTCTGAAAGAAGATTTTTCCGAGCGTCTTGACGCTATCTCTGAAGCCATTGTTGCCCAGGTCGCCCTGGAATTTGACTACCAAGCAATAAGTGGCTCTGCTGCCACGCATAGTACTCGCCACGTTGGTCCGCTTGCTTTACGTTATAAGCAACAACGTTGGTACCTTGATGCTTTTGACTTAGATAAAGCGGCTGAACGCTCGTTTAGAGTTGACCGAATGAGCATGCCGGTCACTACTGAAGGAAGCTGGGACAAAAATATTATTCCGAAGACTGCACCACAACAGGTTGAACTGGTTTTTAACGACCAAAACTGTCTTGATCTGTTCAGTTGGCCAGGGCTCAAGATTAAGTCTCGTCGCGGATCGCGAATAAGAGCGAGTATTCCTTGGTATAAAAATTCAAACTGGCTTCCTCGAAGGCTTCTTGCCTGCAAAAATCAGGTTAAGACAGATAATGCCCAGCTCAGTGCTGCTATGAGGCGCTGTGCTAAAGAACTGCTTTCGCAAGCAAAATCTCAGTAGTCCTCATGAGTTTTACGCCATGTTTCAATAAAGCGTCCCACATTGTCAGTCGAAAGGTGTTGCACATTATGGGAAGGCAGGGAGTTTATAAACTGCTTGCCATAACGCTTACTCACAAGACGCGAATCCGCTAATACCACTACCCCTGTATCGCTCTTTGTACGTATAAGTCGCCCCGCTGCTTGTTTAACGGTTAACACGGCTTCGGGTAGAGAATATCGCCACCAGCTACGCTCTTCTCGAAGATCGCGCTCTTGCACTAAGGGGTCTCGAGGATTAGCAAAAGGTAGTTTAGGAATAACAACACAGCGCAAGGTGTCTCCAGCCGCATCAAAACCCTCCCAAAATGACCTGAGGGCAAGCAATGATTGCTGCTTATTGCTAAGGAAATTATCTCGTAAATACTTGGTTGAGCTTCCTCGTTCTTGGCAACGCAAATCCAAACCTTCAGTCGCCAAACGGGGTTTGAGCTTATCAAAAACCGCTTCCATATCACGACGATTGGTAAAAAGGGTAAGTGTCGAACCACGCATAGCTAGATGAACATCAAAAAGCAAATCACAGAGTTGCTCAATATAGCCCAGCTCGTTTGGTGCAGGCAAATCTTGCGCTACCACAACAGCCATATTGCAATCAAAATCAAAGCTTGAGTGCATTTGAACATCGCGATGGGCAGCGTTGGGAATACGATTGAACCCTACTGAACGATTAAAATGCTCAAAAGAAGAACCCACGGTCATTGTTGCAGAAGTAAAGCTCACTGAGTTCATCTCGGGAAGCCATCTTGTTGCTAAATCTGCACCAATATCAAGTTTTTCTGCACGTAGACGCTCGGTTCCTGCATCGCGCCTGCGACTGGGTAGATCGACTGAATAGACATAGTTGGTGTCTGCTCCTGCCAAAATAAGCTTGAGCGTTTCAAACAACTCGGGAATAAAACGCACTGCTTCTGCAAGCTCAGCTCCCGCCTTGGCATCGGATGCTGTGAGCACATCTACAGCTGCTTTTGCTGCTCGTGCACATTCATCAAGCGCGTCGATGGCTATGGTGCCTGTCGCATCAATCTCTTTCCAAAGCTTAGCTGCACGTAGTTTTTCATCAATCCAAATGTTCGTACGCTCATACATACTTTCAGTAGAATTTCCCGAACGACTCAGCGTAGCAAGCGCCTCAAAAAGTGCAGATATCGTTACTGCAGAACGAGCTGCGATGGCTGACAGTTTTGTAAGCAGACGAATAGACAAAGCAGGGTCTTCGCATTGTCCTGCCTTAGCTAATAAAGCTTTGATAACTCCTGTACGTGAGTTGCCTAACAATTCAAACGACGTACGTATTTCCTCATAAGAAGCCTCTTTTGCCCACTGCTTACGAGCTTCCTCTTCAAAACCATGTGCCTCATCAATAACCCAATGGCGAATAGGCGGCAAAATATGCCCTTCTGCCTCTACGTCACGCAGCAACAGTGAATGATTGGTTACTACAATATCTGCCGCTGCAGCACGACGGCGAGCACCAAAAACAAAGCACTCATGAGGATAGTAGGGACAGCGATTACGTAAACAACGCGATGAGCTCGTTGTGAGCATTTGTCTTGGGACAAAACGCCAACGTATACCGAGAGAGTCCAAATCCCCTTCAGGAGATTGACAAGAGTAGCTATAGGTCACTGCAAGCGCTGTCAGCATCTCTGAAGCGCTTGTCTGCGTAGATTTGTTAGCTTGAGTCATGGCGTCTACAGGCAAATTACCCCTTGTGGCTCGATCAAGGCATAACAAACAGGGATAGTGTTCATAGCCTTTGAGACTTGTATAGCTCAAGCCGTTGGGAAGAGCCTTTGCAAGCGCTGGTAGTTCGTGAGAAATCAGCTGGTCAGTAAGAGCATTTGTTTTGGTAGCAACACCCATGCTGATATTGTTACGCTGTGCAAAAAGCGCTTCGGGCAAGAGATAGGCAATGGACTTACCCACTCCTGTGCCAGCTTCAATAGCACGATGAGTAGAGTTTGACAGGGCTTCTGCCAGCTCTTTTGCCATAACTATTTGCTCGGGCCGCTGCTCATAACTGTCATACATCCGTGGCACAATTCCACCTTTGGCAAAGACAGCCTCTATCTCTTTCCCCTCAAGTGAGTGCAGCTCAAGCAGCTTTGCAGCATCTTCATGTGGCTGCACATACTCGCTATCAAGCAAATCCATACGTGCAGCTTTAAGATGAAAAAAGGATTGCTCCTGCTCAAGAGATAGGTGTTTTATTATTGGTCTGTATTGCCAATCAACCTCTTCATGCATGTCTGCCAAAAAAGCTAAGAGACCTTTTGGTAAATCACAAAGTGCCAAAAGTAAAATACGCCAAAGCCCGCAGAGGGCATCAACGTCATCAGTTGCCCTATGCGTCACTGCATCACAACCAAACGCTTTTGCCATTTCTTGTAAACGATGCGACTTGAGACGTGGTAGTGCAATTCTTGATAATGCAAGCGTATCAATCCAGTTATTACTTACCTGATAGCCGCCTTGAACCTTCTCGATAAAGGTTCGGTCAAACACGGCATTGTGTGCTAAAACAGGCTGTCCTGCAACAAAGCGCGCGAGCTCGGCGACTGCTTGTTTTGCCTGAGGTGCGTCAGCGACATCAGCAGCTGTGATATGCGTAAGTTTTACAATCTCAGGTGGAATAGGTTTTTTGGGATGCACAAAGGTATCAAAACGCTCTACTATCTCACGCCCCGAGATACGTGCCGCAGAAATCTGGATCAGCTCGCAATCGCGAAAAGAAAGCCCTGTTGTCTCGGTATCAAGTACAACCATATCCTCTTCGAGCAGACCAAAGCTTGCCTTTTTGGCACGCGTTTCAAGGCTAAGGTATTTCTGTGCGATACGCTCGGGGGTACCTGAGATTAACAGGTTTCGCACAAGCTCTTCGTGGGATTGTGACACACTAGGCTCCAGCTCTATTACAAGTTTTTATATCTTGCTTACGCTTGCTTACTGCTTGTCATATCAGCATGTGCCTCAAAGGCTAACTCAACAAAATAGCGGCACAAATCAGGGAATTCAATTCCGCCATGACGCGCAGAATCAGGCAGCAGGCTCGTCTGTGTCATACCAGGAATAGTATTGGTCTCAAGGATGATGGGGGTACCGTCTGCACGCACAATAAAGTCACTGCGCGACGCACCTAGACAACCAAGTGCTTTATGAGCAGCAACAGCCAACTCTTGAGCACGTGCATAGACGGCCGCCTCAAGACGAGCAGGAATCACATGGTGCATTGAGGATGGCTCATATTTGACTTTGAGATCGTAAAATTCAGCACCAGTGACAATTTCGACTACGGGCAGTGCGCGAGCTTGTGCATTGCCAATGACCGGTACGGTAATCTCTATACCCTCAATGCATTGCTCGACCAATACACGATCGCCTTGTTTGCCGGCAAGCTCAATAGCTGCAGCAAGCTGATTTGCGGCCATGACGCGAGTTATGCCGTAGCTTGAACCATTTGCGGCTGGTTTGACAAAAAGTGGCAAGCCTAGTTTTTCTACCAGCTGATTCAGTTGTTCTTCTGTAGGAATGAGCTTATGTGCAAGAGCGACACCTTCAGGACAAGGAATATGGGCCGAACGATATACGTCTTTTGCCATGTCTTTCTCGGTACCTACTGCAGATGCAAGAACAGCTGAGAAGGTATACGGCATATGAAGAATCTCTAGCAATCCCTGAATACATCCATCCTCACCAAAACGACCATGCATAGCAATGAACGCAACGTCAAAACCGCCACGTGATAGGCGCTCTACAAATCCATCTTCGGCGACATCCAACAATTCAACCCGGGCAAAGCCTGCTTGTTGTAAAGCGTGTGCACAGGCACGACCCGAATCCAGAGAAATCTCTCGTTCGTCTGACCAGCCACCAGCAAGAACTGCTACTCGACTATCCAAAACATCTCTCTTATCCATGAAGATAGCTCCTCATATACCCTCACGCTGCCCCGCTTGCATTAGACTGCCATCGTACGCAAGCGCTGCGGACAGGCAGTTTGTCTAAGAGCATACTCCTGTTAAGCCAGCGACCGGCGCCAAGCGAAGCTGTGAGGCAAGAAAACATGCAAGACCCCATAACCAAAACGAATATTCGTTCCCTAAGCCATAGTGAGTTACAGGAATTGCTTACAAACCTAGGCCAAGCTTCTTTTCGAGTAAAACAAATTGAGGAGTGGCTTTGGGAGAAAAACGCCCATGATTTTGATGAAATGACCAATTTACCAAAGACTTTACGTGAGGCACTGAAAGAGCGTTGCACTCTTGGTGGTGTTTCTGTAATAGCGCGCCAACTTTCGAGTGATGGGAGCCGTAAGTATCTACTGCGTTTTTCTGACGGGGTCTCCGTCGAGTGTGTGGGTATGCCTTCTCGCGGCCGTCTTACTGTTTGTGTTTCTACACAGGCAGACTGTGGCATGGGCTGTGCTTTTTGTGCAACAGGAGCAGCAGGCCTTACACGCTCCTTACACTCAGCTGAGATTTATGAACAGGTTATGCATGTTCGCGACGATTTTGGTAGCCGCGTCACCAGTGTAGTCATGATGGGTCAAGGTGAACCCTTTGCAAACTACGATGCAACCCTCGCTGCTTTGCGCAAGCTTAACTCCCCTGATGGTGCTGGTATAGGAGCACGTCATTTAACGGTATCTACCTGCGGAATTATCCCTAATATTATCAGGTTCTCAAAAGAACCCGAACAGTTTACCTTGGCTGTTTCTCTACACTCTGCAGTCCAAAGTACTCGCAATATGTTGATGCCTCAGGTAAAACGTTACTCACTTTTGCGTCTTTATGATGCTATGGGTGAATATGTTGATCGCACTGGTCGCCGTCCTAGCTATGAGTACGCTCTTATTAAGGGCATTAACGATAGTGATGCTGAATTGGGAGCACTTTGCGATTTTTGTCGTGACAACCTAGCACATGTCAATATTATTCAGCTCAACGCAGTTAAGGGCTCTCGTTTTTCTCCTGTGTCTGAAGCTCGTGCTCAAGAGTTTGTTCGTGCTCTCAACAAAGTTGGCGTTGAAGCAACTATCCGTAATTCTCGGGGTGCCGATATTGATGCGGCGTGTGGACAGCTACGCCAAAAATACGATAAATAACGGCCTATAGAGAACGCTCCATAGGCCGATTATACAAACATATGTTCTGTTATTTAGAACCCAAGCTTTTCCCATTGAGCTTGGGTTCTTTTTATATTTTCAGGACACGACTCCTCGACGACAATTCCTTGTCGCGCTTCTATCAAATTTTTTATTTGCACAAAACTCTCAGCTATTGTTTTCACCGTTTTCTTTGCTTGTTCTTTTGCTTCAGCTGTTAATAGCAATTGATAAGCGGCAAAGCCAGAGATGCTAAAAATACCTAAGGTCAAGATTCTTAGTTTAACTTTCTTCATGATTTTCACCCGCCATAGCACTGTGACTCAGCTGCTCAACGATACGCGCTAGATCATCCTCGGAAGCAAACTCTATCTCAATTTTATTTTTATTTCGGACACGCTTTACTTTAACGTTCGTATCAAGTGCCAATCGTAGCTGCCGTGCAGCACGTTTAAAAGATTGAGGTGTCGGTTGGCGATGCACAACATTTATCTCTGTAGTGCCAGAAAAGAGCGGGGCAAGTCTTTCTGTCTGACGGACCGTCAAATTATCTTTTACGACTTTTTCAGCAAGTCTAATCCTGCCGTCTTCATTAGGTACCGCAAGGATCGCACGCGCATGACCTGCGGTTAACGATCCTTCTGCCATCATATCCTGTACTTCTTTTGGTAAATCAAGAAGCCGTAAAGTATTCGCAATGGCAGAACGTGACTTAGACAGGATGTTTCCTAATTCCTCTTGTGTTAATCCATCTCTATCTATAAGTTTCCGATATCCCTGCGCTTCCTCCATAGGATTTAAATCAGAACGTTGCAAATTCTCAATGAGGGCTAGCTTAAAAACTTCATCATCACTAATCTCACGGATAACTACAGGTAGATTTTTAAGACCTATGCGTTTTGCAGCCTGATAGCGACGTTCACCAGCAACAATCTCATAGTAAGTTCCCTTTTTACGTACAAGAAGTGGCTGCAAAATGCCATTTTGTTTAATTGAATCTGCAAGTTCCTGTAATGCAGACTCATCGAAATTCTTTCTTGGTTGATTCTTATTAGGTTTTATATCCTTCAAGGGAAGTTCCGTTGTTGGAATAGTACCAACCTCTGCATTTGCTTCTCCCATAAGAGATTCTAAACCTCTACCGAGTCCTGACTTTCTAGCCACGGCGCACCACCTCTCGTGCCAATTTTGAATATGCAAGGGATCCAGTGCTCAGGTGAGCATACATGGATACAGGAAGTCCATGACTAGGGGCTTCGGAAAGTTTAACATTTCGTGGAATAATCGTTTTAAATACTTTATTCCCAAAATATTTCCGTACTTCATCAACTACCTGGTTTGAAAGAGTTGTTCGACGGTCATACATAGTCATTACAACACCAAAAACATCGAGATTTGGATTAAGCCGACTTTTTACCATCTTCATAGACTCAAGAAGCTTCGTAACACCCTCAAGTGCGTAAAACTCACACTGAATAGGTATGAGTAATGAATCACATGCAACTAGTGCATTAATGGTTAACAAGCCAAGCGAAGGAGGACAATCAATAAACACGTAATCAAAGTCATCTTTTATCTCTGAAAGAATCATTTTAAGAATAGATTCACGTGCAATAGCTGAAACTAGTTCGATTTCAGCGCCAGCGAGTTGAATTGTTGAGGGAATGAGAAATACTTTTGGTTCAACGGTGTCATGTACAAGCTTTTCAATAGGAAAATCTTGTAGAAGTGCATCATAGATATCTTCTGTAAGGTCATCTTTTTCAATACCGTAGCCGCTCGTGGTATTTCCTTGAGGATCTAAGTCAACAAGTAATACCTTTTTTCCTTGTTCCCCAAGAGATGCTGCTAAATTAACAGCAGTGGTAGATTTTCCCACACCACCTTTTTGGTTGATGATTGCTAGAACCTTGGCGGCTCTATCAGGAAAAGCTCTTTTTACATCTTTAAAAGGCACTATTCCTCCTTTAATCTGTATTTAGCGCTCGTTTAAAGTGCTACTGTTTCATGTGAAACATATTTTTCACTCACTATAGTAATGGATATCTGAGCTTTTTTGTTTAATTGTTTCACGTGAAACGCTTACTTTTTATTCTTTTGGACATAAAGGATGATGTTGAGCAATTCCCACATTTCTTGGTAGTTTTAGTTTTGCTTTTCCTGTTTTTTGATAGATAAAAACATTACGAGTTCCTGCACTATGAGGCAATGCAAATGTTTCACGTGAAACATACGTCATTCCACATATATCTGCTGCATAGAATGACGCTTTACATTCCTTGTCAGAGGGTACCGCTTTCATAACAACAAGATAACTGGATTCAGAAAGTAGAGGTGATGCATACTCTATAAGGGTACTTAGCTGAGACACTGCGCGAGCTAAAATAAAATCAAAGTTGACTGACTGATTCTTAACCAGTTCTTCAGCTCGTACTGCCTGAGCAGAACAATTATCAAGTTCAAGTTTGTTAATAAAGTATTGTACTTCTTTGATTTTCTTTGTAGTGGAATCAATAAGAGTAAATTGAGCTTCAGAACAGATTGAGAGCGGGATACCAGGAAAACCAGCTCCCGTACCAATATCTAAACAGTGAGACTTCTTTGTTAGGCCAAGCTTTTGGAGAACAGTAAGAGAAGTTAAAGAATCCAGGATGTGCTTATCAATACCCTCCTGCCAATCCACAATACGGGTGAGATTTACAAACTCATTTCTCTCAATAACAAATTCAAGATGCTTTAGGAGCTTTTTAGCTTCTTCATCACTCAGCTGCACATTATATTGTCGTGCCTCTCGTATAAGCATTTGAATATCTTGTTCTGTCATCTCAAGCCTCATATCTTATGACAAAAATCTCTGCAACAAGGATTATTGTCACAACCTCAAGTTTCATCGTAATCAAAAACATTGTGCCATAAAAAAAGACCCTTCCTGAAGAAGGGTCTTACTAGCTTTATATACGTAGTGATTTTATTTTCCGTTCTTTACATAGGTAACAACTACATGGCGATCAAAGTCATCACCCTCAGAGTGAGTAGCAACCTCAGGATCTGCAACAAGTGCGAGATGTATGATACGACGCTCATACGCAGACATAGGGGGTAGAGAAGCTCGTCCATGCTGACGCTTAGCACGAGCCGCAGCATTATGAGCAAGAGATTGTAGCTTTGCACGACGGCGAGACTTATAACCCTCAATATCAACAACTACAGGGTAATGAAAGTGCAAAACATTACTGAGATACGCGGTAAGCAAAGACTGTAAAGCCTCGAGTGTCCTACCGTGACGTCCAATCAATACTGCCAAGTCTCCACCACTGACATCTAAGATCAGTTCGCCTTCATTACCTTCATATTCGTCAATAGTGACATGGTCTTCACCAAAGAAAGAAAGAAGACTGCGTACATAGGCAACTGCAATGTCAGCGATAGTATCTAGCTCGGACTCAGTGAGAGCACTACCACTCTCATAATGCTCTTTGATACTTGCATACTGATCCATAGTATCTAAGCTCTGCACAAGTTCTTCTTCCATTGAATCCTCCTGCAATTATCCAGAATAAAATACCTGGATTAACAGCAATCTATACCTAGAAACAAAACGGCTATACCGCAAACTACTTAGATTTTTTATGTTGACGTGGTTTATATTCACGCCTCACAACCGAAATATTATTTTGAATGCCTTGAGCTTCAAGTTTAGCTTGGGTATCTGCTTTGACCTGATCCATTACTCGCTGCATCACGAGTTTCTGCTGGACAACTTGCCAAATAGCAGAGGTGTCATAGTACAAAATAACTGCTGCAGGCAGACCCCAACCAACCCAAACCATCATGAGCGCCATACCAACTCCCATGATGATCATCTGGTTGCGTTGTTCTTCGGGAGTATTACCCGCATTCATCAACATGGGTACAAGCGTTAGTACACCAAAGAGAATCACAAGGAAAATATAGATAGCTGCAGCTGAAGAACCATCCGATGCCAAGGTAGATGCTGCAGACGCAGAAAGCGACGGCAAAATACTTAAGAAGTGAGCTGTCTTAGGTACCTGTTTTGCCACAGTAAATAAAGCAAAAAATACGGGCATCTGCAGAAGAATAGGTAGACAACCTCCAAGCGGATTAAACTTGTTGTCGGCATAAAACTTCTGCATTTCCTTTGCCTGACGCTCAGGGTCATCCGCATAACGCTCCTGAATGTCCTTCATGAGCGGCTGGAGAGCTTGCATTTTTGCAGAAGATGCCGTCGATTTGGTCATCAATGGTACCAAAATAATACGGATGATGACCGTTAATATGATTACTGCAATACCCCAGTCACCAGTAAGTCCGGCAAGTGAGTCCAAGATTTGGTACAAAAATCTAACGAACCAATCCCACATATTTCCTCCGAGCATCGCTTAGGGCACAGGATCAAATCCACCTTTATAAAAGGGGTTACAACGAAGAATACGCCGCAGTGCAAGCCATCCACCTTTGAGAACTCCATAACGCTCGATAGCAACCATCGCATACTCAGAACAGGTTGGTCTATATATGCATGCGTCTGGGAGAAGGGGAGAGATAAAACGCCTATAAAAACCAATGATAAAAAGAACTGCTCTTTTCATTATGGATATCCCTTATATTCCAGACTTGCGAAGTAGACCTGAAAGCTCGTGAGATATATCTGCAGGATGAGAATCTGCAGTAGCGTCAGTAGCAAATAAAATTACTTTAGCTCCTGCTCGAGGCAAACCACAAAGCCTTGCTGCTTCTCGTAATACACGTTTGCATCTATTGCGATGAACAGCATTTCCTAGTCGTTTTGCTGCAACAAAGGCGACCTTAGATGGGTCGCCTTCATCTCCCTTTAGGACGGTAATTCTTACAAGTCTGCCCTTATAACGACGACCTGAAGAAAACACCGTACTAAATTCCTGCTTGGATTTGATGGTATCCATCAGTAATTAGACAGTGAGCTTCTTGCGTCCCTTGAGACGACGACGAGCGAGTACGGCACGACCACCCTTGGTAGCCATACGAGCACGAAAACCATGAGTCTTGGCGCGCTTGCGCTTGTTGGGCTGATACGTACGCTTCATGATGTTCCTTCCAAGGCCAGGCGGCCAAATCGACAAAACTAAATGAGCTTTCAAATTGTAGGGTCTACCTGCACCTGTGTCAAACAAACCACAAGTATTCCTTGCATTGCGCACTTCTTTTCAGGAAAAATTTTTTTAAATATTGAAAGAAAAATTCCAAAAACGTGCTAAAAGGTGAAAAACTATCTGCAAAATGCTATGATTTTTCAGCAATTATTTCTTTTATTACAAGAGGTTATCAACAGTGTTTCTTAATTGATGAAAACTTTCTTTCATATCTTTTTCTTGAATGAAAATTTTCAACCATGGAAGAAAGAATGTTGATTGTTGCCCTATAAGGATTGGAGAGCATATGTCACACGCGTTCTACCCATTCGTGGAGAACGTGGAGTCTTCTGCGAATCCATCCCAACAAAACCCTAAAGAAAAAGGGTTTTTTTCTGTCTCTGAAGTGCATTTTCCTGCACGGATAGCAGTATATGACGATGCGGCCGCGGCCCCACGCGTAGTGATTGTTGATCCCGCAGATGTACGTGCTTATCTTGAAGAAATAACAAAAGAGGTAACACAACTTTCCCATCAACAGGGTGGCAGTATTCCGTTTATGGTTATTCGCGAGGTTGTTGAAAACCTTATTCATGCCTACTTCATTGAACCTGCAATCTCTATTTTGCCTGGTGGTAATACTATTCGCTTTTCTGATCAGGGGCCTGGCATTAAAGAAAAAGAGCGGGCTATGGAGTACGGCACAACATCGGCTACTGATGAGATGAAAAAATATATTCGTGGCGTTGGTTCTGGCTTGCCTTATGTTCAACAATATCTCTTGGATAAGGGTGGATCTCTTCTTATAGAAGATAATATGGCGCGTGGCACTATAATTACTATTTCTATGGGTACCGCTATCAGTAAAGAAGATCTTTCTCGCCCTAAAATTCGTCAAGCACCGATAAATCCTGGTTATACACAAGCATATGTCCAGGATGGCAGGCCAGACATTACATCCCCTCATCCCCGTATCTCGGATAGAAGACAACTCATCTTGGCATATCTAAAAACTCATGAAAGCGTAGGCCCTACCGATTTGGTAAATGCCTATGGTCGCTCAGTCTCTACCTGGTCACGTGAATTACAAACCCTTGACGAAAGTGGTCTGACTTATAAACAGCGAGGTGGCCAAAAACGGCTCTTAACTGAAGCAGCTCACCGACTTCTCAACAATTTTGAGGGTTAATCGTCTTTTTTAGCCTATACTAGCGGTACTTTTCAACAATTTTTTTAGACAGGGGACTCATGACTGAGGAAAAAATGACTGATGCTGAGGCATTATGGGCTGATGTCATTACGCTCCTTAAAGAGCGTGATATGAATGCAGCCACTCTTGCTATGTTACGCAGTTGCATCCCAGCAGATCTCACTGAAGACTCTCTTATCATCGAAACTGAGCTTTCTTTTGCCCGCCGTAAAATCGAGCGCGAACAAGCTTTGATTGAAGAATGTTTAAGTGCTGCTGCTTTTCAACCCATGACGCTCGACGTACATTTAGGTCGTAATAACTCACGCCAAAATTCAGCTCTTAATCTTTCCCAAGCTCAGCCAGAACCTACTTTGATTCCTATCACCCCAAGTCAGTCAGAATATGTTTCGGATGTGACAAAGAAAAAATCGCGTCCAAGTAATTTTTTGGCGGAGGATATCCCTGAAACCGATTCAAAACTCACCTTTGATCGCTTTGTCGCTGGTGAAGAAAATATTTTGGCCTTTGAAGCGGCAAAGCAGGTCGCAAATGGCATTAATAAGAGCTACAACCCGCTTTTTATTTATGGAAAAAGTGGCTTAGGAAAAACTCACTTACTCCGCGCAATCCAAAATTATATTGCTGCTAACGATTCCACGCGACTTTGTGTTTATCGCTCAGCATCGCAGTTTGTTGAAGATTACCGCACCTCAATGAACGATCCTTCTGCACCTCCTCGCTCTGCTTTGGCCCGTAGTTATCAGGATGTCGATGTACTTATCATTGACGATATTCAAAATATGCAAACCGCTGCAGGTACTATCAGATTCTTCTTTGAAACCTTTAATGCGTTAGTAAGTCACGGTAAGCAAATTGTATTAGCAGCTGATCGCAGTCCCTCACAACTTGGTATGGGTGAAAGTAAGTTTGATGAGCGTGATACGAGCCGTATGGATTCAGGTGTCACCGTATCTATCCAGGTACCTGACTATGAGCTCAAACTCAACCTCGTTAACGCCTTTTATGAGAGTATGCGCTCTGATGCGTCGGAAGAACATATTCAGGGTATGGATGGAACAATTTCTGAAGACCTCCGTCGTTTAATGGCTGACCGTGCCGGCACTTCTATTCGACTGATCAAAGGTTTCGTACAGTCACTTCTCATGCTTGCTCATCAAAAAGAGAGTCGCGGGGGAGCACTCAGCCGTGAAGATGTTATTCGTGCTTCTCAACAAAAATGGCCTACAGGGCAAAAGATTGTCACGGTGAGTCACATTCAAAAAGCTGTGGAAAACTATTACGATATTTCTCATGAGGATTTAGTTGGTTCAAAGCGAAATAAAGAATTGATGGAACCACGTCACGTAGCTATTTGGCTCACAAGGGAGATGACAGACAACACGCTTGCAGATATTGGCAAAAAATTCGGAAATCGTACTCATGCAACGGTCAAACACTCCATAGCGTGGGTTGAAGATATAAAAACAAAAGATCGCCTTTTTCATGACCGCGTTGACTCGCTCCAAAATGATATTAGTGACAAAGCATAAAAAAAGGTTGTAAAAAACTACGTTAAAGAAAGGTTTGAAGAAGTCAAAAAAATGCCTCATGTTGGTTTCAAAGTATTTTTCTGTTGATGATGTTGAAAAATTGTTATGATCCACAACTAGAAAAAATGAGCTTTATGCTGCCAACTTATGAGGTTTTCGACTTTTCTACAAGCATTACTAATGCTATTAGTTTTTATTTTATATAGATATATAAGTACTCAGCTGTGGGAGGTTTGAGATGAGGTTTTCGGTTAGTCAGTCTGCATTAGATACAGCTCTCTCAGTAGTCTCAAAAGGTTTAGCGACAAATTCAACTCTCCCTGTGCTTGTGGGAATATATCTCAAAGCTGAAGAAGGTACCTTAACTCTTCAGGCAACGGATCTCACGATTTCAATTCGTCATAAGATTCCAGCTAATGTTGAGGAGCCAGGAGAAACAGTTGTTTCAGGTAAGATGCTCACAAACATTGTGAAGAATCTTCCAGATGCCGCAGTTAATTTTGATGCAGCCCCGCATGGTTTGACTATCAGCTGTAACCGCTCGAATTTTAATCTTCATGCGCTTGAACCTGCCGATTTTCCTGAATTTCCCGAATTTGAGTTACAAAAATCTCTTGAGTTACCCAGTGATACCTTAGGTCAGATGGTCAACAAGGTATATCGCGTGGCGTCAAGAGATACGTCCCGTGCAATCTTGCAAGGCATTCAATTAACAGTTGATAACAACACTATTCGTTTGGTAGCTACTGACTCATATCGTTTAGCGGTTTGTGATACTCACATCAAAACAGAAGAGGAAAAATTTTCAGTTATCGTTCCTGGAGCTACCTTTCATGAGGTATTAAGTTTACCCACAATGACTGACAAGTTGATGATTGGTACTACTGAAAATCAAGTAGTTTTTGTCTTTGGTACCACTACCTTTATTTCCCGCAGAATTGAAGGGAATTTCCCCAACTATAAACAGCTGCTCTCATCGTCTTGTACCACCAAACTTAAACTTTCAACCCAGAGCCTCAACGCAGCCCTTCGAAGGGTATCAGTGGTGGCGACTACTAATCCTTCTGTTCGCTTTGATGTAGATGTTGCCGCTGGTATACTGCAGCTGACTGCATCTGCACCTGATCAAGGTGAGGCTCACGAGACGCTCAGTGTTGAAGCAGAAGGCGAAAATGTTGCTATCGCCTTGAATCATCGCTTTATTTCTGATTGTGTGAGTGCTGTAGGCGATGATGATGCATTGTCTTTAGAACTTGAAGGTTCTATGCGTCCGGGTGTCTTTAAGAGTTATGGCACTATTAATTATCTCTATCTCTTGATGCCTGTCAGACTTTAAGGGATATACGTGGGACTCAAAGTACATAGGTTAAAACTGCAAGATTGGCGTAGTTTTAAAGAAAAAGAACTTATTTTTTCTCCTGGGGTAACGGTTCTTGTGGGACCGAATGCTGTAGGAAAGACCAATACTATTGAGGCCTTACAGTTGCTTACAGCGGGTTGTTCTTTTCGTAAACCTATGCCTGTACAATTAATTAAACAAGATATGGATAGTGCACAGATTGCTGCAGAGCTTACAGGTGATGGACGTCTTATCGATGTAATGTGTCAGGTCAAAAGAAATAGGCGAAGTTTTTTTACGAACAATAAAGCATGTAAAGCGGGGGATATGCCTCGCTCTCTTATGTCTATTCTTTTTAATCCTGATGATTTGTCTTTGATAAAAGGCTCTGCTCGCCTACGCCGCGATGAATTGGATGATTTTGGTAAGCAAGCAGCAGTAGGATATGCCAATTTATTAAGTGCCTACCAACGTACAGTTGAGCAGAGAAATAGTCTCCTCAAAGATATACATCCTAATGTTTCGCTCTTAGATGCTTGGGACGCTTCACTTGCTCTTGGTGGAGCATCTCTTCTTGATGCACGGCTCCGTATGTTTCAACGTCTTAGCAATAAAATGATTCCCATCTATAAAAAAATCTCTGATGGGGAAAAACTGTCTTGTCACTATATTTCTTCACTTTTTCAAAAAGAAGATAATGATTTAAAAGTGGAAAGACTGACAAGAAATGAATTAGTGGAGAAACTCACGCTTGCGCTTCAACAATCACGAGCAGATGATCTCCGGCGTCAACAGACTCTTATTGGTCCTCATCGTGATGATGTGTTGTTTGAGATAAATGGACGTTCCGCACGTAGCTTTGGATCACAAGGTCAACAACGTTCGGTCGTGCTTGCTTGGAAAATGGCTGAAGTAGAAGTGGCAAAGGAGATTGTAGGATCGACCCCTCTTTTACTTCTTGATGATGTGATGAGTGAACTTGATGAAAAGCGCCGTCTAGCGGTAGTGAACTTTGTCCAAAATGATATTCAAACGGTCGTTACGACGACAAATCTGGGATATTTTAGCGATGAATTACTCGAGCGAGCGGAGGTTATTCATTTTGAATCCTAACTATGAAGAATATGCTCGTCTTGAAGATCCACGGTTTCAGCCTACTGAGGTTAGTCATCTGCTTGAGCAAGTATTGGGAGCGAATGTATTTTCTCGTGCAAGTCAGTTGAAGAGAGCAATCCAGGCTTGGAATGAAGCAAACGGTGACCGTGAACGTGCTCACACAAAAGCAGTATTTTTAGCCCCACCCCGCACTCATGGGTGTGCACCACGACTCGTTGTGTATGTCGACTCAAATGTTTTGCTCGTAGATTTTAAGACTAATACTGAACTCTATCTTGCACGTCTTGCCAATTGGGGTTTTGAGGTCTCTCAGATAGATTTTCGTCTTTCAAGAGTGGCAGGAACAAGCTCGACAGAAACTCATTTCTCTCGAGAAAATAAAAGTGTATATAGTGCTAAATCAGCTCTTCAACCGAGTCCATCTGAACTTGCATATGTAGATGAAGTGACAGCTGAAGTTTCTCTAGAATTAAAAGAAAAAGTACAGCAAGCAATGCTTGCATTTCTGATAAAAAATAGGGCATGAGGATATAGCTGCTGAACAGATTTAGGGCAGATACTGCCCCTTTATGACCTTTTACCCTTACAAGATAATAACAAGGCAGCACTGAGCATCTGAGTGCCTAAAAGAACTATGTAAAAGTAGAAATAAGTAGATTTTCTTTCCAGCCTGAGAGAAACCATACATAAATGGAGTAATATAAAAGGGATGTCTCGACCCTGGAAGGGGGACTTGTGCCCACGAACAAAAAAAACGATACCACCAACAACTACGAAGCAACAGACATAAAAATTCTTGAAGGTCTTGAAGCTGTTCGTAAGCGTCCTGGTATGTATATTGGTACGACAAGTACAGCTGGTCTTCATCATCTTGTTTGGGAGATTGTTGATAACGCTGTAGACGAGGCGATGGCTGGTTTTTGTAACAAAATTAAAGTTACCATTCATCCCGACAACTCTATTTCGGTTGAGGATAATGGTCGTGGTATTCCTGTTGCCAATCATCCCAAAAAACGAATGCCAACCCTTGAGGTTGTTCTAACTATTTTGCATGCAGGCGGCAAATTTGATAACAATGCCTATAAAGTTTCTGGTGGCTTGCATGGTGTAGGTATTTCTGTGGTAAATGCCCTTTCCAAGCGCCTTGTTGCACAGGTTAAGCGCGATGGTGGCATCTTTGAGATGGAATTTTCTCGTGGTAAGACTACCAAAAAGATGGAAAAAATAGCTAAGTCCAAAGCCACAGGTACCATTATTACCTTTTGGCCTGATGACATGATTTTTGAGACCACAACATTTAACTTTGATACTCTGCGTGATCGTCTCCAAGAAACGGCATTTTTAAATAAAAATCTCAAGATTGTTTTGATAGATGAGCGTGAATTAATGCCGCGTACTGTGGAATTCTGCTATGCCGGCGGTATTGTAGACTTTGTTAAGTATCTCAACAACGAGCAAAAAGTGCTTGAGAGATGTTCAACTCCCATATATATCGAGGGTCAATCTGACCCAGATGCTCCTTTTAGTCAAAAAGGTGAGGTAGAAGTTGCAATTCAGTGGAATCAAGGCTATTCCGAGCACGTGATGAGTTTTGCAAATGATATTTTTACTGAAGAGGGCGGTATGCACCTTGAAGGCTTTAGAACTGCTCTCACAAAGGTAGTAAATGACTATGCACGCTCTCATAAATTACTCAAAGACAAAGAACCCAATCTCCAAGGTAATGACCTTCGTGAAGGTTTAACGGCTATTATTTCGGTCAAGCTTCCCGACCCACAGTTTGAAGGTCAAACCAAGTCAAAGCTTGGCAGTTCTTACATGCGTACTTTGACTAATAGGGTAGTTTCTCAAGGTATGGCCGACTATCTTGAAGAACACCCAAACCAAGCAAAAGAGATCTTTAAAAAAGCCAATTCAGCTGCTAAAGGTCGTATGGCTGCTCAGAAAGCACGTCAAGCAACACGACGTAAGGGTCTGCTGGAAAGTGCAAGTCTGCCTGGTAAACTTGCCGATTGTTCTGTGCGCGATGCTGAGATGACAGAACTTTTTATTGTTGAGGGCGATTCTGCAGGAGGATCTGCCAAATCGGCTCGTGATCGCTCCATTCAAGCAGTTCTTCCTTTACGCGGAAAAATTTTGAATGTTGAACGTGTACAAGAGCATCGTGCACTGAGTTCCGAGACAATTCAGTCTTTGATTACTGCAATTGGTACAGGCGTACCCCCTGAGTTTGACATTTCAAAGGCACGCTATCACAAGATTGTCATCATGACCGATGCTGATGTTGACGGTGCACATATTCGTATTTTGTTGCTTACCTTCTTCTACCGCTTTATGCGACCTATGATTGATGCAGGTTATATCTATGTTGCTCAACCGCCGCTCTACCAGCTGAAGCCCAAGGGCAAAAAGCGCGGAAAGTATATTTATACTGATGAAGAATTAGCACTTGAAGCAAGTAATTTTGAGGATGCCAGCAGATATACCGTTCAGCGTTACAAGGGCTTAGGTGAGATGGATCCCGAGCAGCTCTGGACAACCACTATGGATCCCAAAAATCGCATTTTACTTAAGGTAACTATCGAAGATGGTATGGCAGCTGAGCGTGCAGTTGCCGATCTGATGGGTACTCAAGTAGAAAAGCGTAAGGATTTTATCCAGACGCATGCAAAGGATGTAAGGTTCCTCGACATCTAATACACGACTCGTTGAGAGAACCACACCCAAACACGCCTGATAGAAAGGCCTAGGTTTTATGGCAGATAATCACAACACTCCTCCTGAGGACGACTTTGTTGATTTGACCAACGATGATTCTTATGAGGATGAAAATATTGAAGAAATAGAAGACAACGATGAGGACGTTGATCTCGTAGAAGATTATGACGAAGACAATCCATCGGTCACCCCAACGCTTGGTGGAGGAGCAGGTCTTGATCCCACCATCTCTGATGAGGCGGGTACACGCCTTTCTTTGGTAGATATTCATGGTGGCACACTCAAACCCGCTGATATGGCCACCGAGATGAAAACATCGTTTCTCGAGTATTCGATGTCAGTTATCGTTGCCCGTGCTCTTCCTGATGTTCGAGACGGCCTTAAGCCCGTTCAGCGTCGTATTCTTTATGCTATGAACGAGGCACATATTGTGCCTTCCCGTCCTCACAAAAAGTCCGCCTGGACTGTTGGTGAAGTTATGGGTAAATACCATCCTCATGGAGACTCTTCAATTTATGACGCGATGGTGCGTCTTGCCCAGGACTTCTCTATGCGTCTGCAGCTGGTAGATGGTCACGGTAACTTTGGTTCTATCGACGGTGATCCTCCCGCAGCAATGCGTTATACCGAGAGCCGCCTTACCTATGCCGCGATGGAAATGCTGCGCGACATGGATAAAGAAACAGTTAACTCTCAGCCGAACTATGATGAGTCACTGCAAGAGCCTGCAGTTTTGCCTGCTCGTTTTCCTAACCTTTTGGTAAACGGTAGTCAAGGTATCGCTGTTGGTATGGCGACCAACATTCCTCCTCATAATCTTGCAGAGGTTACCAATGCTGTCTGCATGATGATTGACAATCCTGACGTAAGTATTGACGAACTTATGACGGTACTGCCAGGTCCTGACTTTCCTACAGGTGGCACCATCATGGGTACTGATGGTATTCATGATGCGTATGAAACTGGCCGAGGAACAATTACGGTGCGCGCAAAGGTTCATGTTGAGCAACGTAAAAACGGCCGACAGCGCCTTGTAGTAACTGAGATTCCCTATCAGGTAAACAAAGGTACACTTCAAGAACGTATTGCCCAGCAGGTTAACGAAAAGCGTATTGAGGGTATTTCCGATATGCGCGATGAGTCCAACCGCAAGGGTATGCGTATCGTTCTTGATCTCAAAAACGGCGCGGTGCCTCAGGTTGTTCTCAATAACCTTTACAAACGTACCCAGCTGCAATCAAACTTTAATGTCATCAATATTGCGCTGGTAGATGGTGTACCTCGTACTCTGACCCTGCGCCAGATTATCGGACACTATATTAACCATCAAGTTGATGTAGTGACGCGCAGAACTGAGTATGACCTTGCAAAAGCGCGCAAAGATTTGCACATTCGTGAGGGTCTGCTTATTGCGGTCGATAATATTGATGAGATTGTCCATATTATCCGCAGCTCTCATGACGATGCTGAAGCAAAGTCTCGCATGCACGAGCGTTTTGGCATTGATGAGATCCAAGCAGAAGCAATTCTTCAAATGCGTCTACGCCGCTTGACCGGTCTTGCACGCGAGGAACTTGTGGCCCAGATTGAGGAACTTCGTGGTCGTATTGCTTACTTTGAAGATTTGCTTGCTCACCATGACAAGATTTTGAGCGTTATCAAAGACGAACTACGTCAGATTTCCGATCGTTTCTCTGATAAGCGGCGTACTCAGATTTCTCAGATAGGCGCTCAAGATCTTGACGTTGAGGACCTTATTGCCGAAGAAGATATGGTTGTTACCGTTACTCACGGTAGCTACATCAAGCGTTTGCCTGTAGCAACCTATCGTAGTCAAAAGCGTGGCGGTAAGGGTATTCAGGGTTTGTCGCTTAAAGAAAGTGACTTCGTTGAGGATTTGTTTGTTGCCTCAACCCACGATTATGTGATGTTCTTTACCAACAAAGGTAAGGTGTATCGCTTTAAGGTGCATGAACTTCCTCTTGGCTCGCGTCAGTCGCGCGGTTCTGCTTTGGCAAATGTTATTAAGACGTTGTCTGAGGGTGAACGCCTGTCAGCTGTTATGGTCTGTCGTGCATTTCCCTCTGATGAGTATCTGATGTTTGCAACGCAGTCAGGCATGGTTAAAAAGACTGCTATGAGTGCTTACGACAACAGTCGACGTGACGGGCTGATTGCTATTAACCTAAAGAATGGCGACGAACTTGTGAGTGTTCGTCGTGTTCGTAAGGGTGAGTTGGTCATTCTTACCTCTGACCTTGGTAAAACTATTGTCTTTGATGAGAATGTTGTTCGTCCTACTGGTCGTGCGAGCGCTGGCGTAAAAGGTATTACTCTGCGTGGAGAAGCCAAGGTATTGGGTATGGAAATCTCCAACGGCCAAGGAGATCTCTTTGTTATCACCGAGAAGGGGTATGGTAAACGCACGCCAATCAAGGAATACCCGCTGCACAATCGCGGTGGCCAAGGCGTCTTTACCATCTCAATGAATGCGAAAAAGGGTGCCCTGGTGGGTTGCCGTGTAGTAGGTCCTCAACACGAACTCATGATTGTGACAGAGGCTGGCGTGATGATTCGCGTCAAGGTAACCGATGTTTCGCGACTGGGCCGTGCAACTACTGGTGTTAAGGTGATGAACCTTGCTGAAGGTGATCGTATTTCTGCGGTAGCCCGTATGGTTGCTCATAAGAAAAAAGCAGCTCGCGCGGCGGTAGCAGGGCAGGCAACACTCGATTTAGCGGCGGCTGGTGCACGTGATGCTGACGATGAAGAACCAGTTGACATTGGTGGCGAAGAGCAGCTGAACGAAGATCTTCTTGACGACGAAGAATAAGCTTTAAGGGTGTCTATTTGGCACCCTTTTTTATTGTGCTTATAGTTTGTACTATATAGGGTAGAACCCGCCTTTCGGGCACGAGCGACGTCAGGCGGGTTCTTTGAAAAATTGAAGCTTAAGATATCCAACGTATAAATGCGCAGCCACAAAGGGATAAAAGTGCCTTTTGCTCCTTTTTTACTCAGCAAAGAAGCTTTTACTCGTTGAAATCGTCAGCGGAGAGACTTTCAACAAAGTCATGGAATTCCTCAAGCTCACGAGTTTTTTCTTCTTTTTCTACGGCGTCAAAATCAGGCATTGTTGCTGTAGCAAGTACCGAATCATCCGCATAGATAGGTACCCCAGCGCGCACAGCCAAAGCGATTGCATCAGAAGGCCGACTGTCCACATCAAAAGTTTGGCCGTTATGGTCACGCAACATGAGGTTTGCAAAAAAAGTAGTTCCATGCACAGCAACGATAGCGACCCCTACCAGTTCTGCTTCTAGGCGATCAAGTACCGAAAGCATAAGATCGTGGGTCTTAGGGCGTATTTCGTGAGCTGCAATACCCATAGAAATAGAGGTAGCTTCAACTACACCAATACGTATTGGCAGCTCGGTAGCAAGACCCTCAGAGGGTTTGCGTGGTGCGAGAGTTACCAACGAAGCGATGGGGCCACCGCCGACAACAATTGCCTTTATGTCCATACGAATCAACACGCGAATTCCCTTCTATTGACCGGTTATAGTACCCCATGAGACGAAGTTCAAAAATAGTTCATATTCAAAATTAATCTAAGGTGAAATGTAATTTCTTGTTGACAGGGGCTTGTGGCTGTAATAGGATACATTCTTGCGTTGGGCCCGTAGCTCAGTTGGTCAGAGCGTCCGGCTGATAACCGGGAGGTCACAAGTTCGAACCTTGTCGGGCCCACCACTCTTTCGTCAATAATCGCCCCAATGATAGCCGAGTCGGC